>JAGRKA010000020.1:3102-35260 GCA_020442475.1 Alphaproteobacteria bacterium | reverse complement strand
AACCCTCTCCCCGGAGGGGAGAGGGGGCTATAACCCCTTCACAATTTCGGTTAAAACACGCTCGGCCTCGCTGAGGCGGGGTTCGTCTGTGCCGCGCAGGACGAGGCTGGTTGAGTGCTCCCCGTTCTGGTAGACGGGATAGCTGCCCATATCGATATCCGGATATTCTCCCTGAAGCGCGGTGAGTTGCTCTGCGATGGCGCTTTCAGGGAAGGGGCACTCCACTGTGCGTGAGAGAATAATCGCGCCGCCCTCCAGCGTTTCCAGCGCCGCATCGAACATAGCCTGCATGATTCTAGGGACACCGGCCATAATATAGACATTGCCGATGACAAAGCCTGGCGCGCCGGAAACCGGGTTGCTAATGAGCTGCGCGCCCTCCGGGGTCATCGCCATTTTCGCGCGGGCAGGGGTTACGGCCTCCTCGCTGCCGTAATGATCCAGCAGGACGCGGTAGGCCTCTTCATGCAGGATCAGCGGAATACCGAAGGCATTCGCGATGCTCTGGGCTGTGATGTCATCATGTGTGGGGCCGATCCCACCGGTCGTAAAGACGTAATCCACTGCGTTACGCAGCGCGTTCACGGCTTCGATAATCCGGTCTTCGATATCCGGGACGACCCGAACTTCCGACAGGCGAATGCCGCGCTCTACAAGGCCCTTGGCGATATAGTTCGTATTGGCGTCCTGCGTACGCCCCGACAGGATTTCGTTACCGATAATCACAAGGGCGGCGGTATATATGCGTTGGGGGTCTTTAAGCGGCTGGCTCATGGTTGATTTATAGCCTGATCCTCTATATTTGTATATCCATGAATTTGGTAACACCCCGGCGGGACTACACAAAAGACGGAATCGAACTGCACCCTCAGGCGGATTTTGAGGGGATGCGCAAGGCCGGGCGGCTGGCGGCGGAAACGCTTGATATGATCACAGCGCATGTCGCACCCGGCGTTACGACCGAAGCGCTGGACAAACTCTGTTTCGATTTTATCACGAAGCATGGTGCGATTCCTGCGCCGCTGAACTATAAGGGGTTCCCGAAATCTATCTGTACCTCGATCAATCATGTGATCTGTCACGGCATTCCGGAAGATCGCAAGCTGCGCGATGGCGATATTCTGAATATCGACGTGACGGTGATTCTGGATGGCTGGCACGGCGATACGTCCCGTATGTATTTGGTAGGCGATAAAATCCCGGTCAAGGCACGGAGGCTCGTCGATGTGACCTATGACGCGATGATGGCCGGGATCGAAGCCGTCAAGCCCGGCGCGACTTTGGGGGATGTCGGGCACGCGATCCAGCGTTTGGCCGAAGGCGCGCGCTTTTCCGTTGTGCGTGATTTTTGCGGGCACGGGCTGGGGCGCGAATTCCATACGCCGCCCTCTGTTATGCATCTCGGTCGTCCGGGTACGGGCGTTGTCCTTGAGCCGGGCATGTTCTTCACGATCGAGCCGATGATCAATGCCGGGGACTGGAAGATGAAAATCCTTCAGGACGGCTGGACGGCTGTAACCCGTGATCGCTCTCTCTCTGCGCAGTTCGAGCATTCTCTGGCCGTTACGGATGACGGGTTCGAAATTTTTACCCTCTCCCCGAAAGGGTATATGAGGCCACCTTACGGATGATCTGGAAGCAGCTTCGCCTGAATGGATTTGGCGTTTTGAGGGTTTACCCCGAAAGCCTGTGATCTGTTTGTCGGACCAAAGATCAACGGCGGATAGCTTCCTTTAAGCTGCTGAAAATTATTGAAGGCTTCGCCTGCTTTCCACCCATAGCCTGCGCGGGAGGTAAAAATGTTGCGTTCGAGATCCTCAACAAAATGCGGGTGAGCTAAAACCCTGCCGGTGTGGTCCATGCTAATGCAGGTGACGGGCGCATAGCCGGATAGGGTCGCATCAGTGAGGGCGCTTTCGCTACAATTATGCGGGGTCAGGTCATAAGGTGTTTGGTCTTTATTCAGGAATTGGAGGCTTAAGGAGAAGCCATGCCAGATGGGTCTTTCCTCTTTATTATGAAGGTCATTATTCGCTGTGATGGCTTCAAATTTCCGGAGGAGGGCGTCTTTAAAGGCCGGCACTAACTGGAGTTCGACAAGCTCTATGCTTTCATCGGTGAAACCTACGAGCTGACAACTTTCTATAGCAGTAGTCGACATGCGCTTGTTCCTTTATGATGTCCTGTGTGGGACGGACATTAGACAGGTATTTGATTTATGTCAATAAAAAATACTGGAACTCAAAAGGCGGCAGACAGCGCTCAATCCGTTGAGCCGCATCATACAGGCCATAGGCAGCGCCTGCGGGAGCGCTTTGCGGAGCGGGGACCGGACGCGCTTGCCGATTATGAGCTTTTGGAGCTTGTTCTGTTTTCTTTGATACCGCGCCGGGATGTAAAGCCTTTGGCCAAGCGCTTGCTGGCGGTGTTCGGCGGGTTGCCGGAGGTTATGAACGCCGCGCCTGCTGATCTGGAGAAAGTGGAGGGGATCAGCGAAAATACAGCCCTTGCGCTTAAAGCGATCACGGTGCTGGCCAATCGGGGCACGCGGGCGGAGCTTTTGAACAGGCCCGTTTTGAGTAATTGGCCCCGTTTGATGGAGTATTGCCGCTCGACTATGGCGCATGAAAAGCGTGAGCATTTCCGGATTCTGTTTATGAATAAAAAGAATGAGTTGATTGCGGATGAGATACAAGGTTCCGGGACGGTCGATCACACGCCGGCCTATCCGCGTGAAATCATGAAGCGGGCGCTGGAGCTGGGCGCTACGGCAATGATTCTGCTCCATAACCATCCAAGTGGTGATCCGAATCCTTCACAGGCCGATATCGAGATGACCGCGCGGATTATAGAGGCTGCGCGGCCCTTCGAGATTGTAATCCACGACCATGTGATCATCTCCCGCAACACTCATGCGAGCTTCAAGACGCTAGGGCTGATGTGATCTGTTTGTTTTAGCCTAAACCGTTTGCTCCCGGCGCTGCTACTGCGGTTTTTGCATTTTTCAGAGCTTGAGCCTGCCTTACTTTTGACATTGACATCCAGTGTACGAGCATATTCAGAGTATTGGTTTGTTCGAAGGAAAGCTCTCCATTTTCTACCGCTGCCCGCCCTTGTGCGATCAGATCCTCAATCCGCGCATAGCGGCTCGGGTCTCCGGATTTTTCTGCAAGCTCCATATCGCTGATAACGGCTACAATCGAATTTTGAGCAGGGTCTGTACCCGCGCTTTTGAGGTTCTCAAGGGTAAAATTTGGCTGTTGTGTTGCTGATGTGTCGGGAGCCGAGTCTGCCGCTTCCTCAAAGTTACCCGTTAGGGCGTCCACTGCAAGTGTGCTCATATTTTCTTTCCCTGTTATTTTCGAAATAGAACTAAATTTTTAGGAAAGGGAATGGAGTTTTTCAAGTATTTTTATGCATGAAATGTGCTGTTATGCAGCAATGAAAACATAGCCGTTCCAGTTAAAAATTGTACATCCTCACACTATCATCCCCGCGGCACGCCTGTGGCGTGCTGAAACGGCGGGGATCTATGAATTCCGGCCGCGTTTGCCGCTTCCGGAATCTTCTGTATTTTATGATTTTAAGGGGTGCTGATTCTAGCGCACCGTAGCATCTCCACTATCCTTCGCCATCAGCCCGGCAGCGATTTCGTGGTTGATATTGATCAGCACGTCGAGCTTTTGTTTTTGCGGGTCAGCCATGATATCGATCTCTCGTTTGAAGATGAAATTGGCCAGATTTACGATGTTGCTGCGCAAATCGTTCGGGCGGTTGCCTTCCGGGTTTTCTACGGCTGTATCATAAAAAACCATCCAGATCTGGCGGTTATATTTCAGGGTCGATTCGATAAGCTCGCTGGTGACGTTTTCCCAGTTGTCCTGCAAATCTTTGAGCATGCGAGCCGATTTCAGTAGAATACGCGCCTCCAACTCCCGCTGGTCGGGCGTATGCTTCTGCGCATTGTCGCCGTAAGCACTGGCAGCCTGAGCGTAAGGATTGTTCGGCGGATTATTGGGCGGCGGCATGGTTTAAGAGTTCCTTTTCATGTTCAATCAGTTCTCTGGCAAGTTTCATCGCCTTGTAATATCCGCCGCAGATAATCTGCTCGTTGATCTGCATAAAGAAAAAAGCGGAAGATGGGCTGGCATGCTGAATATCTTTAACCAGTTCAAAATATTTTTTGTGATACTCCCGCGGGTTGCGGGCGAGATACATGCACTGAATCAGGAAATAGACTTTTTTGCAAGGCGTATCGGTCTCCTCTTCCTGCATAACGTCTTTTTCTCGCAAGATTGCAGATTCGCCGGCGATATGAAGCCGCGTACGTTGCTTGTCGTTCGTGATTACGGCATCGCCGATCAGGATTTTTTCACCGGGTTTCAGGTCGATTACAAGGGCCATAGGATTTCTTCCTTTTTCTGAGTACACGCTTGGGCGAGGGGTTCTCCCTACTTCTTATAGTATATCGGGGAAAGCCCTAAAAAAAGATAAAAAAAGCCGGGGATTCCTTCCCCGGCTTTTCCATGTGATCCGTAAGGATCGAATTTAAAGATATTAGAACAGTCTGAGAACGGACTGTTGAGACTGCGCTGCCAGAGACAGGGAAGTCGTACCCAAAGCCTGCCGTGTTTGCAGGGCAAGTAGGTTTGCGCCTTCTTCGTTCTGGTCCGCAACGGTCAGGTCGTCCGCACCGGCATTCAGCGTGTTGATCGTCTGCTCCGTGAAGTCACGACGCGTCTGAATGATCGCCAAATCGTTTGCAATGGACTGACCAAAGTTCCGTACGCTCGATAGCGCAGCTCTCGCATCGTCGATGGAAATTTGGATGGAAGCGCTCGTCGTGAACTCTCCCTCGCCAATTCCAAGGCCGATGGCGTCGAAATTAACGCCTTGAGTTGTCAGCGTATTATCACGATTTTCGTTAAAGAAGGTGGTCAGATTGTCGCCGGCAAGAAGGTTAACGCCGCGGAACTGAGCATCTTCAACGAGGTCATCGATCTGTGTCCGGATGTTATTGAAGTCCGATTCGAACTGTGCCAGATCAACGCTGGTCCCAACGAAAGTGAATTGTTCGCTGTTTACATCGTTGGCTGTTCCGATCGCGCCGTCCCCGGCGTTCGCGCCGAAGCCGAACTGCGGGTTGGCCGTACCGGTGAGGTCCGTGTACTGGATTTCAACCTGACCGGTTGTCAGTCCACCTTGGATCTCAATCGCACCCGTCGTCGTGTTGAAGGACGCTGTCACCAGGTTGCCGATATTGGCATCACTGTTGATGTTATCGATCAACTCTTGAATTGTTGTGCTTTGATCAACGTCGATATTGGCACTTTGCGTGCCATCAATCGCAATATTGATCCGCAGTTCCGGCGTACCGGCGGCACCTGTCGTCAGGAAGCCTGCAGCGTTCAGGGTTGCAGACGCCACATAGGAGCCGTTAACCTGAGAGGCTAGAAGCGCCCTGTTCGAGGAGATCGTGTTCCCGGCGATGGCCGTACCCGCATAACGGATGGCTGCCGCACCACCGGCATCGTTATCCTCAGGCTGAACGAAGCTTCCAAGACCCAGCGCGTTGAAACCGGCAAGATCAAGTTCCGTACCGCCTGCGCCGGAATCGGCGGAGTCGACGACCCGTATAGAGGCGCCGTCCTGAAGGGATACGATTTCCAGTTGGCCGCTGGACGATACGCTTGCGCGGACCAGATCAGTGTTGGCAGCGGAAGAGTTAATCTGTGCAACGATATTGTCGACAGTGTTGTTTGCAGCGATCGTTACGGTCGCAACTGTTGTCACGGTCGGGTTCGTCGTTGCCGTACCATCGGCCTCTTCGATAATGACGGAGAATTGGTCACCCGCATCGATAGGGGTGTCTGCCGTCAGGTTTACGCCTCTGAGGTCTTCTGTCCCGCGGATACGGGCGAAGCCTTCTGCAGAGCGCGATTCTGACAGAGCTTCTGTCGCAACGGATTCAGCTTGCTCAACCAGTTTGGTTAGAGCCGTGATCCCGTTATCGGCTTCTTCAATCGTCCGGATGGACTGAGAAATACCGTCCAGAAGCCGTCCAAGGTCGCTTGCACGGTTGCTCAGGCTCTGGGCTGTGAAGAAGTTCGTCGGATTATCCAGAGCGGAGTTAACCTTGAGGCCCGTAGCCAGACGAAGCTGGGTCGAGTCGATCAGGCGCTGCGTGTTCTGGAGAGAGAGAAGGTTGCTGCGAAGGGCAGCGGTCAATACAACATCGGAAGACATAGTCTTACTCCTTTCCTAGGGTTGGTTATGCATCCTGCATAAAGGCCCAATACTTGAGCCTCTAGAACCAGAATATATCATAAACCCTAACAGGGTGTTAAAAAATATCGATTTTTCCCCAACATGAATAAGCACCCCCGGAAAAAGCGAGGATGCTGCGGCATAAGACCGTGCCGGGAGGGGCGTTTGCTATCTTTTAAGCCGTGGAGCTTTGTATCTTCAGGTACTCCTCCCCGGAAGCCGTGCCCGTCCTGGATTCGGGCTCCCGGGGATGGAGAGGTTTTCCGGACCCTGAGTTCCAGGGGTTAGGTGTGCGGGGTAGCATGCCTGAAACTCAGAGCCCGAAACTTTTTCAAAGAGCTATTATCTCAATCTTAGAAGCTCCTCTGTCATCTGGTCGACGGTCGTAATCACCCGTGTTGAGGCGCCGAAGGCCCTCTGGGCGACGATAAGCCGTGCAAATTCATCTGCAAGATCGACGTTTGAGGCTTCAAGCGTAGAGGCTTCGACGAAACCTGCGCCCCCGGTTCCGGCCTCCCGGAGGTTTTCTTCCCCGGATTCTTCGGATTCGGTATAGGCTGTTCCCGATACTTCTGTCAGGCCGTTTGAGTTTGCAAACGTGATCAGCGGAACCTTGTACAGGTCTGCAGAGGCACCATTGGAGAAACGTGCAACGATCGTGCCGTCCCGCGTTAACTCCACGCCGGTTCTCAGGCCGAGCTCTGCGCCGTTTTGGTCGGAGAAGATCACATCAAAATTACCGGCAAATTGTGAAAAGCGCTCAATATCCAGTGAGAAATCCTGCAAGGCCGCACCGTTCCCCCAGTCGATATTGTTCAACTCGACATCAATGTTACCGGCGGCGTCCGCGGAGGCGTTGAGCGTGCCGTCTCCGGCAAAGTTCAAGAGCCCTTGTGTGATGGTCGATCCGTTCGGGTGTACGACGGTCATTTCCCACCAGCCTTGCGTGTTTGGAGTCGCCAGATTCGCAAATTGCGGGAAATTCGTGGATTGGTCGTCATAGACGCCTGCAGGCAGATTTGTCGTGATATCAAAGTCCGGATTAAAAGTCAGCGTACCGCTGCTGGGATCCGGAATGATATTCAGGGTCGAAACGGCTGTGAGCGGGTTACCGACGACGTCGGCAACTGTCAGTGTCGATGTCGGCGAAATGGACTGAACCAGAAGCTGGCCTGTCGAAGTCAGGCGCGCATCCAGAACGCCGCCACCCGCATAAGCTTCGATCCTGTTAACGAGCTGATCCACTGTTTGAACTTCGTTTGCGCCCAGAGGTGTGGGAGCAGCGGCGTTCCGGAAAACAATTGTTTCTGCAGGGTTGATCCCGTCGCTGATGGAGAAGGAGTCCAGATCGTTAATGTTCGGGGTCGGTCCGGCCGGGTCTGCCAGAATGTCTGTAATATCCATCACCGAACCGGCGTTTGACGTGAAGTGCGCCATGGGGCCGACGACTTTGCGGTATTCCAGCGTTACGGTCTGGGCTGATCCGAGTTCGTCGAAGACGGTCAGGCCCCGTGAGAACTGCGCCGGCTGCGCGCCGACCGGGAGTTGCTGGGCAACGGCCAGCGTGTGCGGGTCGATGGGAAGCTGATCGGCGTCGAGGTTGATGGCAAGCTCTGCAACCGTCGTCGGGCGTGTCAGGCCGCCAAGGAAGGCCACGTCCGCCGGAATCAGCGAGACGAGGTCTCCCTGGTTGGCCGGGAGATTGCCTGTTGAGTCGATCGGCCAGGCATACAGGACGAATCCTGAGGCATTCCGCAGCAGCCCTTGCGAATCTTCTGAGAATTGTCCGGCACGGGTATAGAGGAATTCCTGCCCGAAATCGGTCGAGCGCTTGACGGGGAAGAAGCCGTTTCCGGAAATCGCAGCATCTGTTGCAGAAGAGGTCTGCTGAATGGAGCCTTGTTGGTCAACCCGTTGCAGCCTGTTGACGGAGACCGTTCCCGGTGAGTAGCGCGACAGACGGCTTTCCGTGGTTACAAGGCTTTGGAACGAAGCTTCCGAGCGCTTGAACCCGGTTGTGCTCACATTAGCGATATTGTTTGAAATGATAGCTGTGTTCTGCGATTGCGCAAACAACCCCGACACACCCGTGAATAATGATCCGAAAAGTCCCATTTTATGTCTCCTTTCTATGCAGAGTCCGTATTTGAGTGTCCGCCGTTAAACGGGTTTGAAATAAAAAAGCCAGAAGAGCGTTATGCGCTGCCGCAGCGTCCTGCCCGCTGCCCGAATCCAGCAGAGCGTTCGGGGCAGGGGGGCTATGGGCGTACCAGCCGTTCTTGAGTATGTATCTATGCTGTAAGGCATCGCGTCTCTCCTTTAAGAGCTTTCTTCAGTGGTTTCTTCGGGCGCTGCGGCAGTGGGTGCCGGCTGGCTTGCGTTCAGGATATTGCCGATCGAGACAGCCCGTTCCCCGATGAGAACAAAGACCAGCCCGTTTTGTGTTTCTATGCCCCGGACATTGCCGGTTACGACGGTCGAACTCGTCACCGGCTCATCGTCGACATCAAGCGCGTCAATCTTGACTTCATATGTACCCGGTGCTGCGATACCGCCGCCTTTCAGGCTGCCGTCCCAGAAAAATTCATTATTGCCTGTCGAGGTTGCGGCATCGGTCTCAAAGACAAGCTTGCCGCCTTCATCGTATATCCGCAGTTTTGAATCGACGGCCTGTCCGTTTAGTGCGTAATTGATCTTGACCGGGCGAGTGCCGTCAAAACTCAATTCGGAGCTGATATAGCTGACATCCATGCCGACATAGCCGAGCGCATCACCCATAACGTTACCGAGCTGAAGCGCAACCAGATCATCGAGCTTCTGGTTGGTGTTGATTTGCTGCTCCACGCCGCTAAAGGCGACGAGTTGGTTCGTGAACTCTGTCGTATCCATCGGGGACAGAGGGTCTTGATTCTGGAGCTGCGTGGTCAGCAAGGTCAAAAATTGGCTGAAATCTGCGGCGAGCTTCGTCGAGGCCTGAGCCGTTTTCGATTGTTGGTCTATTGCCGTTCCTACTGTGACATCCGATACCATAATGGAGTCCTTTCCGTCCTTAAATTTGCTCTATGCGACCATGTTCAGGCGCATGCGCCCTGTTTCCGGATCTACGCGCCATGTCATTGTGGTTTCGATCAGAGATTCGCTGTCTGCATTGTTGTTGGGCGCGTTGGGGTCATGATTAGAGCCATGGTTCTTGCCATTTGCGTGGCGCTCAAAAGCCTCTCCGTCCTGTGCCAGTTCGAAGCTTAACGAGCTGCCGTCCGCATCCAGACCGGCGTCTTGCAGGGCGCGCTCAAGGATGTGCGCGTCACGCTGGAGCATCATATAGGTCTCCGGTTTTTCAGCGATCAGGCTGGCTTTAAGGGTCTTGTCATGACCAAAATGCATCTTGATCTGTACGCGGCCTAGTTCCGGCGGGTCCAGCTGGAGGAGGATGGACTTATTTTCACCGGAGGAGGCTGATTTTTGGAGTGTCGCAGCGACCATCTGGGTTGCCGGGTGCGCTTGTGCCGCACCTGATGTTTGCGTGACGAGGCTTGTCAGTGCGCTTGGCGTGCTGACGCCGTTGCCGGGGGCGTGGACACCGAATTTTTCAAGTAGGCTGGTGTCGAAACCGGGAGGGAGCTCCAGCCCCTCGCCCGAGGCAAAAGGCCAGCCTTGTGCAAATCCGGGGGTAAAGGCTTGTGAGTCTGCTTTTGCTGTCAGGGGCCCGTTCCCAAGGCCGGGCAGGGCGCTTTTCTTTCCTTCAGCCCCTAAGCCCTTCTCCGCCAGCCTTTCCATGATTTTATCAAAAAGGAGGCGGGGGGAGTTTTCTCCGTCACCTTCGACCCCGTCCGCATTAAAGCCGACAGGGATGGCGTTGAGTCTTTGCCCAAGGGGAAGGCCGTTCTGTCCGTAAGGGGGCTGGGACGGGAGGAGGGTCGCCAGCGCGGATAGGATACCGGAAAGATCATCTTTTATATTAGATAAATCGTTTATTTCATTGTTTTTAATAAATATATCGAGCTGTTTGAGGATGTTTTCAGTCTTACTTTTGAGTGCCGTAATCTGCCCGGGAGTCAGGTTCGAAATATCAAATGTATTACCTTCAATTGATTTATAAAGTTTTTCAATTAACTCTTTGTTTTTAAGCAAAAAATCCATGGTTTTGTTGTGTGCGTCTGCCGTGCTGTCAAGGGTCGTGCTTTGCCCTGTAAGGGGCTTGAGCAGATCGTCAAACGCCTTGCTGTTCAAAGCCAGTGTTTCACTCAGGGCGTTTTGTTCATCAGTTGTAAAATTTTTGACTTCTTCGGCAATCTCCGGGTTTTCAGCAAGGAGCTGTGCAATATCCAGCCCCGGCTTTTTCGTGAGGGCAGGGTTCTCCGACTGCAGGAGTGTTTCACCCGGCTCTGTGCCGGTGGGGAGGTTTTCATCGTCATTTTTAGCGATCTGTGCCAGCAGCAGCCCCAGAAAGCCAAGTCCCTGAAGCGCCGGGTCACCTTCATGTACAGGTTTTCCCGCCGGAATTTTTGCCGGGTTGGTCTGAATTTGCTGTGTTAAAAAGATGCTGGCGCTCATGTGCAATTAATCCTGTTTATCAAACTCGATATGTTCTGCGGTTATCTGTCTTGCTGTTTAAGCCGTTTCACTGATTCCGGTTGAAACGATCTTGCCGTTATCGCTTTGCAACGTGCCGTTTTCCCCATAGCTGAAGGCGCGCTGCTTATGGGCTGCGTCTTTGGCGGCCTTACGGATAGTCTGACTTAGCCGGTCCATCGTGCGCTGCATCCTTTTGAGGGCCTCCATGTTTTGTTCGGAGAGCGTGGAAAAATTCTTTTGCATCTCCGCCAGCCGTTTTTTTGTCAGCGGGTTGACGTTCTGCATCTCCTCGCGGCGTTCCAGGATTTCTTCAATGCCCTGCTGATAGGTACGGGCGGCTTCAAGTTTTTGTGTTTGGAGATCAAGGAATGCCTGCGTATTGACGGTGATCAAGGCTTCGGTCTCCTCCTGATAAACGGCCCGTAGCGTATCGATGCTCTCCATCATCTCTTGCATCGCTTGTTCTGGGTCCTGTGAAAGAAAATGCGCCTGCTTGCGGCTTTCTGTATTTTGTTCGATATGATCTTTCGGAAAACGTGCCATGATTTAACTCTCCTGTTTTTCAGTGTTTGCAGGCGCAGTTTCTTCGCTGCTCAGCTTGTGGCGCTGTGCCAGTTCTTGCACGGTAACAAGGGCGCTTTGCGTTGTTTTGCGTGCCTTTTGGTAAATCCGGGAGATCACCTGATTATTGTCAGCGCTCTTATCGCCGAGATCCTTCTGAAGTGTGATCAGCCTGTCCAGAAGCGTAGGGTCTGCCCCACGAAAATCTTCAAGCCGGTTACGAAACTCTTCGGAGGCTCGTACATAGCGCCCCGTCAGAAGTTCTTTTTCATCTTGAAGGATAGAAAATGTAAGCATGTCGTTGCGGGCCAGCGCCTGCGCCTCTTTATCGGCGAGGGTCGAAAGTCCTTGTGTCAGTTTGATGAGCTGCATCAAGGCTTGCGAGCGCTCTTGCGGCAGGAGAGGCGCGAGGGGCATCGCGGCAGCAGTTTTTTTCTCTCCACTCTTCACTTTGTTGTTTGTTTCAGTGTGCGTGTCCATTAATTGATCCCTCCTTTTTCCTTGGTCTGCCCATTTGCTTGCTCTTGCATCCGGATCATCTCCGCGCGGACGGCATCGGCGATCCCGATACGCCCCGTGCCCGAGAGCATTTTTCCGTATTCCTGAATCATCATGCCGCGAAAGATTTCCTCACCTTTGCCACCACCAAAGGGCGCTTCTGTGCTTAGCCCCTCAAACATGGGCTTCATCATTTCAGACAGGAACATCGCTTCAAATTCATTTGCAGCACCATCGATTCGTGCCATGTCGCGAGCGGACAGGGCATTTTTAGCGTTATTGGCAGCAGACGCGGCCCCGGCTTGCGCGGCCTGCATCATGGCAACATTCGTATCGGTGCCTTGAAGCGTGTTCATCACATCACCTCAATTTCAGCTTGGAGGGCGCCTGCGGCCTTGATGGCTTGCAGGATCGTAATAATATCACGTGGCTGCATACCCAGACGGTTGAGGCCTGTTACGAGGTCTTGCAGCGTGACGCCTGAGTCCAGCGTGGCCAGCTTTACATCGTCGCCGCTATTGACCTCGAGGTCTGTGCGGGGAACGGTGACCGTCTCGCCTTGCGGGGCGAAAGGATTGGCCTGTGAAACCTGCGGCGTTTCGGTGATTTTGACCGTCAGATTGCTCTGGGCGATGGCCACGTTGCTGATCCGTACATCCGCGCCCATCACGATAACGCCGGAGCTTTCGCTGATAACGATGCGCGCGGGCTGGTCGGGCTGAATGGGGAGCTGCTCGATATCCGTAATCAAATCGACGATCGTACCGTCATAATTTGCCGGGCGGCGCAAGATAACGCTGGCGGCATTTTCGGCCTGTGCGAGTTGGGCGTCTGTAAAGCCGTTCACAGCCTGCGCGATCCGGCGCGCGGTCGTAAAGTCCGGGTTTTTCAGCGCCAGCCGGATCTGCTGGAGATCGGCAAGGTTAAAGTCGATTTCGCGCTCGACGATTCCACCGGAGGCGATCCGTCCTGATGTCGGGATATTTTGCGTGACGGTGGCCGCCTGACCTTGCGCAGAAAAACCGGCGATGCTGACTTCACCTTGCGCGACGACATAAACTTCCCCGTCCGCTGCCAGAAGAGGCGTGACCAGAAGCGTTCCGCCTTGAAGGCTGCTCGCATCGCCCAGCGCGGAGATTTTAATGTCGATCCGCGAGCCTTGGTTGGTGAAGGGGGGTAAAGTGGCCGTTACCATGACGGCAGCGACATTGCCCGTATTCATATTCTGGCCGCGTACGCTGACGCCGAGGCGCTCCAGCATCGCGATCAGGCTTTGTTCCGTGAAGGGGGAGTTGCCGAGGCTGTCGCCCGTGCCGTTGAGGCCCACCACAAGCCCGTATCCTACAAGCTGGTTGTCGCGTACGCCCTCAATATCGACGATATCCTTGATCCGGGACGTTTTTGCCGAGGCATTCGGCGCGGCTGTAAGAAGAAGGAGCAGGGCGCTCAGCACACATACAGGCAGGTGCCAGGCTTTTCCTGTCGCTCTTTCTCTATATGTGGCATGAATGCCGCGCATAATATCCGGTCCTTTATCTACGGCGGGATGGCTAAAACATTCCCGCGCAAGAGAGCTATGCGAAATTCGTGCCAGTTTTTGTGTTTCGAAAAACTGTTTAAAACGAATGTGTTACAGATTTATGCCCTTAGGGGCGCTGGATGGAAAAAGTTGCAGCCCTTTGCCGGCGGGAATGGATAGCGGCAATTCTTTCCTTATAGCTTTCCGATTTTGTCTTGGTAGAAAATTCTGCCCATAGCATTTGAAACTGCGTTATACTATCCGCCGGACATATACAGGGGATAGCACCGATGAAAATACAGGGGCCGGGGCGGACTCAAGGGACGGATAAGGCCAAAAAATCCGGTAAAGCAGGGCAGGCCGACGGCAGCTTTGGTGATTTCATGGCTTCGGCGCCGCAAAAGGCCGCGCCCGCTGCGGCGACGCATTCCATCGCGCATGTTGATGCCTTGCTGGCGGTACAGGCTGCTGAAGACCCGGCGCAAGGCGCATCGCGCAAGCGTATGAAGCACAGGGCGAATCTGATTCTCGACGAGCTTGATAATATCCGGATGGCCATGCTGGGCGGGACGCTCACAGTGGGGCATATGGTTGATATCGCCGATATAGTGGCCTCTCACCGGGAAAAGATTGCCGACCCCGCTCTAACGGCTTTGATGGATGAGGTCGATCTGCGGGCGCAGGTGGAACTGGCCAAGCTGCGCGCCGCGCTGGAGCGTGGGTGACAACAGAGGGCCGGAGAAGAGGGGCCGGTGAAATAAGCTTGTTTTGGAACGGGAGTAGACGTATAGTCTCCCGTCATTTAAATGATAACGGTCAAGAGATGAAATAAAGGGGAAAAGGATAGATATATGGCTTCTCCAAACAGTGTAACGCTTCCACATGACTATGACCCTGAAGATGATAACGGGGCTTTCATGAACCCGGTGATGAAGGAATATTTCCGCCATAGGTTGATCGAGTGGCGGGGGGAACTTCTGAAAGAATCGCAAGAGACGATCGAAACGACCTTACAGGGGACGGAGCTGCAAAAACCCGATCTGGCTGATCGCGCCTCCGCAGAGACGGATCACGCGCTGGAACTGCGCACCCGTGACCGTGAGCGTAAGCTGATTTCTAAAATCAACAGCGCGCTGGAGCGTCTGGATGATGACGAGTACGGCTATTGCGAGGAAACCGGCGAGCCGATTTCGCTGGCCCGCCTGAAGGCTCGTCCGATTGCGACGCTCAGTCTTGAGGCGCAGGAACGTCACGAGCGTATGGAAAAGACTCAGCGCGACGATTAGGCGGGCGTGTCTCCATCGGAAGGCGGGGGCGGTGCGACGCAGCGTTGAATCCTCAACAGCGCTTGCACGACTTTCCAGTGACCGTCAATCACGTCTTCCAGACAGGCATATATGAATCTGCGCTCTTCTTCGTTCATCGCTAAAACTCTCCCGTCTTAAAAATAGAAGTCACCAGCCGGATAGGGCTGGTGACCGGGAGTTTAGAAGTTGCTGTTAGACAACCGCGACGATCTTTGGCCGCGAGGCTTGGACATACATCGCCGCCTCCCGGTCATAAACCGAAAGGCGACATCGTAACGGCGATATCAGCCGCTAACAGCAGGGTTCTAAAGCCCCGGCCGGACAAGCTATCTATCCGGCGGGTTCAGCTATAGCAGAAGATGCTGTGTTTGAGAAGCTGTGGCCGTAGCCATTTCATTTTATAGCAAAATCCAAAAAATATTGGCACGGTGTCATTCCCGTTTATGTGGGGAAAGCCATTCTATATACGCGCTCTGTTTTCTACGGTGTATACGGCGAAAACCCTTGACATTCTGCGCGTTTCCGCTTAGCAGAGATGCTGATCATTTAACTTATGAAAAGCGGAGCGCGCAATGTTTGACGATTTATTCGATTTCGGGAAAAAACGCACACTGAAACAGTCTGTCGGGTTTTTTCTTTTCCACACGACTTTAGTCTTTGCACTTATGGCTGTGGCGAGCCTCCTGAGCGCGGCCTGATCATCAGGGCGGCGGCAAGGCACAGGCCGAACAGGCCCAGACACAGCAAGACGTTATAATTCGCCATAGACAGGCCGAAGAGTGGATCGGCCCACGGAATTTCATCGCAGCGCGCGGATGGGGCGCTGAGGATGTTTTCCAGCAGGGTTTGCGGCTCGTCGCTCAGATTGGGGACGGCACAGCCTTCGAACATAGAGCGCCACCAGTGCCGCTCTACGCCGGTATGATAGGCGGCGATTATGCTGTTGATCAGGAAGACAAAGGCGTTTGAGAAGAGCAGGCCTTTGAGGGCCAGACTTTTTCTGCGGCCAGGTCTTCCCTTGCACAGTGCCAGTCCGGACAGGGAGAAGAGCAGGGCGGCTGCGAAGGGGATGCGTTGATAGATGCACAGGATGCACGGCTCCAGCCCAAGGGCGAGCTCGGCACTCAATGCTGCGGTCAGCGCGAGGAAGGATGTCAGCGCGATCAGGGCAAAGACCGCGAACGGGCAGGACAGCCATTTCAAAACCGGTGAAAGCGTCAAGATGCGGCCTCCTTATTGGTGAGCGACCCTAAAAAAATGACTTAATCGTCTCTTTGACAATATCAAGCCCTTCCGCGCCGAAGAACAGCACGGCAAAGGCGAGCATACAGACCCAGGCTGTGCCGATGAGCGCTCCGGCAATTACGGCCAGCCCGTCCCGCATGATAACACCCAGCGCCATAAGTGCAATCCCCATGCTGGGGACCGTATTGGTCAGCGGGAGCGGGATGCAGACCGTCAGAGCCATGATCAGGCCGAGTATGCCGATCAGATTGGAAAAAAGCCCGTCTGTGATAAAACCCAGCCGCGGGCGCGTCAGGGCCTCGATTCTTTTCAGGAGGGGCAGCGCGCTGTCGATCACGCCGCAGAGCTTGTTGCGGGAGATAGCCTTACGCTTGAGGCGCTCCGGCATCCAGATCGTATGACGGCCAAGCGCCTGTTGTGCCGTGAGAATCAGGAGCGGCGTCGCCAGCAAAATATTAATCCCCGGCGGGACCGGAATCGGCAGGGCCATCGGCAGGGCAAACAGGAGGAGAATAAAGCCGAAACCCCGCTCGTGCAGGGCTTCAAGGATATCGCCGATTGTGACCTCCGGGGTGGTCAGGGCGGTTTTAAAGTCTGTAAAAACATCGGATAGCGCGCGCATGAGCATGGCTTATCATGCCGCGTGGAGGATGACGAGCAGAAAATACAGCTATCATCAAAAGGCCCTTAATTGACGGCTTGCATTTTGTTTTTGGTTGGGTTAACGTCCTGCCTGTTTTCCGCCCTGCTGGGGTGTAGCCAAGCGGTAAGGCAGCGGTTTTTGGTATCGCCATGCGGAGGTTCGAATCCTCCCACCCCAGCCATTTATCTGTTTCCAAGATAGTCCGAGCAGATCTTCTGCCAACACAGCCAATTTTCCTTTCATTCATAACTGTTTCTGACTATCGTGGGTCCGCTTGCGCGTCTAGGTGACGGGTACGTGGAAAAAACGGAGAGCAGAATGCAGGTGAAGGTTCCTAAAGCTTATAGAGCGATGGCTGCTTTGGCGTTGGTGATGGTTGTCGGCGGCGCCTTTGTGTTCTACGGCTCTCGCGGAGTGCAGGCGTCGGAGGAGGCGCAGGCCGGGCAGGCAATGTCTGTGCAGGCTTTGGAAATTCAGCCCCGGCCTGTGCAGATCTGGAAAAATTTTTCCGGCAGGGCCGTGGCCGTAGACCGCGCGGAGATCAGGCCGCAGGTCGTTGGTTTGATCACGGACATTCGTTTTGAGGACGGTCAGCGGGTCGAAAAGGGTGATGTACTGATGGTCATCGATCCACGCCCTTATATGGCGGCCTTAAATCAGGCAAAAGCGGCCCTGGAAGCTGCAAAAACGAGAGCATCCCTCGCGGAGAAGGAATATCAGCGGGCTTATAAGCTGATTGAGACGGATACGGTGTCCAAGCGCATTCTGGATGAGCGCACGAGCACTCGCCAGACAGCCGGGGCAGAAGTACAGGAGGCTAAGGCTTTGCTTGAAAAGGCCGAGATTGATCTGGATTATGCTTACATCAAAGCGCCGATTTCCGGCAAGGTCGGGCGCGCCGAATTGACGGAAGGCAACCTTGTCGAGGCCGGCGGCAGCGCACCGATTTTGACGACGATCGTTGCCGATGACAGAATCTATGTCGATTTTGACGTAGATGAGCAGACATATTTGCGCTTTATCCGGCGGCATGCGGATGGAGAGCGCACAATTCCCGTCCGTATTACCCTTGCTGAGGGCGCTTTGGAATATGAGGGGAATGTTGATAGTTTCGATAACATGATAGACCCTGCGAGCGGTACGATCCGTGCCCGGGCCGTCTTTGAGAATACGGACCATATTCTGCTGCCGGGTATGTCTATGACCGTGCGTATGGGGGCCAATGGAGACGACCGGTATATTCTTGTACCCGAGCGCGCGATCGGCACCGATCAGGACCGAAAATTCGTCTATATTGCCGGTGAAGATGATGTTGTCGCGTACCGGGAAATCGAGGTCGGTGAGAGCGTAAACGGCAGCCGGATCGTTATATCCGGCCTCTCTGCTGGAGACAGGGTGATTGTCGAGGGGATTATGAAGATTCAGCCCGGCATGACAGTCGCGCCTCAGCTGATGGAGGGCGCAGAGCCGTAAACAGGATGAATCTTTCGACGCATTTTATCGACAAGCCTGTTTTTGCAGGCGTTTTATCCTTCATGATCTTTTTGCTGGGGGCACTGGCGCTTTTCCAACTGCCTGTCTCGGAATATCCCGAGGTCGTACCGCCCTCAATTGAGGTACGGGCGCAATTTCCCGGCGCGAACCCGTCCGTGATCGCGGAAACGGTTGCAACACCGCTGGAGGAGCAGATTAACGGGGTAGAAAATCTGCTCTATATGAACTCGCTGGCATCGTCCGACGGGATGCTGTCCCTTACGGTGACTTTTGCAATCGGGACCGATGTGGATCTTGCGCAGCAGCACGTTCAAAACCGTGTGTCACAGGCGTTACCTCGTCTTCCGGATGTTACTCGCCAGCTTGGGGTTACAGTCGCGAAAAGCTCGCCCGATTTGACGATGGTGGTTCACCTGACCTCTCCGAAATCGCGCTATGACGAGCTATATCTGCGCAATTACGGGACGCTTCATATTAAGGACCAGTTGGCGAAAATCGAAGGGGTCGGCACGGTTGGCTTGTGGGGCTCGGGCGATTACGCGATGCGGATATGGCTGAACCCGGACAGGATTGCCGAGCGGGGGATGACGGCTGGCGAGGTGCTCGACGCCGTACGAAGCCAGAATATAGAGGTTGCTGCCGGCGTGATTGGTGGGCCGCCCTATGAAAACGGGACTGAACTTCAGATGCCTGTGAGTGCGCGGGGCCGTTTATCCAGTCCGCAGGAATTTGAGGATATTATTATCAAACGGGGTGAAAACGGCGTCATTACCCGTTTAAGCGACGTTGCGCGTGTGGAAATGGAGGCGCAGAGCTATGCGCTGCGCTCTATGTTGAATAACGAACCGGCTGTTGCTATCGGGATTTTCAGCGCACCCGGCTCGAATGCGCTGGAGGTTTCGGCGCAGGTGCGCAGGACGATGGAGGAGCTTAAGGTCTTCTTCCCGGAAGATGTAAGCTATTCAATTGTTTATGATCCAACCGTTTTCGTCCGCCATTCGATTGAGGCCGTGATCCATACGCTGATCGAGGCTGTGATGCTGGTGGTGCTGGTCGTGATCGTATTCCTCCAGACATGGAGGGCCTCGATTATTCCGCTTCTGGCCGTACCGGTTTCGATTATCGGCACATTCGCGATCATGCTATTGCTTGGATTTTCAATCAACGTGCTTTCGCTCTTTGGATTAATTCTGGCGGTCGGAATCGTGGTGGATGACGCGATTGTCGTAGTCGAGAATGTCGAGCGCAATATCGAGGAGGGCAAAACGCCCCATGATGCAACGATACAGGCTATGAAAGAGGTCACCGGGCCGATTATTGCGACCTCTATGGTGATTGCCGGCGTCTTTATTCCTATCGCCTTCATTAGCGGCCTGACGGGCATGTTTTACAAGCAGTTCGCGCTGACGATCGTGATCGCAACTTTTATCTCGACGATTAACTCCTTGACTCTCAGCCCGGCCATGTCCGCGTTGCTCCTTAAACCCCGCGAAGCCCAGAAAGACTGGCTGACGCGCCTTATGGATGTCTTGCTTGGCTGGTTTTTCCGGTTGTTTAACATGGCGTTCGGTAAAGGCCAACGCGGCTATACGAAGGCTGTGCGTTTCTTTGGGCGCCGCAGAGTTGTGATGATGCTTGTGTTCGGGGTTTTGGTCGGTGCGACCTGGCATAGTTTCGGCCTTGTACCGAAAGGGTTTATTCCTGCACAGGACAAGCAGTACCTTATCAGTTTTGCTCAACTTCCTTCCGGCGCAACGCTCGAACGGACCGAGGAAGTGATCCGCGAGATGGGTAAGATCGCGATGGCAGAGGAGGGCGTTGAAAGCGCTGTGCAGTTCCCGGGCCTGTCCGTCAACGGGTTTGCAGCTTCTTCAAGCGCAGGGATTGTCTTTGTCACGCTGGATGATTTCAAGAAACGCACCTCGCACGAGCTTAGCGCCGGTGCGATCGCAGAGCGGCTTCAGGCAAAATATGCGGCGATCGACAAGGCCTTTATCGCGATCTTTCCGCCGCCGCCTGTGATGGGGCTGAGCGCAATGGGTGGTTTCAAATTGCAGGTGCAGGACCGCGCGGATATGGGGTATCAGGCGCTGGATAACGTTATGAAGGACGTTTTAGGAAAAGCCTATGCCGATCCGGCCCTTATGGCCGTATTTTCCGGCTATAACGTAAACGTGCCGCAGCTTTATGCCGATCTGGACCGCACAAAGGCCCAGCAGATAGGCCTGTCCGTTGAGGATGTTTTCCGGACGATGCAGATTTATCTCGGGTCCGCCTATGTGAACGATTTTAACCAGTTTGGCCGCACCTATCAGGTGATTGCACAGGCTGATAAGGCGTTTCGTGCGAAGCCACAGGACATTTTGAGGCTGCAAACCCGGAACGATCAGGGGAAGATGGTGCCGCTGGGCGCTGTGATAGATGTCCGCGAGACGTTCGGCCCCGAGATTGCCACGCGCTATAATGCGTTCCGCTCTGCGGATTTGAACGGGAATCCCGCGCCGGGCTACTCCTCCGGGCAGGCGCAGGCGGCGATTACTAAAATCTTGCATGAGACGTTGCCGCAAGGATTCGGGTTTGAATGGACGGAACTAACCTATCAGGAGATTCTGGCAGGCAATACGGCTATCTATATTTTTCCGCTCTGCATTTTCTTTGTTTTTCTGGTGCTGGCTGCGCAGTATGAGAGCCTAACCCTGCCGCTCGCGGTTATCATGATTGTGCCGATGAGTATCCTTTCGGCTGTGATCGGCGTGTACTGGACGGGTGGGGATAATAATATCTTCACGCAGATTAGCCTGTTTGTACTGGCGGGGCTGGCCTGCAAGAACGCGATTTTGATTGTCGAGTTTGCCCATGTTCTCGAGCGTAAGGGCCATTCCATTATTGAAGCCGCCGTCGAGGCTTCCCGTTTGCGCCTGCGACCGATTCTGATGACCTCCTTCGCCTTTATCATGGGGGTTTTGCCTCTGGCGCTGAGCCACGGTGCGGGCGCTGAAATGCGTCAGGCCATCGGAATCGCCGTTTTCTCAGGTATGTTGGGGGTCACCTTTTTCGGTCTGATCTTTACGCCGGTCTTCTACATCGTCCTGCGTTCGCTTGAGTCCGGATGGCGGAAACGGCGGACGCCGAAACCCCCGCTGAAAACGCCTGTAAAATCTACAGGCAAGGGGGGCGTATGAACGGTCCGGCTCTTTCAATCCAGACGTTGGATAAAGTCTATGCTAACGGCCTGAAGGCGTTGGACCAAGTCACTTTGGAGGTGCGGCGAGGCGAGATCTTTGCGCTGCTGGGGCCGAACGGTGCCGGAAAGACGACATTGATCGGCGCGGTTTGCGGAATTGTGCAGCCCAGCGGTGGCCGGATCGAGGTATTCGGTCATGACAACATCCGGGAATACCGCAAGGCCCGCTCTCATATAGGCCTTGTACCGCAGGAGCTTACGACCGGTATGTTCGAAACGGTTTGGAATACCGTCTCTTTCAGTCGTGGTCTGTTTGGAAAGCCTGCTAATCCGCTCTATATTGAACAGCTTTTAAAAAATCTGGCACTCTGGGAGAAAAAAGATACGCAGCTCAGGATGCTTTCAGGTGGAATGAAGCGCCGTGTCCTGATTGCCAAGGCGCTTTCGCACGAGCCGGATCTTTTGTTTCTGGACGAGCCGACCGCTGGCGTTGATGTGGAACTGCGCAAATCCATGTGGGCACAGGTCCGGAGGCTTCGCGAAATGGGCGTTACGGTTATTCTCACGACGCATTATATCGAAGAGGCGGAGGAGATGGCCGACCGTATCGGTGTGATCAATAAGGGGCGTTTGATTGTCACCGAAGATAAGAAGACGCTGATGCATAAGCTGGGCAGGAAAGAGCTGCTCCTTGATCTGTACAAACCGTTGGAAGCATTGCCGCCATCGCTTGCGGGGCTTGGTCTGCGGATTGCAGAAGGCGGGATGCGGCTTGTCTTCACCTATGATCCTGCGCAAGAGAATAACGGGGTTGTTAGTCTGCTCGACCGTTTACGGGAGGAGGGTGTTAAGTGCAAGGATTTCAATACGCGGGAAAGCTCGCTTGAGGACATATTCGTGCAACTCGTGGGGGACTCATGAATTATCGCGGCGTAGCGGCTATTTATAAATTCGAGATGGCCAGGACGTTTCGGACACTGGCGGAAAGCATAGCCTCACCGGTGGTTTCGACCGTTTTGTATTTTATCGTCTTCGGCTCGGCGATCGGCTCGCGCATTACCGATGTGGACGGAGTAAGCTACGGGGCGTTCATCGTGCCGGGGCTTGTGATGCTCACCATTTTGAGCCAGAGCGTTTCCAACGCGTCTTTCGGCATTTATTTCCCGCGCTTTTCCGGCACGATCTATGAGCTTTTATCTGCGCCGTTATCTTTTGCCGAGATTATGATAGGCTATGTCGGCGCAGCGGCCACAAAATCATTGATGGTCGGCTCGATCGTCCTGCTCACGGCGGGCTTGTTCGTGCCATTGGAAATCCGGCATCCTCTCTCGATGCTGTTTTTTCTGGTGATGACCTGTACGACCTTTTGTATGTTGGGTTTTATCATCGGGATATGGGCGGACGGATTCGAAAAATTGCAGATCATTCCCTTGTTGGTTATTACACCCTTGACCTTTCTGGGCGGCAGTTTCTACTCGATCGATATGCTTCCACCCTTTTGGCAGGCCGTATCGCTGTTCAACCCAGTAGTCTATCTGGTTAGCGGGTTTCGTTGGAGCTTCTACGAAAGTGCAGATGTGTCGCTTGGAATCAGCGTAGCGATGATTCTTATTTTCTTGCTGGGATGCACAGGGATCGTTGCCTGGATTTTCAAGACCGGCTACCGCCTGCGGAGCTAGCGAGCAGCAAGACTTTTATGGGGGAAGAGGCTTTTGTGCTCCAGATAAGTCCAAAACGAAATCGTTTCCGTCCGGGCGGCTTTCAATGTTTACGGTTCCGCCGTGGATTTCTGTCGCTTTTTTGACAATCGCTAGCCCAAGCCCAGAACCGTTGGTGTTGAGGCTGCCGGGAAGTTTTTCAAAACGGTCGAATATCCTGGTCTTATGCGCATCCGGAATCGGCGGGCCGTAATCACGGACGGTAATCTTTGCCTCATCGACAATGACATCGACGGGCGTTTTCTCTGGTGTGTGTTTCAGGGCATTTTCCAGCAAATTTAACAAGGCCCTGAAGAGCGTGTCCTCATTGCCTTCAATCCGCTGGTCGAGGGCGCGTTCTTCAAGGGAAAGCTCTCTATCCTTCCCGATAAAGAGCGGCCCCATATCCTCGCAGGCTCTTTTAGAAATTTCGTTGAGATTTACTGTTGTTTTCGGCTGTGATTCCACGATATCCAGCCGCGAAATGTCCAGCATTTGCCCGATCAGGTGGTTGATGTTTCGTAAGTCTTCATTCAGAAGATAAACCTCCTTTTCATCATGGAGGGAGGCAATTCGGGCCTTCAGGATCGCGATCGGCGTCCGTAGTTCGTGCGCTGCGTTGGCAATAAAGAATTTCTGAGCCTCCACGCTGCGCTCAAGGCGCGCAAGGCTGTTATTGACGCCATGGATCAGAGGTAGAATTTCTCCGGGAACATCCTGCTCGTTCAGGCGGTAGGATAAAGTGTCATATTTAATTTTTCGGGCATCTTTTGCAGACTGTATAATCGGTTTAAGGGCCTTACGGAAAATGATGAGGATCAGCAGGGCTTGCAGGATGAGGAGGGGGATTCCGTATATCAGGATATTAGTCAGGAAGTTTTTCTGGAGCGCTTCCAGAGATTCCGAAAACTCCGTTTCTTCTTCGATCACATAGATCGGATAAATCTTATCTTCGAAGAGGTAATCATATTTCAGTCCCAGAAAGTGCTTGCCGTCTTCAGTCGTAAAATCGAAATAGTGCTTGCCACTTTCTTCCAGTGTGTCCTTGATCCGGTCGCGGACGAAATTGTCCGACTGGAACAGGACTTTTCCCCCCGTATTTAAAATAGCATACTGGCTCGAGGCGCTCTCCGTGTAGTAGTTTCGGGTACGGCGTGGCAGATCGAGATCGAAATTGCCTCTCCAGTCATATTCAATGAAAGAGGCCATTTTCTGGGCTTGTTCCAGAAGTTTTTCTTTGGAGAGCGTATCGATGACGACTCCGATTTGCGAAAAGATCAAGCTGCCGAAAAGTAGGATAACTAGCAGCGAGGTCGCCAGCACATTGGCGATGACTTTGAGCTGTAAGGAGCGGGGGAAAAACCGCATAGTGTCTATTCGCCTTTTTTGTCTTTGATCAGGTAGCCAATTCCGCGCAATGTCTTAATTTCGATATCAGCGCCGGCTTCTTCAAGCTTTTTTCGCAGCCGGTGCATGACGACTTCGACCGAATTATGGGAGCCTTCGTCACCATGGCCGTACAGGGCCAGCAAGAGCGTGTCCTTGCTGACGACCCGGCCCGGCAGGCGCATAAGCCGTTCCAGCGCGTCTTTTTCCTTGACCGTCAGTTCGGTATATCTGTCGGCAACCTTCAGGCTGTTCTCTGTCGAGTGAAACTCAATGTTGCCCAGTGTCAGCACCATGTCCATCGCCTGTGACGGGCGCCTGTACAACGCATGGATGCGGGCGACCAACTCATCCATTTCAAAAGGTTTGACCAGATAATCGTCCGCGCCGCTATTGAGACCGGCGACTTTATCGCCCAACTCGTCCTTGGCTGTCAGGATCAGGACGGGGATTTTTATCCCGTCTTCCCGCAGAATTTTGAGCAGCTCCAACCCCTCCATGTCCGGAAGGCCGCGGTCGAGAATGACAAGATCATGAATTTCGGGGTCGATCAGATCCAGAGCCTGTTCACCACTGATAGCGCTTTGAGATTTGATCCCCGTTTTATTGAGGCGCTCTGCGATGAGTCCGCTCAGTTCCTCCTGATCCTCAACGATAACGATATGCATCGTAAAAACAGCTCCTTATTTGCGCCTTATGAGCGCTTGTAGGTTGCAATCGCGTAGGATTCTCCGCTCCGGATATAATCCATGATGATTTCATTCTCGGCTCTGATTTTCTCAAAGGATTGTATGACATCATTGCCCAGATCGCTCAGGAACACAATGCCGCACAAAGCGCGCTCATTCTCTTCAAAAACGGCAATATAGTCGGCATGGCAGGCCAGCATTTTTTCGTACGCGTCTTTGATGGTGGCATCGTACGCGATTGAGGGCATATCCAGTGTCATGACCTCGTAGAGCGTCGTGTTTTCGGGATCAAGCCTGTCCCTTGCGATGTTTTTAGCGAAATCGCGACGGTGGAAAATACCAACAAAGCTGCTTTCACATTCAATGCCGGCGATCTCGGCGTCGTACATATCCATGATTTCCAGCGCTGTCAGGACGTTGATGCTGCCTTGCAGGCGTAGCGTGTGTGTTTTGCGTGCGATAGAACCGATTTTTTGAGATGTAATACACATGGAATGTCCTCCGGTTAGAGTGAACGTTTATGCTTCTATCATCCCAGATTCACCTTTCAGCAAGCTTACATATGTGTTCCATAGCGGATACTGGAAAAAAAAGAAGCACGGCCACGAAGGCCGTGCTTTCAGGGGAGGGAAGGGGGAGTTCTTTGGTCGTAGCCTAGTTCGTTGCCGCGTTCTTATACGCTTCGAACTGCTTGGCTTGAGCGGCACTGAGTTGAAAGCGCGGTTTGTCGCCGGACATTTGTAACTCGGGGTCATGAAAACCAAGCGTAACCTTTTTACCGCCAAGGCCAAGCATCTGGTCAAATTCAACGATCAGGTGTTCGGCTTGCCCGTTATGGAAGGAGATATTATCTACCTCTGCAAGGGTACGCCCTTTGGGGTCGGTCAGCTGGGTGTCGAGTAGCGTAGCCGCGCTGTAGCCATTTTGGGGTATGATTTTAACCGAAGGGTCGCTCGCGCTTTTGGGATCGTAGGAAAAGGGGGCAGCCTGATCCATCGTTTTTTCCGTCAAGGGGGCGATAACATTGCCATCCGCACCTGTCCGTGTGATGACGTTATAATCGAAGGCGGCCAGCTTTCCAAGGCCTGTCCAGTCGCCGTCTGCGAGAACGATCATGGAGGCCTTACCCTGATCGTCCAGAATGATGTCTTTAACTTTGGCGACACGTTCGCCTTTTTCATTCAGGACGGGTTGTCCGATAATGCCAGCAGCAGTCATTCGCCTGTCAATGGTTACAGGTGCGATATGAGCCTTTTTGTCGCCGCTCAAAGCGCCCCTGATGTCCTCATAGGTTTCTTTTGCCGCTTGCGACACGTCCTGCGCCGCATCGGACACGGCGTCCTTGGCATTTTGCAGCCCTTCTTTCGCCTCTTGTTCCGTATAGCGTGGGACGTCGTTCTGATTGGAGGTGCGCGCACTCTCGGCAAGGGCGAGGCCGGAAGCCAGTAATGTCACTGCCGATACGCCGGTTAGCAGAAATTTGCTGATGTCTCTGGAATGTTTGGGAAAATAAGACATGGTTTTGCTCCTTTTCAGCTTTGTTGTCTCGCCGGACGGGGTTTCATGTCCGACGAGTCGAGTATCGCACCCGCAGCTTTCAGGAACCTTACAGGTGCGGCATAGGAGTGTGTGTTTTGCTTTTCCGGAAGGGGACTGTGTTCCATTATATAAGGCTACACAGCCTTTTCAGGGGAATCTTTTTTAGGGATGGTGAAATGAAACGTAGAGCCTTCACCGAGTGTTGATTCCGCCCAAATAGAGCCGCCAAAGCTATCAACGATCTTTTTGCAGACGGCCAGGCCAATCCCCGTGCCTTTATAGTCTTTTTTGCCATGCAGGCGTTTGAAGATAACAAAAATCTGCTCCAGATATTCTTCTTTCATGCCAATACCGTTATCCCTAACTGAAAAAAGCCATTCATGACCCTTATCTTCAGCCATGATGGATATCTCCGGTACAGTACCTTCCCGGCGGTATTTGATTGCGTTGCCGATCAGATTTTGCATCAGGCGGGAGAAGCGTACCGGATTTGCATGAATTGTCGGTAACTCACCAACTGTGATACGCGCATGTGTTTCTTCGATAATTTCTTGCAGGTTTGCAATAGCCAAATCCGTATGGGAACGGCAATCTACGTTTTTGGGGTTGCTTTCCTCACTGTCAACACGCGAATATTCAAGCAAATCACTGACCAGAATCTGCATGTGCCGTGCGGATTCAAGGATAAAACGCATATATTCGGAGGCTTCCTTATCCATGCCGCTTCCGTATTCTTTATTCAGCAGGTCCGTAAAATTTGTGACCATGCGTAAAGGTTCCTGCAAATCATGAGAGGCGATGTAGGCAAAGCGCTCAAGCTCTTCATTGGAACGTATAATCTCATCTTCGGCTTTTTTGCGGTCCGTGATGTCGCGGACGATCGCGCTATAGATATGGCGGTCTTGGACGCGTATCTCGCTGATGGAGATATCGACAGGGAAGGATTCTCCGTTTTTGCGCCGCCCCTCAGTTTCACGCTCTATTTCGCTTATGTTTTTTTAAGTGTTTGGCCTTGTTTCTGTAATTTTTCTGTGCTCTTTAAAATGCAAGGTTGGCATCAGCGTTCGGATATTTTGCCCGATTAATTCTTTTGGGGGGTAGCCGAATATATCCTCGCAGGCCCTGTTGCAATGCTCTATGATTCCGGTGTCATCGACTGTGACAAGGCCGTCAACAGTATTATCGACAATTGCGTTGAGTCTCTCGGCATTGTCTCTGATTGCGTTATCTCGCAGCTTAATCGTGTAAATGAGTGTCGCGACGATCCATATCTCCATGACCGCGCCGCCGCGGTTAATCAGGACGCTGGTGATAGGAATTCCGACATCGGCTGAAACATAAAATCCCAAGATAATAAGAATTGTTGCGACCAGAGCGAAAATGAAGGGCGTCGTCAGTTTGCATTCACGCCAGAACGCGCTCAGAACAAAGGGCGTATAAGCAAACCCTGTTGCAATGCCCAAGGGGGTGTAGACATCCAGAATAATCGCGCACGTTAAAAAGAAGAAGGGGACCGTTACATAGAAAAGAGAGATGTTTCGGTCACGGGCTCCCCATATAGAGCTTATCAGGGCTGTATTAAGTATCACGAAGCATAGTGAGGTATGGATAGCCATACTGTCCCACAGAAACCAGTTATATTCCGCATGGATTAGGCCGATATGGTCCAGCAAAGAGATAGCAGAAATCAGGGCTGTGAAAACGCAGAGCATCTCCAAAAAAGCGAAAAGGGTTAGAAATCTCTGTGCTATGGAAAAAAGAGCCAGGCTTGAGCCTGTAAAAAGAAAGCAAAGTGCGGTGCTGATAGACATGCGCCCTGGATGTGCCGCATTGGATTGAATGAAATCGGTGAAGATCAGTTCGTCAATGCCGAGATCAATGCGGAAAGCATACTCAAATAGATTCAAGATTCCGATCAGCGCACCTGAAAGGCCAAAGAAGATAGCGGGGATACGTTTTTGGAGATAAACAAAAAGCAGCCCCACCGCGCAGAGGAAAAAACCTAGCGCTGTGTTGAAAACCATCGCAGGGAAATGAGGCATGATTCTGATGAGAGGGGCGCTTTCTGTGCTCCAGCCTACCATGACAATAAGAGCGGTCAGCCCTACGGCAAGAGAGGCAAGCAGAACAGCCGGGCGCTGCCGGAGCGATAAAAGGAAGAATTTCCGTAATGTGCAAAACATTATAGGGCGGCAGCCTTCTCTGTTCTATGCAGTCTGCCTATCGTAAGTTGTATTTTCTGAAATGAACAGGGAAGGAAAGGGCGCGTAATGCGTGCGTGTGATAAGTTTAAGATAATATCTAAAATGGTGCGGCCGAGAAGAGTCGAACTTCCACGGGATTTCTCCCACAGCGACCTCAACGCTGCGCGTCTACCATTCCGCCACGGCCGCATGCCTATCAGGAAACTGAGGTCTTGGGAGGCATAGCAAATCGCATGGCTAAACGCAAGTATCTATAAGCCAAAAGATTGCGGGAATGCGGGCTTTGTGATAGACGCCTCCTTATGGAGTGGAAAACAAGCCAACAGCCCGTTGCGTATGATGAAGCGCTGGCCTTTATGGATGAGCGCGTCAAGGCGATTCATGAGGGCAGGGCGCCGGAATGCGTCTGGTTTCTGGAGCATCCTTCGCTCTATACCGCAGGGACAAGCGCGAAAGAGAAAGATCTGCTGGATTCCCGTTTTCCCGTTTATGAGAGCGGGCGGGGTGGGCAGTACACCTATCACGGTCCCGGTCAACGTATCGCCTATGTGATGTGCAATCTCAAGGCACGGCAAAAAGCGCCCGACATCAAAAAATATGTCCGCGATATGGAGCAATGGATTATCGATGCGCTGGCGGAATTCGGAATTAAGGGAGAGCGGCGCTGCGGCCGGGTCGGGATCTGGGTTGTAACGCCCGAAGGGGAAAAGAAAGTGGCCGCGATCGGTGTGAGGGTGCGCCACTGGATCACGTTGCACGGCTTTGCGGTGAATGTTGCGCCTGATTTATCCCATTTCTCAGGGATCGTCCCGTGCGGAATTGCTGAGCACGGTGTAACCTCTATGGAGGAGCTTCTGGGGCGGGCGGTGCCTATGGCTGATCTGGACGAAGCGCTGAAGCGAGCTGTCGTTCTTCCGTAGCAGCTGGCCCGTCGCTGTCTGAGATGTTCCGGACGATCTGCTGGGCAAATGTGCGTTCCGGGACATTGCCATCGTTACTCAAGATCGATATATCGCTAAAAATCGATCCGAGAGGTCTTTCACGTCCGGTAAAGCCTTCGCCCATCTGGTAAAGATGTATACCGTTTGACGAGGTCACTTTGATCGCATCTCCGGCTTTGACCTGCGCAGCCGGGTCGGTGCAGCTCATCGAAAATTTTTCATACCGGCCTATATCCGTGCGTTCAATTTCGCATTCATGAATTTGCGGGCCGATACCCAAAGCGGCCGGGTCAGGTTTTGAGCGGGGCGTGATGAGGGCATTTTCATGCGGCACCGTCACTGCTTCCGCTGGGGAAGCGCTATGCGCGCTTTCCGAGAAGACGCCCATTTTATCCAGATCATTCAGGAAGTTTGTCGCATTGCGCAGAATTGGCCTGTTGCCCTGCGCCTCTGCCGTATCGCGGGCCAGAATGGCGGATTGTCCGGCCATATCATAGTCGCGGGAAACGCCCTCCAGCCCGTTGGCGAGATAGTAAGCCGTGTCCTGCATCCCCCAGGGCTGCCCGCGCTGGGCGGCGGTGAGTGCGTCTTTTGCGTTTTGGCTCCAGCCGTTCGTATCCAGCGCGGTGAAAAAGGCTTCGGCGGTAATAGGGGGCGCGTTGTCCGCAGCAGGTGCTTCTTCCGGCAGAGATGGCGCAGAGGATAGCGTATCGCCAAGAGGGTACATAGAGATAGATTCCCTGTCTTCCACAGCGCCGAGTTTCGGCCCGTCGGCAAAAGCCTCCGTCGCGGCCTGCACGGTGCCTGAGAAAAAGGTGAAGACTTTCTCAAGCGCGATTTTGAGCTTATCCAGCGCCGTGTCCGGGTCGGTATTCAGGGCCTCAAGGCCGAGTGCGGCGCTTGCGCTGGTAAACAAGGCTTTCAGCCCGTAATTTTTGACGCTGAATTCCGGGAAAGGCTCACCGGCCTTATGTGCTTTATAACAATCGAGCGCATATTGCGCGCTGGTTGCGCAGACCCCGACACCCGCCGCGCCCACGGCCAGAGCGCTGAAACTTGAAATCCCGGCGGCGCCGGCGGCACTCATCGCACCGATTTTAACGGCGGAGAGTGTGCCAAGGCTCAGCCCGGCATGTTTCAGGGTCGGGGCGGCGTCGCGGAATGTTTCCGTTAACCCCTTCTGCCGGATCAGATTCAGGCGGGTCTTTACCGCTTGGGATGCGTTCCCGGTTGCTTGCGCCATGGCGCTAAAGGCTTTGCGGAGCCGTCCCGGATGCTGTTCCGGCGTGCTTTGCGCACGCGCAGGGCGGAACATCGCGGGGATGTTGTTCTGTGCAGGGCTTTGGTTCAGGGCGATGGCGGTCATGTCAGCAGTTTTTTGTCATATCGGTTCAATATCGTGCCGCTCTCTAGCATAATTTTTTATCTTTATGCAAATAAAAAGGGAGGACTTTTGGAAAATATTATGCGACATAATTTTTTTACGAAATTTCTTGACATAAATTTAAACTTATGGGAAGAGAAGCCCGTTATTGAAAACTTTGCCTCCCGCGTCATCGGACGAGGCTCTAAAGAAGGATAAAAAACGATGGACTTTACGAAAAAATTTGCTGTGGCAGCGCTGACCGCACTGGCGATTTCGGGTACGAATGTATTGGCTACGGGCAACTCCAACAGCGGCGCACACGATAACTGCAACGGGAATGGATCTTGCCCAGGCGACAGCACAACGATTATTAATCAGGGTGGTCCGGAGATTGAGAATACGATCCAGAATACGGTTACCGGGCCTGAAGCGGAGCAGACGATCAACGGAACCCAAGACATTAATGGGCAATTGGGTATCAATGGGACACAGACCTTCGGCGGATCGCAAGACCTTAATCAGAATGGCCAGCAGAGCATTGAAGGAAGCCAAACTTTTGGGGATCAGACTTCTTCAAGTATTCTACAAACAGGTGATCTTGGTGGTGCTGGCTATGGCTATGGCGGTGAAGCTGAAGCGCATGGTGGTACCGGGTATGGCGGGACAGGCTACGGTGGTACGGCTTACGGTAGCGAGCAGGATCAGATCCAGAGTCAAGGTATCACAGTTGGCGATGGCGGGCTAAGTTCACAAGGCGGTGCTGGCGGCCAAGGTGGAATGGGTGGCGCCGGTGGTCGTGGTGGAGCTGGCGGTGATGCTGATTCTACGGCAAGTGCGGATAATAATTTTACGGATAATAGCCGTACAATACAGAACGACAATAGTAGGACATCAGCCGGGGCGCAAGCTGGCGCAACCGGCAATGCGTTGAATGGACAGCAAACTTCTCAAGGGAATGTGACGGAGTACAATTCAGTCGTAAGCAGCAGGTGGGGAGCGGCAACGAACGTGCCAAACCACTATCTTGAAAGCGCTAGATTTGC
>JAGRKA010000020.1:0-3003 GCA_020442475.1 Alphaproteobacteria bacterium | reverse complement strand
ATTTTTAGCCTATGCTGGCCTTAATTTTACGTATCATCCATCTATCGGTGTTTTTGTTTCTGACGAAGAAACGGGCGCTATTTTTAGCGCGGAAGAATTGTATCGGGCCAAACCGCTTGAGCGGGCTACAATGACAAGAGGTATGTCTGAGAAGAAAATTGCTTTGGCCATGTGTACCGGTCAGGTTTATGCGGATCAACGTGAGTCTCAGAGGCAGGCGCATGCATTTGAAATAGCTAAGCAAACGCACGGACATAATTTGGGCAGGCATTCCAATGTACCGGGGAGCCGGGAGGGGGCCAGCACAATGGAGCACATGGCAGCCCATCTTTACACTGGGGAGGTTGAGCCTGGTTATATGAGGGCGCTAAAATGTGGTTTGAAAGGCTTTGCAGCAGCCGGAGGGACTGGAGCTATAGATCAGAAAGATGCGCCGACCCCAACGCAAGGGCTTATGGCTATGTTCGGTATTGAGCCGGCTCACAGAGGGGCTGACGGTAAACTGGTTCAGCCGGTCAGCAATAAGGAGGCTGTTATTGCAGGGTGCGGATTTGAAGAGCAGAATTTAACGCCTCTTCCAATTGCAGATGGTCCGGCTCCAGTACAGTAATAGGTTATACTTTTCATTTTATGTATTAAGGGCCGCCACAGATACTTCTGTGGCGGTTTTTCATATAAATATTGACATGGGTATGATTTCTATGTAAATAGTTTGGCTCTGTAGGAAACTATCTGAGAAATGCAATTACCATGTCTGTAAAAAGCAGCCTTTCTTCTTATTATACGCAGGCTTCTATAGGGAGGCTTGCGACAGCTGTCGGGCTTTCTTTGTTTCTTAATGCCTGTTCAACGCCTCCAACGAAAAATGTTGCTCAGGGTGTAACACCTAATTGCCTTGATATAGAAGAAATAACCTACACGCAGTCGGACAAGGTTACGGAAACAATGAAATTTGAAGGCGAAGATGGTAAGGAGATAAAGCAAGTTACCCAAAAAGATGTACAAAACGTTATAGAAAAACAAATTCTTAACAAAGGGTTTAACCATACTTGCAGACGATTTTCGGTATTGGCACAAACAGCACAGCAGCAGCAAGGTAATCAGATTGGAACCATTGCAGGGATGGCACTTTTGCATTTTGTGTCTTCCGATGACCCCGCAACCAGAGCCTTGGTAACGCAAGCGCTTAAGCGCGTGCATTTGAATGAATTTCTTTTAGAGGAGCGGATTGCAGATTATTTCCAGAGAGAGGCGCAGTTAGCTGTAACAAGATCTGTACAGAACATAACAGATGGAGAAGGCTGGAACCTCAAAGAAATGGCTTTTCTCTGGGAAAGCTGGAACGGGGATAAGAGCGGGAAGGGGCAGGCCTTTGAGCATGTACCGGTTGAGTTCCTCCGTGAAACGATCCAGCAGGCTTTGTCGCAGCGGACTCCGCCTATGACGATCGGGCAGCTTTATGAAACGCTGAAGCAGGAAACGCCGAAAGGAGAGGTCTTTCGGTGCGTTTCGGAGCAGACCGAAGAAAGTGTTAATGATCAGGGGCAAAAAACCGTAACCTTCACCCTTTGCGGTCAAAAGCGGTCTGATGTGTTTCCGGAGTTGCAGAGCCGTATCCCTTGATCTGGCGATGTTCTAATCTGCGGCGAGGGCGGTGGTGAGGCGCTCTTGCACGAAGGCTGCGCATTCTTCGATTAGTTTCTCAATATTGCTTTTTAATCCACTGTAATTTTTGTTCTTTTCCTGTGTGGTCTCATCCATGTACAGCGCCTTGTTGATCTCTATCTGGAGGCTGTGGATGCCGCGTGAGGGGCAGGCATGGCGCTCAATCAGCTCCGCGCCGCGGAACGGGTCGTTGATCGTGACCGTATAGCCCATGCGTTTCAGGCTATCGCGGATCATATGCATGAAATCTGGAGCGCAACTCATCCCATCAAGTGTACCAAGCACGAAATCGCTGGCCGGAGGCGTACCGCCGCGTAAGAGGGAGGGGCGGCGAGGGTGGGCCGTGCTTTCCGGCATGGAGTGGCAGTTAACGTGCCAGACCTGCCCAAAATTATAATGCGCCTCGGTGATCAGGGTTTCGAGCGCTTCATGATAGGGGGTGTAGTAACGCTCGATCCGCGCTGTGATCTCGGCGCTGGTTAAGGGGCGGTCATAGACGGGGATGCCGGGGCGTACCAGCCGCCGGATCAGCCCTATCCCCGCATCGGAGCGGGGCGAGGGCGCGATGGGGAAGACCCCGTCCCAGAGTCCGGCAAGCAAAGCGGGGTCGATATCGTCCGCGCTGCGGTTCGGGTCGATATAGCTGCGCGGGAAATGTGCGCAGAGCAGGGCGGCGCCGAAGGCGGGGGCGCTTGCAAATAAATCGTCTACATATTTGTCTTCCGCGCTTTCGAGCGTGTGGAAATCGCAGGCATAGCCGAAATCGGGCGGGTAGCGGGTGCCACTGTGCGGGGAGTCGAAAATGAGGGGCAGGGTAGGCGTTTCCGGGTGGGTGAGGGTGTAAACATCGTTCATGTTCTCAACTTAACCACGGATAAACGCAGATTTACACAGATAATCTTTTATAAATTTAAAATCCGTGTTTATCTGTGTGCATCTGTGGTGAAGGAGTAGATATGCACGATATAAAAGCCATACGCGATAATCCTGAAAATTTTGATGCGGCGATGAAGCGCCGGGGGTTGGAGGCTGCAAGTCCGGCCTTGCTGAAACTTGATGAGGAGCGGCGTGGCGTTCAGACGAGCTTGCAGGAGCTTCAACAGCGCCGGAATGATGAATCGCGTAAGATCGGCGAAATTAAAAAGTCCGGCGGGAACGCGGACGAAGCTATGAAGGCGGTGGCCGCGCTTAAGGACGAGATGGCGGCGCTGGAAGAACGCGAACGGACGCTGGGCGAGGCTTTAAATCAGCATCTTGCGGGGCTGCCGAATATTCTGGCGGCGGATGTGCCGGACGGTGCGGATGAAAATGATAATGTGGAGCTTCGAGCTTATACCA
>JAGRKA010000001.1 GCA_020442475.1 Alphaproteobacteria bacterium | reverse complement strand
ATTCGGGTGGGGGGGCTTACACTGGCCCTGGAACCTTAGTCAATTCCAGCTTTATGGATAGCCTCAGCGTTGAAGACGCCGTTGATGCCGCCATTGCGAAGCTTGAAGAAATGGACAAAGGCTTTGGCACAACACAGTTCCGCCTACGGGACTGGGGTGTTTCGCGGCAGCGTTACTGGGGCTGCCCGGTGCCCTTCATTCATTGTGAATCTTGCGGCCTTGTGCCCGTGCCGGAGGATCAGCTTCCCGTGGAGCTGCCCGAAGACATTAATTACGACGCGCCCGGCAACCCGCTGGACCGTCACCCGACATGGAAACATACGAGCTGCCCGGAATGCGGGAAAGATGCAGTGCGGGAAACAGACACCTGCGACACTTTCTTTGAATCAAGCTGGTATTTCCTGCGCTATCTGGACCCGCATAACAAGGCGGCGGCCTTCGATAAGGACAAGGCTGCCTATTGGATGCCTGTGGACCAGTATATAGGCGGGGTGGAGCATGCGGTTTTGCATTTGCTCTATTCGCGCTTTTTCCAGCGTGCCCTCAGGGATTGCGGCTATCTCGATCTGGACGAACCGTTCGCCGGGCTGTTCACGCAAGGCATGGTCACGCATGCGACCTATAAGGACAGCGCCGGACGCTGGATTTTCCCCTCCGATGTCATCATCGAAGGCGGTACGGCGAGAGACAAAGACGGCAACCCGGTAACGATGGGCCGGGTTGAGAAAATGTCCAAATCCAAGAAGAACGTCGTGGACCCGGAAGATATTCTGGACGCCTACGGCGCGGATGCGGCACGGCTCTTTATTCTTTCCGATTCTCCGCCGGAGCGCGATCTGGAATGGACAGAAGGCGGAATCGAAGGCGCGTGGAAATATGTGAACAGGCTGCACCGGCTTATTGATGAAACCAAGGACACCTTGCCTGCACCCGGCAGTCCAGCACCAAAAGATTTTGATGAGGGGGCGCAAAAGCTCCGCCGCTTGACCCATAAAACGATTGAAGCCGTCGCAGCCGATATCGAAGCCTTCCATATGAACAAGGCCGTAGCCCGGATCCGGGAACTGTCAAATGCTCTTTCTCAATATTGTCATCCCCGCGATCCGAGCAGCAGCGAGGATTTAGACGGCGGGGATCCAGAAAAAGACAGCGGCAAAGCCGCTGACCTTATGGATCCCGTTCGTGTGAATTCTGCGAACGCAGAATACCAACGGGATGACGAATCTCTTGCATGGGCTTTGCGTGAAGGACTGGAAGCGCTGGTCAAGCTATCCGGGCCGATGATGCCCCATCTGGGTGAAGAGCTGTGGCAAATGCTCGGCCATGAGACGCTTCTTGCGGATGAAAACTGGCCGGAGCATGACAAGTCCCTCTTGAGCGCCGATACGGTTACGATCGGGGTGCAGGTCAACGGCAAAGTCCGCGCCTCTATCACGCTGCCTGCCGACGCGGATAAGAAAACAGCCGAAGATACGGCACTGGCCGAGCCCAATGTTCAAAACGCCATAGCAGGCAAAGAAATCCGCAAAGTCATCGTCGTGCCCGGCAAGATCGTCAATGTGGTGGCCGGATGAACCGTCTCGCTGTTTTCATACTCAGTGCAACGCTCTTTCTCACCGCTTGCGGGTTTCAGCCTCTTTATGGTAGCCACAACGCAAGCCGTGCCGGGGTAGAAGACACTCTGGCCCAGATCGATATTGCCAATATCCCAGACCGGGAGGGACAATATTTACGCAATGCGCTGATCGACCGTTTTTACCGGCATGGCCGTCCGTCCGATCCGGTTTACATGCTCCAGATCAGCCCCGTCCGTGAAACGCTGACCGATCTGGACATCACGAAAAGCTCCGATGCAACGCGGGGACAGCTTCGTCTTTCAACGCATATGACGCTTATAGAGCGGGCAAGCGGAGAGGTTGTTTTAAATCACGATCTGACGAGCATCACCAGTTACAATATTCTGGGTAGCGAATTTTCTACCCGCGTTTCTGAAGAAAATACGCGCCTGAACGCTTTGAACGATCTGGCCCGGCAGATCGAATTGCAAGCAAGCCTTTATCTACACCGCTAGAAGTCACAGCTCTAGTATCCTGAAACTAAATGATAAAACACAATCTATTTTTAACTCTCCTTTAAGCAAATCGGGCTATTCTGTACATATAACGGTTGGGAGCTTCAAAGCTGTTTTGGGGCATTGGGTTAAAACCGGATAAGTAAAAAATCTTAAAGGAGATGAACTATGTTGAAACTGCTTGCTTTAAAAGATGCGTATCTGAAGAATGAAGACGGGGCGACCGCTATCGAATACGGTTTAATCGCCGCAGGGATTTCCCTTGCAATCGTTGCGATCGTCTTTACGTTCGGGGATGACCTGAATGCGGTCTTTACGACGATGGACACACAGTTGACATCACGTAACTAAGCCCTTGTAAAGATCTTTGCCGGTTTACGGCAATGTTTCCGAAAGCCCGCCCCTCGAAAGGCGGGCTTTCCATTTACGTAGATTCTGTTATCCTGTTTTTCCATGTTGTTGCTCATTATATTTCTGACAGGGCTTTTTACCGTGCTAGGCGCAACGCTTCTGGCGGCACTCGCTGATCTGCGCGGTCTGAAAATCCCGAATATATACAGCCTGATCATTATCGTGGCTTTTGCCGTGAGCTACGGGCTTTTATGGACGTTTGGACGTGAGGACGTTTTTTCGTCCCTCCTGTCGCATTTTTTGAGCGCCTTTATCGTTTTCCTCGTAACACTTATCATGTTCGCGCTTAAAGGGCTTGGGGCCGGTGATTCAAAACTTGCGACGGCTTGCGCCTTGTGGAGCGGTCTGAGCGGCCTGTTTGTTTTTCTCTTCTATATGACACTTGCCGGAGGGTTGCTTGGCCTCAGCGCGCTTATAATCCGAAAAACGAAGCCCTTTAAAGCGCCCGCAGAGGGAAGCTGGGTCGCTCAGGTTCAGGCCGGGCAGAGCAAAGTTCCCTATGGTGTCGCGATTCTGTGCGGCGTGCTGGCATCTTTCATAAAATTAGGGTATCTTGGGCCGGAGGTTCTGTCCTCTTTTCTACTTTCATAGGGTCTTTTTCCACGCTGCCTGCCCCGTTTTATGATTTCTTAACCATTAGGGGGCATCATTAGGGATGTAAGTTCTACCGGGATTTTTTGAGTTTCGGTTTCAAGATAGTCCTTGTTTTCTGTGTTCGAATATTTTTTCCAAAGCCTTACAAGAGGTTTTCACAATGAATAAAAACGTTTTGATTGTTCTGGGCGGCGCCGTAGCCGTGGCTCTTCTGGTCGCGCTGCTGGTTCAGGTTTCTTTGGGCGGGAAAAAAGAAACCGCAGTTTCCGTTGAAGAAAAAATCAATATTCTTGTCGCGGCTAAGGATCTGGGTATTGGCCGCGAGCTTCAAGATGGTGATTTGCGCTGGCAGGAATGGCCGCAAAGCAGCGTTTTCCCAGGCGCACTGTCTCAGGTCGAGGATCAGAAACCGGAAGAAGCCCTGAAGGGGCGGCTGGCACGGGATATTTCGAAAGGCGAGCCGGTGATGAAATCCTCTGTTCTGGGGCAATCCAAGGGGAATTTCGTTGCGGCAAGCCTTGAGCCGGGTATGCGCGCCGTGGCTATTGAGGTTTCGGCCTCAAGCATGGTCGCGGGTTTTATTGGTCCCGGCGATTTCGTAGATGTGATTTTGACCTATAAGGAAACATTCCGTACGAATGATGATGATCCGCGTATTCAGCAAATGATGGAGCTGAATCTGGATAAAATGGCGACAGAAACTATTCTTCAAAATGTAAAGGTTTTGGCTGTTGATCAGCATGCGCAACGCCCGGAAGAAGAAGAAATCAAAGTCGGTAAGACCGTTACGCTGGCTTTGGATGTACGGGATGCGGAGAAAATTGCGCTGGCTTCGCAGCTTGGAGAGTTAACACTTATTCTGCGTGGAGTCGGCGATGATAAGCTTGTGGCAAAGGATTGGAAAACCATATCTGATGCCCGTCTGACGACGATCTCTGACGAAATTTTTCAGGAATATGAAACCCTGAAAAAGGAAACTGGCATAAATACCAATAGTGTGAGAATCTATAGTGGAGGGCAGATTTATGTTGCGCCTGTTCACTAGTTTCTTGCCTCCTTCCTCTAACCTGCCTCCTACGGCTTTTTCCGAATCCATTGAAAGTTAAGTGACATGTCAAACCTATTCACAAATTTTTCCAGATTACAGGGTGTTTGTACCCTTTTTCTGGCGCTGTTTGCGGTGGCTGTTCTACCTGTCTCTGTTATGGCGGCTAAAGGCGACCTGGAAACGGTCATTGAAACGGAAATACTCAAAACGCCGCCGCCGCTTTATATAACGCTTGGGAAGGCAGAGCTGGTTGATGTTGAGGGCGATGTCGCCGATATTCTCGTGGCCAACCCCTCTATAGTAGATGTGATGGCCGTTCAATCGAACAGGCTTTATCTTGTCGGCGTTTCCGTCGGAGATACGAACCTGATTGCTTTGGATGCCAACGGAGACGTGATCCGGCGCTTGGACGTGCACGTCAAATACGACCTTCAGGCGATACAAAGCCTTGTCGAGGAGCTGTTTCCAAACGAGCAGGCCAAGGTTAGCTCCATCCATGATCAAATTCTGCTGACGGGAACTGTCTCTACGCCGGATGCTGCGGCTAAAATTACGGATCTTGTTGCACATTATGTGAGCGATCTTCAGGATGAAAGCGGCAAAACCGCGGATCAGTTGATCTCCAATCTTCTTGAGGTCCGCGGCGAGCAGCAGGTAATGTTGCAGGTCAAGATTGTTGAGGCTACGCGCAACGTCCTGCGGGAATTAGGGCTTCAAACAGCGTTGAATGATCCAAACGAGCTATCCGCCACCACTATTTTCGGTGGCACACCGTCCAGCTCTCTTACAAATCGTGGAGATTCTGCTGCTTTTGCGACCGGCGCAGGGATTGCCCTGTCTCAGGAGGCCGTTGGTATTGGTCGTATATTGGCTGATACCGGTATTAACGGTTTAGGCCAGATTGGCGTAATTCTGAATGCGCTGGAAGAGGAAAATCTGGTTAATATTCTTGCAGAACCGAATTTGACGGCCGTATCGGGCGAGATGGCAGGCTTTCTTGCAGGTGGTGAGTTTCCTGTCCCTGTAGGCCGCGACCAGATCGGGAATTTGGTTATCGAATTCCGGGAGTTCGGCGTATCTTTGAATTTCCGGCCTATCGTTATGTCCGATCAGCGAATCAGCCTTCAAATGAAAACGGAGGTCTCATCGCTGGATACGGATAACGCAATCGTGCTGGCAGATGTGACTGTGCCGGGCCTTGACGTGCGCCGGGCGGAAACGACCGTCGAAATTCCAAGCGGCGGCTCATTGATGATTGCCGGGCTTTTACAATCGGATGCAATCAAAGGTATGTCCGGTCTGCCGGGTATCCGCAAAACGCCGGTTCTGGGAGATCTTGTCTCTTCAGACAGTTTCCGCCGCAACGAAACGGAGCTGGTTGTTATCGTCACGCCTTATCTGGTTGAACCTTATGCGGAAACCGAGCGCGCAGACCCTGTGCCTGCGCAGGAAAATAATCCGCTGGCCCGTGTTTTCGCCGCCAATGTCCGCCGAATATTCGATCTGGATGATGAAGCTCTTTTTGCAACGGATGAGCGCTACGGATATTTGCTGGATTAGGAAATGACGGATGATCGGGACGAAAAGTCGGGAGCTTGTAAAGATGTTTAAAACCGGATCTTGTAAAATACTGACCCTTGCAGGCGCATTGTTTGCCGTTTCATTGGCAGGCGGATGCTCCATGCATGAGGAAACAAAGCTTACCCAGAACAGAGTTCAGGTTAAACAGGAGAATTTTGCCCAGGAAATCCCGACCCGTCTGCTGGATCAGGGTGTTGTAGCCGGGCTTGCGGCGCGTTATGAGCGTCATGGGGATGGGCCTATGCAGGTTAGCGTGACTTACGATCCCGGTTCCCGGACCAATACAGCCATGAAGGCCGGGGATGAGGCCGGGCGGATCGTACGAGCTTTTAAGGCTGAGGGTTTGCAGGCAGATATACAGCCTGAAATCTTACCGGTACGAGGGCAGGGTGAAGAGAGCATTACTCTGATTTCCTATGCCTCCTATGACGCGCTGGCCCCGAAGGATTGTGAAACGCTATTGGCCGGTTACGATCCGAATACAAAGGTCGAAGCAGACAAAGACTACAAGCTTGGCTGTACGATTGATACGCTGTTCGCGCGGCAGATCGCCCGGCCTAAGGATTTAATGGGACAAGGACAGGATAGCAGAACGAGCGAAGGGCGGCGAGCTGCGAATATCGGAGATTTCTATCGCTCCGGGCAGCCTAATGAACCGTTAAAGGGGCAGAGCGCTTCTGGAGATGATTAAGGGACAGTAACGTCCGGGATTTAATAATTGCGAGGGTTAAATTAACGACTGATGAGCGAGGCTGATAATCGGGGAACATCGGTACTTCTTCCGTCGTCGAGCGTGAGTATATATACGAAAGATCCCGAAACACTTCGGGCGGCGCAAGAGACGGAACAAGACTGGCGGTTTGCCCGCGTAAAAATAAAAATCGTGGATGGTGACGTGGAGACGGCGATTCAGGCGTATAAGGAATACGCCTCACCGGATCTGGTCATGATTCAAACTGATACGATCGACGAGGCCTTTACGGATCGTCTGGAGGCATTGGCAGGGCATTGCGATGAAGGGACCAGTGCGGTTGTTATCGGGCCAGTGAATGACGTTAATTTATACCGCCGTTTGATCGATATGGGTGTTGGCGATTATCTTGTCCGCCCGATTGAGAAAACCGTGCTGGCCGATGTGATCGCAAAAACACTGATCGAAAAAATCGGTATTACGGGCAGCCGCTTGATTGCCTTTCTAGGTGCAAAGGGCGGCGTTGGCGCATCTATGCTGGCACAGGCTACGGCCTGCGGAATCGCGGACATACTCGGTCAGAAAGCAGTTTTTCTGGATACGGCAGGTGGCTGGTCTACCGCCGCAGTCGGTTTAGGATTCGAACCGGCGACGACTTTAGCGGAAGCGGCTAAGGTCGCTGCGGGTAATGACGAAGATAGTTTGAACCGCATGTTGCTTCCTTTGGGCGAAAAACTAAGCGTTTTGAGCAGCGGCGGGGATGTAATGCTGGAGCCGACAATCACCGCTGAGCAGCTTGAAATGCTGGTGGGTAAGCTGATGGTCAAATATCCGGTTGTGATCGCTGACCTGTCGCAATCGCCGGATATCTTGCGCAAGATTATGCTCACGCGGGCAAACCAGATCGTCCTTGTAACAACCCCGATGCTCCCGGCTTTGCGTCTTGGGCGCAGCTTGATACAGGAAATCAAGGAAGCCCGTAACGGCGGTCATATGGAGCTGGCTCTGGTCATCAATATGCAGGGTTTAGCTCCGGCTTTCGAGGTCGGGAAAAAAGACATAGAGGCGGCGATGGAGTGTCCTGTCGCGGCGCAAATTCCATTTGAACCCAAAATTTTCTCAGGCAATGAGCATGAAAGCCGCAGGCTCACGGATGATGCGGCAGGCCGAAAGCTGGTCGAGCAAGCTTTATTACCGCTTGTAGCAAAAGATCTTGGCGGTGGGCTTGAAGGCGATGCACCCCCTCCTGAAAAAAGCGGTGTCCTGAATGGATTTTTACGGAAAATTTCTTCCAAATCCTGATAGACGACCGGGAGCAGGTATTGAGACATGTTTGGTAAAAAACAAACACAGGATGTAAAGAAAAAGAAGGCGCCCGAACCTGAAACGTTCGATAACCTCGCGCCTCCTCCTTCTGCCGCACCACCCGATTTTCCGGAGCCGGAAGATTCTTTGCCTATGGATATAAAAACGGACGCGGAAGAAAAAAAACCGCTTGAAAGCACGTTTGAGGAGCCTTCCGCTGATACGGACGGGGCTGTTGACGAATTCTTTGAAAACAATGGAGAGCCAAGCGGCGAGGATGTGCAGACGGCGGAAGCACCGAAGAAAAAAGCGCAGCCCCAGACAGCCGCAGCCGTTCTTGATGAGTTGGAGCGGGGTGCGGATGCCGAGCTAGAAGAAGAGGTAAGCGGCAGCGATTCTATCACGACTTTGCGGCTCAAACGCGCCCGTAACCGTATCTGGCTGGATTTGCGAGATGGGATCGATCTGAAAGCTCTTGCGCGTATGGACGCCAAGGCCGCGCGGGATGAGGTTTATTCCGCTGTTGAGGAAATCGCGCGCTTCCGCAATCTGGACTTAACGCCCGCGGAACTGAAAAGCATCGCCAAGGAATGCGCCGACGATATGCTGGGTTTCGGCCCGCTTGAGGAGCTTCTGGAACGCGACGATATTGCTGATATCATGATTAACGGCCCCGATACGACCTATATCGAGGTCGGCGGGAAAATTGAGAAGACGAAAATCAAATTCCGTGACAACCAGCACTTAACGACGATCTGCCAGCGGATCGTGGGGGCGATTGGCCGCCGTGTTGACGAAGCTTCGCCGATTTGCGACGCGCGTTTGCCCGACGGAAGCCGCGTAAACGTCATTATCCCGCCTTTGGCTGTGGACGGGGCATGCATGACCATTCGTAAATTTACGAAGGACAAGCTGACTCTCGATAAATTGCTGGAATTCGGGTCAATGACCCCTTCTTGCGCAAAGCTAATTATGGCGATCGGTCGTTGCCGCGTGAACGTTCTTGTCTCCGGCGGAACAGGGTCCGGGAAAACGACAATGCTGAACTGTTTGACCCGCTATATCGAACCGGGGGAACGGATTGTTACCTGTGAGGATGCGTGCGAGCTGCAATTGCAGCAGCCGCACGTCGTTCGTCTTGAAACGCGCCCGCCTAACCTTGAAGGGGTCGGGGAAGTGACGATGCGCGATCTTGTCAAAAACTGCCTGCGGATGCGGCCTGAACGGATTATCGTCGGAGAGGTTCGCGGTCCGGAAGCGTTTGACTTGCTACAGGCGATGAATACGGGCCATGACGGCTCTATGGGGACAGTCCACGCGAACAACCCGCGCGAAGCGCTTTCCAGGATGGAGAATATGATCGCGATGGGTGGGCTGAATCTTCCGCAGCAGGCGGTTCGCGAGCAGATCGCCGGAGCCGTACAGGTCATTATTCAGGTCCAGCGTCTGAGAGACGGGTCCCGGAAGACCACTCATGTCACGGAAATTACAGGTATGGAAGGCGAGGTCGTAACGATGCAGGATCTCTTCCATCTTGAAATTCTTGGAGAAGACGAAAACGGCAAGCTAATCACCAAGCAAAAATCGACGGGGCTGCGGCCCAAATTCTACGACAATGCTCGCCAGTTCGGTGTCGAGCAGCTCGTGCTTGATGCGATGGAAGAGGCTTACGGCTAATCCGGGCAGCCAATTGGAGGGGCTGTATATGTCACCGTTACAACTTATTTTGATTGTTCTGATCGTTCTGGTAATCGCCGGAATCGGTTTTGCTTTTGTGCTGAACAGGGAAGCCGAGCGCAAAAAACGCCTGCAAGGCGTTATCGCAGGACGCTCCGGATCGCATGAGCGTCCCGCTTCTTTGAAGGACGATCAGGATAAACGCCGGGCGGAAATCGCCAAAAAGCTTAAGGAAACAAAAGACGGCGAAGAAGGTGACGGCAAAAAGAAAAAGAAGGCAACAATCGCAACTATGATTGCGCAGGCCGGTCTTGAAATCTCGACGGGTAAGTTCTGGCTTTTTTCGATTCTGGCTATGGTTCTTCTCGTAGGGCTTGCACAAGTTTTGCACCAATCACCTCTGGTTACGCTTTTGGCAGCAGTTACAGGGTTTTTCGGTGTACCGCGCCTTGCCCTGAAAAGGATGGCGTCCCGGCGGCAGAAAAAATTTCTGGAGGAGTTTCCCGATGCGCTGGATGCGACCGTACGGCTGCTTAAGGCCGGTATGCCTGTCTCCGAAGCTGTTTTGATGATCAGCCGGGAGTTCAGCGGTCCCGTTGGTGAAGAAATGTCCCGGATATACGACAAGCAAAAAATCGGTATTCCTCTTTATGAGGCTGCTTATGAAGCAACGCGCCGTATGCCGCTCCCGGAAATGAAGATGTTCGCTACGGGGCTGGCTATTCAGGCACAAACCGGCTCCAGCCTGTCGGAAGTTCTTTCAAACCTGTCTGGTGTGATTCGCGCACGATTCCGCCTGAAACGCAAAATCAAGGCGCTTTCCTCAGAGGCCGTTGTCTCCGCGGGGATTATCGGCGCGCTGCCGAATCTCGTTGCGGTCGGTATGTATTTCGCGAACCGTGAATATATTATGGTGCTGTTCGAAACAACACAGGGCAACATCTTGCTGGCAATCGCTGTTGTCTGGATGTCCTTCGGGATTATCGCCATGAAAATCATGATTAATTTTAAAGTGTAATGAAGGCGGAAAGGGTAAGTTCATGAATTTTGGTATTGATAACGATATTCTGATCACGATTGCCAGCGCTCTGGTCGCCGCTCTCTCTTTTGCGGCCTTCGCGCTTCCATTTCTTAATAAAACAGAGAAAAAAGAGCGTTACCGGGCCGTGATCGACAAACGCCGGAAGGCTTTATTCGAAGCCACACGGAGCGGTGCGATGAATAAGGCGCCGGTGGAGGAGAGCGTTTCTGCACGCGAATCCATCGCCGGTTTGTACAGGATGCAAAAACTCGCTGGTGATATGGGGGAAAAGGTCCGCGATAAAATGTTGCAGGCCGGTATCCGGAATCCGAATGCACCGCTCAAATTTATGATCGCACAAGTGATTTTGCCTCTCGTTTTTTGTGGGATTGCCATGTTCTTTATCACCGCCAGCGGCAAAGAGCTTTCGAGCGGTGTAATTCTGCTCCTGCTATTCGGTGCGGCATTTGCCGGGTACAAGCTCCCCGGTCTGCTGGTTAAAAATATGATCATGAAACGACAGGAAGAGATTAATCTGACTTTCCCGGATTCTCTGGATATGATGCTGATCTGTGTGCAGGGTGGGATCGGGCTGGAGCAGACGGTAGACCGGGTCGCTGCGGAAGTGGCCGAGCATTCGCCGACACTGGCGGAAGAGCTGGGCATATTGAGCGCTGAAATGGCTATGCTGAATGACCGCAGACAGGCCTTGCAGGATTTCGCACGACGCGTAGGCAGCGGCGGCGCCAAAAGTTTTGCAACAGCGCTCATTCAAGCGGAACAGTACGGGACCTCTATTTCGCAGGCCATGCGTGTGATGGCCGATGAATTGCGGGAAATGCGCATGGCGCTCGCCGAACAAAAAGCGGCGGCATTGCCCCCGAAACTGACTGTCCCGATGATCCTGTTTTTCCTGCCGGCCCTGTTTATCGTGATTCTTGGTCCTGCCGGTATCGAGGCGTCAAGCTCAGGTGGGCATTAGAGTGCATCTATTTTAGAAAGCAACGTTACGGTACGCGGACGATCTTGGGCGCCGGCTTTGAGGCACTGCGCATGCTACGGGTCGTCGCAACAACATAATCGAAGCTTGCGATTCTTTTTCCACTCTGCGCACTCGTAACGCGAAGACTGATCTCGACTTCTTTGCCTACCTGCCTGTAAGCGCCGGAGAGGATATAATCGGCCTGATCTTGCGTATATTGGGCAGGTGCGGGGTTACGAGTATCCCGTATTGTGGTGACCTGCGCCAGATCGACCTTATAACCAAGCTGTATGAAGCGTTCGCCGATATCTTCGGGAATAAAAAACGCCATATCGGCATCCAGAGATGGCACGTCGCTATTCGTCAAAGGGACAGCTCTTATCAAGGCGTGGCGCGCTACAACACCGCGCATTTGCTGGTCAAGATAATCGGCTGCCGCATAATTACGCTGCAACAGATTGACATCGTCTTCGTGCAAAAAATGATAGGCTGCCGCACCGCCACCTGCCGCAACCGTAAAGGGCGTGCATCCCGGCAATAACACCGCCGCACTCAGCACTACGCAGCCCAGCGCGGAAAGAGCCTTGATCATTCGTCGTCCTTTTTATACCAAGCTTCACGGTCGTAACCGTAGAAAGGCAAAGTATAGGTCGCGGACGCTTGCTCCATAATGAGAGAGCCGCTAGAAGTCCCGATCATCAAGATAATGTCTTTGAATTTTTTATGAATCTGTTCGTGCGTTTCATATTCAAGGTCGCCGTTATATTCAGGTTGCGGCTTTTTTTGTGTCCAGTCCGGGTCGCGGGCATCAATTGTTAGGACCAGAATATCTCCATCCCCTGTATTGTCCGTAAGGATATGTCCCCGGTCGGCCAGCTCTTGCCGCAAAGCGTTGTCAAAAGCGCCGTTAAAGGCGTTTTTATGATCGAGAGGCCGGATATAAACCGTATCTGGAAGTGCTTCCCCCCGTTGGTCTTCAAGCTGGTTCAGCAGATCGCTGACGCTGATTTGCCAAAGCCGCTGGACTTCATCGTTCCGGACTGCGCTGTAATCATAACCGATATCGGCTGCCTCAGGGCCGGGTGGCGATTTATATAAATCCTGATGATAGGTGTAGCCTGAGGGTGCGAATGTCGGATCAGCGATTACTCGGCAGGCCGACAGCGACAGGAAAGCCGTAAGAAAAAGTATGGAGCGCATAAGATATCCTGAGTGAATCATAAACACAAAATGAGAGGGAGACATTTTTTCCCTATCTGCTGATTCTAGCAAGTCTTTGAAGGCGCGTACAGAGATTATAGCGCCGGATTAAGAATCTCCGCTGGGAGCGTGCTGCCAAGAAACTCCTCCATTTCACCCGGGTTGCTAAAAGGCTGGGTGGCCCTATCTGTCCCCATAGATTTCCGCCCGCCTGCCGTATAGACGATCACGCGGGGCTTAAGTAAAAAGACAAGCTCCGTATTAGCTGCCGATGCGGTGCGGGATGTTGGGAAAAAAGGCTGTTTGAAGCCGGGGCCGCTTTCATCAAGCTGGTCGTTTTCTCGTACAAGCCCGGCAATCAGGAGAGAATCGCCGGGGCGAATCCGGATCTGTGTTGAAAGCTCACGCTCCGTCGTTTCGGGGAGCTGTAGGACCGTTCCGTCCGCGTCAAAATTTTGGAAGCGGCGGAATTCCTGAAGCTCGATATTAATTGTTCCGTAAATCGTTGCATTATCCCATGCGCTGGAGATTGTGAGTGTAAAACCCGTATCGACGGAGTCCGTTTCCGTCGATACCGTCACCTCCCCATTGTCAACAGAACGGCTGAGGGAAGACACGTAATTGACCGTATCAGCAGCCCGCAAGGTCGCTTCCGCGCCGGAAAGAACCGTGATTTGGGGCTGAGAGATCGTTTTTACCGCGCCGTAATTGGAGATAAACTGCAAAACGTCGTTTGAACCGAAGGATACATCGCCCGTAGTAGGCAAACCGATGCTGATCGGGGTAAAATTCGCACCCACAGAGCCGGGGATACTGATTCCGGATGCAAATTTGCCGAACGTATCTATTTTCTCCCAATCTATCCCTGTCGAATTATCCGAATTCAAGCCGACTTCCCAGATGTAAACTTCAAAAACGATCAGCGCCGTATTCGAGCGCACGCGCTGGAAATAGCGCTCGGCCAGATCGGCTGTCCGGTTCGTTGCTTCGTAAATGATCGTACGGGTCGCGGCCTCTGTGATCGGTGCGATACCGGTGATGGCTTGAAGCCCTTGCGCAAGTGCGTCGATCATATTCCCTGAATCGCCGCCAATCGGCGGAACGCGGACCGTAAAGGTCTGGGTTTCCTTCACAACCAGCAGACCGGATTCATAGGAACAGTATAGATCCGCAAGACCGCAGACCTTCCGCACGACGTCACGGATCGGGCCGCGCAGATTGGCAACTGTGACCGTTCGGGTTAGACCCTCATCCGTTTCAAAGGCCAGCGGGATCTCATAATCCGCCAAAATAAGCTGGAGCGCACCGGCCAGTGTTTCCGAGCGCAGTTCAAACGGCCCAACCATGTCTGAGGGTAGATCATCCCCTCCGGAATCCTCCGGGACAAGAACATCGCTGCCCAAGGGCAAATACAGCACGCTGTCCGGCTTTTCGTTTACAGCTTCAGGCCGCTTATCCGCCATCGTCGGCGACGGAATAGAGACGTTCCGTGCGCCGGGAGCGGTGGCTTGTGCGCAGGACAGCAAAAGAGGCGTCAAAAAAAGGAGTAAGAAAAGCGAAATTTTTCCACGCGCATCGTTAAAAGACGCACTACGCCTTGGTTTATTCATATCTTCAAAGCTGTTTCGTTTTGCCATGAATTATCCGCCCAAAGATGCCTGAGGCTTTGCCCGCAAGGTTTTTTCTACGGTTTTGATCAATCGGTCGCGCTGGACGGGTTTCATCAAAACGGCGGAAACACCCCATTTCCCAGCTTCACTGAGTAAATCCGGATTGTGATCGCCTGTGACCAGAATAACCGGCGTTTCAATACCGTCACCCCGAATAGCGCGGATAAACTCAAACCCGTCCATAGGCTCCATCCGTATATCGACGATTAAAAGGCCGATTCCCTGATCCAACCGCTCCAGCGCATCTGTCCCGTCAGCCGTTTCAAGAATATCGTAACCGGCCTCTTCTAAAAAGCGGACGAGCTGCATACGTACGAAATCGTTATCTTCAACGATTAAAACTCTGTTGTCATGCGCCATCTGAATTCACACTGGTCATTGGCTGCCCGAATCAGGCAGACGAAGGTATCTACTCTATTCTAAAGCAAAAATATAAAATACGACACCCTGAAATCCCGATACGCACAGCTTTGCCTGATGTCTTGCTTTAAGATTCTCATTCGCACCTTGCCCGATTGTCATGAGCCCGACCCTGCGTTATGATGATCGGACAATCGACCGAGGCTGCTGGAAATGCTTGAGATTATAACGATTTTATGCCTTTTGGGAGCGGCCGTCCTGTTGGTTTATCTCTGTGCCATCGATCTGCGCGAGGGGCTTTTGCCCAATGAGTTCGTGATGGGTTTTGCGGCGCTTGGGCTGGTTTTTCACCTCTCGACCATGTTTCAGATCATGTCGCTTGAGGACGCCCTTTTAGGCGGCTTTATCGGCGGGGCCTTTCTATATGTTATTCGTGGGATCGCTAATTTTTACTACAAGCAAGACTCTTTGGGATTAGGCGATGTCAAGCTTCTAACGGCTGCCGGGCTTTGGCTTGGCCCTTTTTATATTCTGGTGGGTATTACTCTGGGGGCTTTGGCAGGCGTCGCTCACGGGCTTTATCTTTTGATTTATCATAGGATGGTATCAGGGTCGCACTTCCCTATGGCCCGCCTGTCCCTTCCCGCCGGGCCGGGTTTCGCAGTCGGAATCGCGATTGCCGCCGGTGTGGCCTATAAAAACCTGCCTGTTCTTTTGATTCCGGGCCTGCTCGCGTTGGTTGGGTTGTAATCGTGAATAAAGCCCTCGACGATATCCGTGTTCTGGATCTTTCGCGTGTTCTGGCCGGGCCGTTTTGCACGCAGATGCTTGGTGATATGGGCGCGGAGATCATCAAAATCGAAAAACCCGGCGCAGGTGACGACACGCGGCACTGGGGCCCGCCCTTTCTGAAAGACGCAAACGGCGTAGATACGAGCGAAAGCGCCTATTATCTCTCCGTTGGGCGGAATAAAAAATCCGTGGCCATCGATATCAAAACCGGCGAAGGGCAGGCGCTTATCCGTGCTTTGCTGAAAGAAAGCGACGTTCTGATCCATAATTTCAAGGTCGGCGGACTGGAAAAATACGGGCTGGGCTACGATCAACTCAAAAACGAGTATCCGGCGCTGATCTATTGTGCGATCAGCGGATTCGGCCAGACCGGTCCACTGGCACCGGAGCCGGGCTATGATTTCCTTGCGCAGGGCATGGCCGGGCTGATGGCCTGTACGGGAGAACCGGACGGCGAGCCGATGAAAGTCGGCGTAGCACTAAGCGACGTGATGACGGGGCTGAATGCGGCTGCCGGTATTTTAGCCGCCCTTCACAGCTGCAGCCGGACCGGACGCGGACAGATGATCGATATCGCCTTGACCGATTGCACACTGGCTGCGCTGACCAATATCGCACAATATTACCTGACATCCGGTATATGCGCGCCCCGGCTAGGCAACGCTCATTCAACGATCGTGCCCTATCAGGCATTCAAGGCGCGGGATGGCCATATCATTCTGGCTATCGGGAACGATTCCCAGTTCCGCCGTTTCTGTGATTTCGCAGGCAAGCCGGAATGGAGCGCCGATCCGCGCTTTGCAACCAATACAGTCCGCCTTATGCACCGGGAGATGCTTTGCCCAAGGATCGCCGCTCTGATCGCAGAGCAAACAGGTGCATACTGGATCGAAGGGCTTCGAGAGGCGGACGTTCCGTGTGGTCCGGTCAACAGGATGGATCAGGTTTTTGAAACAGAGCAAATACAGGCGCGCGATATGGAAATTTTTATGGATCACAAGCTGGCCCCGGAGCCGATTGCGCTGGTCGGCAGCCCGCTTAAATTTTCTGATACGCCGGTTTCTTATGATATCGCGCCGCCCGTAGCCGGGGAGCATACCGCCGCTGTTTTAAAGGCGCTTTTGAACCTGTCCGATGAAGAGATCACCGCTCTTGAACAGCAGGGGATCATTGAGACACATAAAACAATTCTGTAACTCCGCAAAAACTTATCCTATAAAAGCTGTTATGAGCACATCCTTTACACTCCCGAAATGGTATGATCTGCACGTCCATTTGCGTCAGGGTGGCGCAATGGCAGCCTATATAGAAGCACAGCTGGCAATGGGCTGCGCCGGAATTTTGGCCATGCCCAATACAAAGCCGCCCGTATCCCGCGTATTCGAACGGGAAGAAGAGAGCGCTGGTTGGAGCATCGAATCCTATCTGGAGATGATCCGTGCGGCAGGTGGAGACCAATTTTCGGATATCATCGTTCCGCTCTATCTAACCGCGCAGACCACACCGCATATGATCGAGGAGGGTGCAAAGGCCGGGATTTTACGGGCCTGCAAATACTATCCGCCGCACGGTACGACCGGTGCGGAATTCGGTTCTCCTCTGGCCCATTACTGCGATAATGGCGTGCTGGCCGCAATGGAAAAAGCAGGCGTTATCCTGTGTGTACACGGCGAAGAGCACGGCCTGTCAGGCGGCGCTTATTTCGGGCGCAGTACGAATGCGGAGGAAATTTTCTACCGTGAACGGCTCCCGCGTGTTGCGGAAGAGTTCCCAAGTCTCAAAATTGTCTGCGAACACGTTACGACCAAAACAGCCGTCGATTTCGTAAATCAAGCAGGGCCAAATATCGCGGCCAGCGTGACACCGCAGCATTTGCTCTATACGGTTGCGGATTTGCTGCAAGGCCTTAAATATCACCTTTATTGCCTGCCGCTTTTGAAATTTGAAGACGATCTGGCCGCGCTCCGGGAAGCCGTGACCGCACCAGACAATACAAAATTTTTTGCAGGAACAGACAGTGCGCCGCATACGGTAAAAGCTACGGATTGCGGCTGCGCCGCCGGATGTTTCACAGGTGGGATCGCGCCGCAGCTTTATGCGCAAGCCTTCGAAGAGGCCGGACAGGATCTTTCGCAAGATGCCGCGCAAGGCATTTTCAAGCGTTTCCTGTGCGAAAACGGACCCGCTTTTTATGGCCTTGATGGCTCTCAAGAAACATTCACCCTGACACGCAAGCCCTCTTCTCCCGTGCCGCTGGAAACGCCGGAGGGGACGATCCTGCCCTTGCCGCTCGGCCTCAACCAAACGGATATACCGTGGTCGATCACGCTCTAGAACCTGCACTCCCCGTCGATTGGCAGAAATTATGGGCACCGGAGATCAAAGATTTTATCCGCAAACACGATCATGTGGATGTCGCAGCGCTGGCTCTGAAAAAGCCGCCTGCAGCCGACTGGCCTTATGCGCTTATCATGGATCAGATCAAGGCGCGGCAAAAAGCGAAAAGCAAATTGCCGCGCTGGGTAGACGGTCCTGACAATCTCCTTTTCCCACTTGCGGATATTCTTGAACAAGCCTCATCCGGCGTAACGGCGCGTTACAAGGCGTCCTTAATCAAAGGCAAAATTTTTTGTGATCTCACAGGTGGGGCGGGCGTCGATAGCTGCGCACTTAGCGAGCATTATACGTCTGGAACATGCATAGATATCGACAAAAAAAATGCTGCGCTTTTAGCGCACAATTTGCCCTTACTCTGCCCGAAAACATGCAGCATAAAAGTGAGCTGCTTTCCTGCGGAAGAGTTTGTAAAAACCATGCCGTCTGTCGATCTGGTTCTTCTTGATCCGCAGCGCCGGGATAGCGGACGCAAAGGAAAATTCCGTCTGGAAGACGGCAGCCCCGATATTCTTGCGCTCCTTCCGCACCTGCGTACAAAAGCAAGTGCTATCATGCTTAAAACATCCCCTGTTCTGGATATTACGCAAGCGCTGGAACTCTTGGGTTGCGTGCAGGCGGTCCATATTCTCGAATGGCGCGGCGAATGCCGGGAGGTTGTCTATATTATGGGTGGGGATCGGGCCAAAATGCACCCTCTGGAGACAATCCCGATCACTGCGGTCAGGCTGGATGATGAGGGCTGCGTTCTTTCCGCTTTGACCTTCACGCGGAAAGAAGAGGGAAAGGCCCACGCCGATTACGCCTTGCCCGAACGTTACCTATATGAACCCGGCCCGGCTTTTTTGAAGGCAGGGGGATTTTCTCTGTTGGCCACGCATTACGGGCTAAAAAAGCTGCACAAACATACGCATCTTTATACCGCGCAGGCTTTATGCACGGATTTTCCGGGACGGATTTTTGAAATCGCTGGCCGCTATCCGGTTCAGCGCAAAGCGCTACCCTTTTCGAAAGCGCATCTGGCTGTCCGGAATTTCCCGGATGGGGCGGAATCTCTAAAGAAAAAACTCGGCCTGAAAGACGGCGGGGAAGAGTTCCTTTTCGCCTGTACCCTTGCGGATGAGAGCAAAGCGCTTCTTCATGGCCGTAAAGTCGGGGCCGGGTAAAAAGCGCCGCATTTTTTCCAAAGACATGCTATAACCCGCGCCATGAGTATCGAATATGATGTCATTATTATCGGGGCCGGCGCAGCCGGGATGATGTGCGCTAGTGAAGCAGGCAAGCGCGCAAGGCGTGTCCTTTTGCTCGATCATGCTCAAAAGATTGGTGAGAAAATCCGTATCTCAGGCGGCGGGCGGTGTAATTTCACCAATCTACACGCCGGGCCGCAAGCTTACCTGTCCCGAAACCCTCATTTTTGCAAATCAGCCCTCAGCCGTTATACGCAAAACGACTTCATAGCCCTGATGGAACGGCACGGCATCGCCTATCATGAAAAGCATCTGGGGCAGCTTTTCTGCGACGATTCAGCGCAGCATGTCATCGACATACTCTTACAGGAATGCGCCAAGGCGGGCGTAACCCTCCGTAAGGGAACAACCGTTGATCGTATTACATTGCAAGAGGATGGCCGTTACGGCGTCCACACCGCCGGCAACATGTTCTCATGCACCTCGCTGGTGATCGCAACTGGCGGCCTGTCGATCCCTAAAATCGGCGCGACCAAATTCGGCTACGAGATCGCGCGGCAATTCGGCCTGAACATTATAGAGCCGCGCCCGGGGCTTGTTCCGCTGACCTTTCAATCCACCCTCCTTGAGCGGTGCAAGGCTTTGAGCGGCCTATCTGTTGAAGCGAACGTCTCTTGCGGCAAAACAAGCTTTTCCGAAGGCTTGCTCTTTACACATCGCGGCTTAAGCGGCCCGTCGATTTTGCAAATCTCGTCTTACTGGCATGAAGGCGAGGAGATCGTCATAGACCTTGCACCCGGTACGGATGTGCTCTCTTTCCTCAAAGACCGCAAGGCATCGCATCCGAAACAGGAAATCCAGACTGCGCTGTCCCATATCCTTCCGAACCGGCTGGCGGATAGTCTTTGCGAAGCCGAAAATATACGGGGACGGATTGCGGATCTGCCCGATCAAGCTCTCCAAAAACTGGCGCGCAGCGTTAATGCGTGGCGCGTCAAACCTTCCGGCACAGAAGGCTACCGCACTGCCGAAGTCACGCTGGGCGGAGTCGATACGGCGGATTTATCCTCCAAGACCATGGAAGCCAAAAACAGCCCCGGCCTGTATTTCATCGGCGAAGTCGTTGATGTGACCGGCCATTTGGGCGGGTTTAACTTCCAATGGGCCTGGTCTTCAGGATATGTAGCCGGACAATATGTGTAGCGATAGCTGTTTGAGCGGGGTTATATAAAGCGCTACAGCTCCGGCGGCAAATCCACCTGCTTTTCCTGTAGCTTTTTAAAACCATCAAGTGAAAATTTTACAAAATACCGTCCTTCTTCTTTTCCGTAGAAAAAGAAGAAGGCTCCCTGATCCGGAAGATTAAGAATTTTTTCTCCTGTTGGGGGCATGTAGAACGATTTTTCTAAAAATCCGGTTAATTCCCAAGACAGTAATTTTATATCTTTTCCATCCGTAATCAGCTCTTTATATCCTGTACCGTCAGGTTTTACAGCCGCCAGAATAGCTTTGTCTTCCGTAGCAAGGCGGCCATCTCCATTCGTATCTTCTTTAACGACCTCGAGAAGGATGGCGCGTGTTACTGATATGGTTTTTTCGCCGTCTTTCTTTTCTTCTTCGATTTTTCTGTAGTTCCTGATGACGTACTTGTTGGAAGGATATAGCCAAGAAGCGTGTTCGAAATCTTCGGCCGAAAAAAACAACATATTTCTAGGGTAACCTTTTTCACTGTAGGTATAGCTGTTTATATCAGAGCTACTGTCTGCAAGCAGCGGGGCAAAATATAGATTCTTTTGTCCTTGAACTTTTTCCGCAGTTCCCAGTTTATACAGTGTCCAGAACTTTTTTGTGATCTGCTCGTTTGTATCTTTGCCGGAGGAATCATTGTGGAACTCTACAAATTTTTTGTCTGTAGCTGTGTCCTTTATCATAGAGTAAGCCAGCATGCCTAAAGCAGCCACACCTCCCGAAAGGATAGTCAGTCCTCCCAGAAAAAGAAAAAGGCCGTTAACCCGCCATATAAATGTAAAGAATTTATTATCCTGTTTCATACGTCTATTTTCCGATCGCCTCGATCCCGCGGGAAATGGCTGCGACGCCGGTGCGGCTCACATCGACGAGGCCGAGGGGGCGCATCAGATCCATAAAGGCGTCGATTTTTTCCGCCGTGCCTGTAATTTCAAAAATGAAGGATTCGAGCGTCGAATCCACAACGCGGGCGCGGAAAATATCGGCGATGCGCAGCGCCTCGATCCGTTTTTCCCCGGCACCGGAAACCTTGATCAATGCCAGCTCCCGCTCGACATGCTCGCCCTCGACCGTGAGGTCGCGCACGGTGCGCACAGGGACAAGGCGGCCAAGCTGCGCTTTGATTTGTTCGATGACCATCGGCGTACCGGAACAAACGATCGTGATACGGGAGAGACGTTCGACGTGGTTTGTTTCCGCGACCGTCAGGCTCTCGATATTATAGCCGCGTCCGGAAAACAGCCCGATCACCCGTGCCAGAACGCCGGGCTCGTTACTAACAAGGATCGCCAGCGTATGGGTTTCCTCTTCCTCCTGCAACGGATTGGGAGCGTAAACGGATTTGCTGCGCTTTTTTCGTCCAACCTGAACCATCGTAAAATCTCCTATACCAGCTTCTTATCAAATTTTTCCGCATCCGGCGAGAGGATCATTTCGTTATGACCCTTGCCCGAGGGGATCATGGGGAAGCAGTTTTCCTTTTGATCGACGCGGACATCGACGATCGTCACCTTATCGGTTTTCATCATCTCCGCGATCACGCCATCCAGCTCGTCCGGCGTTTCAGCCCGCAGACCGATTCCGCCATAGGCTTCGGCGAGTTTTACAAAGTCCGGCAGGCTCTCGGTATAGCTGTTCGAATAGCGTTTGCCGTGCAGCAATTCCTGCCACTGGCGAACCATGCCCATCCATTGATTGTTCAGGATGAAAATCTTGACCGGCAGGCGATATTGCACGGCTGTACTCATTTCCTGAATATTCATCAGGATAGAGGCCTCGCCCGCCACATCGATGACCAGCCCGTCCGGATGCGCCATCTGCGCACCGATCGCTGCAGGCAAGCCGTAGCCCATCGTCCCCAGCCCGCCCGAAGTCATCCAGCGGTTCGGCTTGTCGAAGGGCAGGAACTGTGCAGCCCACATCTGGTGCTGGCCGACCTCTGTAGAGATGAACTGTTTGCGCTTATCCTTCTCCAGATGCGCCCGCAGCCGCTCCAGCGCGTATTGCGGCTTGATGATCTTGTCGGAATTTTTATAGGCGAGGCAGTTTTTGCTGCGCCATTCTTCAATCTGTGCCCACCAGCTTTTAAGCGCTGCAGCATCGGCTTTGTATTTGCGGGCTTTCCACAAATCAAGCATCGCCTTCATGGCCTCGCCCGCATCTGCGACAATCGGCAGATCAACATGAATATTCTTGTTGATTGAACTGGGGTCGATATCGATATGGATCTTTTTCGAATCCGGTGAGAATGCGTCTGTGCGGCCTGTTACCCGGTCGTCAAAGCGCGCACCGACACAGATCATCACGTCGCAATCATGCATGGCCCAGTTGGCTTCGTATGTACCGTGCATCCCCAGCATGCCAAGCCATTTCGGGTCGCGCGCAGGATAAGCACCCAGCCCCATCAGAGTCGATGTAATCGGAAAGCCCGTTTCCTGCACAAATTCATGCAGCAATTTACTGGCTTGCGGTCCGGCATTGATTACGCCGCCCCCCGTGTAAAAGACTGGTTTTTTGGCCGCAGCCATCATCTCGACGGCTTCTTCGATTGCCGCCATATCAGGTTTTGTCTTCGGCTGATAGGCCTGCACCGACGGTTTTTTCGGCGGCTCGTAAACACCGGTAGCGAATTGGATATCCTTGGGAATGTCGATCACGACAGGTCCCGGACGGCCCGAACGCGCGACATGAAACGCCTCGTGAATGATGCCGGGGAGGGATGTGGCACTTTTCACCAGATAATTATGCTTCGTACAAGGGCGCGTAATCCCGGTTGTATCGGCCTCCTGAAAGGCGTCCGTGCCGATCAGGAAAGTCGGGACCTGCCCGGTCAGGCACACGATCGGAATGGAATCGAGCAAAGCGTCCGTCAATCCTGTAACCGCGTTTGTCGCACCGGGCCCGGAGGTCACAAGGACGCACCCGACTTTTCCAGTTGAACGGGCATAGCCTTCTGCCGCATGCGCTGCGCCCTGTTCGTGGCGACAAAGCACATGGCGGACTTTATCCTGCTTATAGATCGCGTCGTAAATCGGCAAAACGGCGCCGCCCGGATAACCAAAAATGACCTCCACACCCTGATCGACGAGCGCCTGTATGACCATGTCCGCACCGGTCATTTTCTCTGCCGCCGCCGGTTCGGCCTTGCTTGCATCGCGTTTAGCGTCTGTCGTGCTCATCCGTTTATATCCCTTCTTGGTCGTCCATAACGATCTATAACGATGTTTTACCGCATAAAAAACCCCGGATGTTTGTCCGGGGCGCTGCGGTCTTTATGACATGCGAACTTAGCCGCGCAGCGCCTCCCTTTCAAGCACCACGAGCACAAGCCCCATATTGTCGATGTCTAAACCGTATCCCATGGGTCTTTTTTAAAACAGCGTAGCGTGAATTGCAATCTTTTTCAGAGTGAAAAGCGTGTAAATCACCCCCCCCCCCGCAAGGCGTTAGGCCGCCATACGTTGCGTAATAATCCGAAGTTTGGCTTCAAGTTGCGCAGGAGAAAACGGTTTGCATATATAGGCCGTAACCCCTGAAGACTTAGCCTCAACTACGGATTCAAGGTCACTGCGGCCCGTAACCATCAGGAACGGTATCTCCGGATCGACGGTCCGAAGCTGGCGGAGAAGCTCCACGCCGCTCATCGCTGGCATATTCCAGTCGCAGATAATCAAATTGACGAAATCGAAGGCAGAATCAAGGAAGCCAAGTGCCTCCCGTCCGTTTGGCGATTCAAAAATCTGTGTAATGCCCAGTTCTCCCAGCATGTTACGTAGCATTGCCCGCGCTTCAGGCTGGTCTTCTACGATCAGAATTTTCAGCTCATCAAAACGGACCTTTTTTGTCGTACCCATACGCTTTCTCCTTACAATTCAATATTCTACCCTGTTTTCCAATGGGGGAGCGCCAAATCTGAGTCCTGCCCAGAATCATGCGTTTTCCCTTCTTTCAATGCCGCGTAGATCAAAGGCGCAAGCGCCTCATACTGAACCGGTTTGGCAATAAATCTCGCATCTTTCGGCAGTTCGACCCGCGCCATATCACCGTGGGCGGGATAGCCGCTCATAAAGATCGTCCGGATACCGGGTCGCAGCGATTCCACCAGTTCAGCCAGTCTTACACCGTTCAGCCCCGGCATAACGACATCTGTCAGCAACAGATCGATTTCATCCGTGAAATTGTCCTGCTCGACCAGCGCCTGATCCCCGTCCGCCGCGCGGATAACGCTCATACCCAGATTCTCAAGAAAGGTTGCGACAAGCAAGAGCAGATCCGGTTCATCCTCGGCGACCAGCGCCGTATACCCTTTTAACGAGATACTCTTGGCGTCTGATGGATCACCTGCAAGCAGCTTGCTTGGCGGCTTATCGCTAAGAGGCAGATAAATAAACACTGTCGTTCCTTGGCCAGCGGCAGAGCGTACGTCTATGCTTCCTTTCATTTGACGGACCAACCCGTATACGACAGACATGCCCAGCCCGGTCCCTTTGCCTTGCTCCTTTGTGCTGAAAAACGGGTCAAAGATTTTGTCACGCGTCATTTTGTCCATCCCGCTTCCCGTATCCGAAACGGACAGGCACACATGGGGTCCGGCGTCTCCCAGATTTTCATGAATATTTTCTCCGGCTTCTGCAAAATCCGCTTTCCGAATATCCACTCGGAGCGTGCCGCCTTCTTTCATAGCATCGCGCGCATTCATACATAAATTCATAAGAATCTGCGCCATATTATCTTCGGTGCCCTCGACGAACAAAGCATCCCCTTCCGTTGTAATAGAGAAATCAATGGACGCATCCAATAACGGGTTTAAGAGCACCTCCTGCTGCCGAACGGTTTCAGCCAGATCGATCACAGTATCCTCGACCATTTTATGGCGGCTGAATGTCAGCATCTTTTTCGTCAGACCTGCCCCTCTTTTTGAAGCGGTCAGAATCTTTTCCAGATAGGATTCCAGCGTCTCCGGTTCGTTCAGGTGATTGCGGGCCATCTGCGCATAGCCCATGATGATCGACAAAACATTGTTAAAATCATGGGCAACGCCGCCTGCAATCTGGCCGAGCGCCTCCAGTTTCTGGGCTTTCGAGAATTCAGCCTCTCGGAGTTTTAGAGCCGTCGTTTCGGTAAAAATACCGATAAACAGATCCAGCCGCCCCCGGCTGTCAAAAACAGGTGACAGTTTCAGATCGAACCAGCGTTTTTGACCCGTTTCATCAAACCTGACCTCCAGCTCCTCTGAGCGGGCCTGCGTGAAAGCAGCCTCTATCTTGTGCCTGTATTCAGTTTTACCAAGCTTACGGTATAGTATTTCTATTCCACGCCCTGTAATTCCCTCTTTCTCAACCCCGACAAGGTCACAGAACGTCTTGTTAACAAAGACAACCAGATGCCCCGGAGCCTTGGGGTTTGTCACCATGATCCCGCTTGTCGCAGCCTCAACCGCCTGTATCAGCTCATAGTTGAACTTGTGGAGGCGGATAACAGAGTCCTCATGCTGCTTTGCGGCGCTGACATCGCTCAGGAGGAAAACCGTTCCGCCGCTCTCCGATTTACGCGCTTCGACAAGGCATAGCCCTGTATCGCCCCAGCGAACGACCTCCCGGAATCCTTCCTCGGCATCCGTTTTTCCAGACGAACGGTCTATCGTGTTTTTCAGGCTTTGATCACACTCGACAGCATGATCGTGAAGATAATTCAAAATATCGCCTAAAAGCGGGGCTGTGCCTTTAAACCCATAGCGGCCTACGCCGTTACCACCCTTGCGGCCGGTATCACTTTTACTTGAATCGTTTGAAGAGATTCCCATAAAAGGTAAAAAAATACAGGCCTGACGATTAGCGGCCTGACAAACGCCTTGCGCATCAAACAGAATTAAACCGCAATCCGCGTGATCTGCCATCTGTGCCCGCATCTCAACCGTTTCGCGCAGGACTGTGTTGGCTCGCCATAGCCTCAGTACAAACAGCGCCATACAGATAGCGCCCAGTATTAAAATCCCACAAATCAGAAACAGTCCGAAAAACAAGAGAGGGCTCTCCCAAAGAAGACACAACTATAAGTTATTTTTTATACACAGCGCAATGGCTGTGCCTTTTCGCATAATTTTTGACATACGGATGTATATTGAAGAAGCTGGTTTTCAGTTCCTCAGGATGTTGTTGAATTTTTCATGCGCATGTTTGGCTTTCGGCTGCGGGTAGTTATCATAGGAATTGCAAGCCTGCCGCTTTTTGTCACGGCAGGGCGCTTGCCTGTGTATGCGCAGTCATTTGATGCTTCCCCTTCGATTGCAGGTCCGCTTGGACTGAATACCGTGCCAAGCGCCCGCATGGATGAAGACGGGATGCTCCGTGCCAGTGTGTCCACGCTTGATCCTTACGTTCATTCCACGCTGGGGGTTCAGCTTGCTCCGCCACTTTATATTGCCTTACGGCAAAGCGCTGAAACCTCAGATATTAACGATAACGCGCGGCGGCTTTATCCCGGTGTCGATCTCAAGCTCCGCCTTATAGAGGAAGGCCGCGCCCGCCCGGCCATCGCGCTAGGTTTGCAATCAGCTGTGGGGCATAAGCGCATGGCAGGCGAATATCTGGCACTCTCCAAACGTTATAAGGCTTTTGATTTTACAGGGGGAATCGGTTGGGGCCGCTATGGGAGCGCCGCGCATTTGGACAATCCGCTTAAGAGCCTGCACAGCCATTTCGGCCAGGATAGGCCGCTTGACGGTGAGAACCCTTCCGGCCCGGCCCTGTGGTTCACGGGAGAAAAGATCGGCCTGTTCGGCGGCGTAGAATATTTTACGCCCTTTGAAGGCTTGTCTTTTAAACTGGATATCGGGGCAGACCGTTATGAAGCGGAAAAAGCCGCCTTCGCATATAACGTGCCCGCACCCTGGGCGGTGGGTCTGAATTACAGCCCTGCACGGTGGATGGATATAAGCGTTGGTGCGCAAGGCACGGACAAGATTATGGGGCGCCTCTCCCTGCAAGGGTTGGCGGGGCATTGGCGCGACAAAGCTGCCGGATACGGAGACGGGTTTGAACGGGCCAAATTAAACCCCGCACGCACCGGAACGGCACAGCCTTCACGGGCTGCACTATCGGCAGATAAGGAGTTTATTATCCTGTCTGATGTGCAAACGGATGGGCTGGATATGCATGCGTCTATGAAGCTCAGGCCTGTTCTGTCTACACCGTACCAGCTTGGGCGCGCTGCTATCCATATGGCCAATCATGCCGGGCCGTCTGCAGAATCGCTTAAGATAACGCCAACCCTCATGGGGCTGTACGGCCCGTCAGTCTTGCTCATGCGGCGGGATTTCGAACGGGCGCTGACCCGTAAACAGGGTAGCGCTGAGGAAATCTGGCATAATGCGGAATTTGACGCCTCCAGCCGCAAACTCTTCCATAAGCAGAACCGCTTTTTTGAATTCTGGAATGAAATCTTTGACTCGCAGTGGACGCTCGATCAGCAGATCTCATTGTCAGAGGAGGATCACGGCGTCCTTTCCCGCACGGCGCTGCTTGCAGAGGCAAAAGGTCCCTCGCTGTTCGGTCTTCTGGATACGGGGTACGGCCTGCGCTGGAACGCCGCACATAATCTGAAAGGAATCAACGCTGTGCGAGGACGCGCAGAGCATCCCGTACGCAGCGATATCGACCTGTTCGCAGCGCGGGGTCTAGCCGTGGAAAACCTCTACAGTGCCTTCACCCATTCCTTTACGCCGGAGCTGCATATGTCCCTGATCGGTGGGTATCTGGAGGAAATGTATGGCGGGCTGGGCGGTGAAGTGCTCTACAGGCCATTCCGCAAACGTTTTGCGCTGGGGGCGGAAAGCTGGATTACCTTGAAGCGCAATCCGCTCGTGCCTCTCAATATGGGCTTTACAGGAGAGGGTGCGCTGAGCGGGCATGTGAATGCATGGTATGATTTACCTTCAGTGGATTTAACGCTGAAAGGCAGTGTAGGCCGCTACCTCGCAGAAGATGTCGGCGCCTCACTGGCTCTTCAGAAACGCTTCAGGAACGGTGCGCTGCTTGAGGGGTTGGTAACCTTCACGGATAAGAGCGATATCGATCCGTTTGGCGGCGTGACCCAAAGCTGGAACGGGTTGCGGTTGACTTTGCCACTGGGCGGGTATGCATACGCGCCTGAAAATGCGCAGATTCGTCTGCGCGCCGAACCGTTTGGCCGTGATTCAGGCCAAAGACTCGATAACCCGCTTTCCCTCTATGAGCTGACGGAGCCGTTCTCCTACAGCCATATGGTCCGTTACTGGGACGATATCCTGATGCAGGATTAAACGCCCTAGAGCAGTGATTGCTTATTTCATATAGGCAAAATGCTCTAGGGCCGGTTCTTAGGCCGCTCTTTTTTGAGCGGTGATTTTTTGCGGCGATTTTTGCCTAAAGCGGCGCTTACCCGGTTTACCGCTTTTCTTATTAGCGCTTCCCGTATTTTCGCCTTTCCGGTCTCTGTCCTTGCGCCCGGAATCTTTACGCCCGGAAACCCCACCCGGGTTCAGCAGGCTCTCAATCGCATGCCATTTACGGCCATCCTGACTGGATACGAAGCTGACAGCGGAGCCTTCTGCACCCGCCCGCGCCGTACGACCCATCCGGTGAATGAAGTCTTCGGCAACCTGCGGCAGATCGTAATTGATCACATGCTCGATATGCGGCACGTCAAGACCACGCGCAGCGATGTCGGTTGCGATCAAAACCCGAAAATTCTGCTTCCGGAAATTCTGCATAACCCTGTCACGCTTGCTTTGACGCAGATCCCCGTGCAGCGCTTCGGACGTAAAACCGTCGCGGCGCAAATTCTGTGCCATGCGGTCGGCCCCGTGCTTGGTTTTGATAAAGACAATCACGGAGCCGCTTCTTTCATGAAGCTGCGATAACAGCTCGTTATATTTTTTGTCCTGCTCGATCCGGATGACATCCTGCTTGATATTTTTGGCGACAACATTCGTCTCGCCGACCGATACGCGCTTCGGGTTGTTCAGGTATTTTTCCGAAAGTTTCAGGATATTCTGCGGCAACGTGGCTGAGAACATCAGAGTCTGGCGCTGCGCCGGCATATATTTGAAAATTCTTTCAAGCTGGACGGAAAAGCCCATATCCAGCATCCGGTCAGTTTCATCCAGTACGAGGAAATGCGTATCATTCAGCATCATAGAGCCGCGCTCCAGATGATCGTTGATCCGTCCCGGCGTGCCCACGATCAGGCGCGGGCGGGCGCGGAGCTGGTTAAACTGCTTGCCCATCGGTTCCCCGCCGATGATGAAGGCGGTCTTGATCGTACTTTTAGGGCCGAGAAGCTGATGCATGATATCCATGATCTGCTTGCCCAGTTCCCGCGTGGGCGTCAGGACAAGCGCAGAGCCGCACGGATTGCTCAAAAGTTTTTCGATCAGGGGAATGGCAAAGGCTGCTGTTTTCCCTGTTCCGGTCTGAGCCGTGCCCATAATGTCGTGACCTTCAAGAGCGAGCGGGATAGCCTGCGCCTGAATGGGTGTCGGTGTTGTGTACTTCATATGCGCCAGAGATTTTCCAAGCGCAGGATTCAGGCCGAGGCCTTCAAAATTCTTCATAATGATGTCTTTCTGTGATGGCGTAAAATCTACGCAGCTTCTTTCAGATTAGTCGCGCTGTCTTTACCCTTTTTGGGGTCGTGCTGAAGATCGTAGCTGATTTTCTGGCCCTCTCTCAGGGAGCGCATCCCGGCGCGTTCAACAGCGCTGATATGTACGAAAACATCGTTGCCGCCCTTATCAGGTTGAATGAAGCCGAAGCCTTTTTGATCGTTGAACCATTTAACTGTTCCGGTTTGTTGGTCTTGCATGGGTTTAATCCTTTCACTGCAAAGTTTCAGGCGCATGGCGGCACGATTGCCGCTATACGCAAATTTTCGTTCGATGTTTGAAAAACTGTTCGATAAAACTGAACTTTACGAGGAAAGGTGAATTTTAAGGCCCACAGTCTTGGCATTTACCAAGACACCTACAAAAGCTCCGTGCTTATAAAAAAGAGCATCATCGTCAAACGACCGGGCGATATATGACAGATGGTATGAAAAATGTCAAGAAAATGGTGGGCGGTACTGGGATTGAACCAGTGACCCCTTGCGTGTCGAGCAAGTGCTCTACCGCTGAGCTAACCGCCCACATTGGTTACATAGGTAGAGTGGAGCTATTCCTAGTCGGCTGCGTGGCAAATTTCAAGTCTTTTATGCCCAGCATTTTGAAAAGCTTGAAATTCATTCTTGCCGGACGGGGCCGTCTTGATGGGTCAGGCAGAGAGTAATTTCTCAATTTGTCCGACAAGATCGTTCAGGTGAAACGGTTTGGAAAGAATCCTCGTACTCTCCTGAGGCTTATGGCGATCCTCCATAGCTACCGCGGCAAAACCCGTGATGAAGATGACTTTGAGGCCGGGATGCTTCTTTCTGGCTTTGTCTGAGAGCTCAATTCCATCCACACCCGGCATCACAATATCGGTGAGGAGAAGGTCGTAGGCGGCATCATTTTTATCCAGCGCTCGCAGCGCCTCCAGCCCGTCAGCCTTGGCGGTCACGCGATGTCCCCCTTTTTCCAGAGCCATCGCGAGGAAAGTCCGCATCGAGGAATCGTCTTCTGCTAAAAGAATGTGCGCCATAACAGTCCGATTATAGTGGTTTCATTTTAGTTTCCGACATCGTCACTTATCGCTACCCCCGGCCTATGCCGGAGCAGGCTGCGGTTTTCTAAGCCTACGCTCCTCGTTTCTTATCGGAAAACCATCTGAAGCCGCTATAAAACCCCAATCGCATATAAATAGCAAATCAAGTTTTTGGAGGTGGTGCAACGCGTGCCGTTTTATGCCAGTGCATCTTACCGCCCGGCTTGAAAACAATACGCAGGTAACTATGAAGAATAACGGGGAACCACAGGATCAGCATATAGGAAGAGGCTTGGATGGCCATGATAAAGGCTTTAGGGCGAGAAAGGGCAAAATCGGACTCTACAGTTTTGAGTAATCCCGGAATTGGGGCGGCCCAGAGCAGGCCCAGAGCAATCAGGAGCCAGAGAAGTCCGGCACCGGCCAAGGGCATAAAGGGCCACAGAAGGATCAGGAGAAGAGCTTCCAGAGCAATCAGGACAGGGATAAATGTATTAACCGCATAAAGGGCTGCATCCAGCTTGACTCGTAAGGGCGCATGGCGGCTGCACAGGAGCGATAAGCCAAAATCAAGATAACGGCGCAAAGAGCCCTCCGCCCAGCGCAGACGCTGTTTGTAGAGATCGCCGGCGTCCGTGACGGCCTGTTCCAGCACTTCATGTTCCGGGATAAAGGCAATATGGCGCCCTTGCGCGTGCAGGCGGGTAGAGAGATCCAGATCGTCAGTGATGGTATGTTCGCTCCAGCCATTGACGGCCAGAACAGCCTCCCGGCGTACGATCTGCCCGTTGCCGCGCAGTTCCGCAGCTGTTTTGAAAAGGCTGCGCCCTTCTTGCAGGAGCGCATCAAACCCGTATTCAAGCGCTTGAACCCGTGTCAAAAGAGCGCCGTCCAGATTGCTGATGCTTTTCCGGAGTTGCAACGCGCTGATTTCCGGGTCCAGAAGATGCGTGGAAAGATATGAAAAAATATCGGGTGTCACCCGCGCATCAGCATCAAAAACTGCAATAAAGTCTCCGCTTGTCATGGAGAGTGCATCGTTCAGCACAGCCGATTTTCCTGGAATGCTATCTGCTGGGCGGGTATGGAAACGGATGTGCGTTTTGCCCTGCGCATGCAGCTCTTCTATCGTTTCCTCCAGAATACGCGCGGTGGCGTCGGTACTGCGGTCGTCCATGATCAGGATTTCACAATCTGGATAGGTGATATTCGCCATATCCAGAACTGTTTCACGGATGACAGTTTCCTCGTTATGGGCGGGAATGACGATCGAGACGGAGCCGGGAGGCCTGTCTGCATCCTGTTCCGACTCATCTGTAAAAGGTCGGGTAACGGGAAAGGAGAAGAAACGGCCAATTACGCCGATATAAAGCCCGGTTGTTAGAATGGCCAGATAGGGCAGCAACGGGAAAAAGGTGATGGTCTTCAAAAGCGCTGACAGAGCGATGAAGGCCGCGCTGCCCCATCGCAGCATCGCCGCGTTCTGGTGTCCCGGTGCTGCAAGGCTGTAGGCCGGTGCGGTTTTGCGTGCGTAAGCAACGGCTTGCATAAACTGGTTTGCCGAATCTGGCCAGGAATAATGGGCTCGGATAAAAGCGGCCCGCTCCTGCGGATTGCCGCAATGCAGAGCCACCTGTGCCGCCCGTGATAAATTATCGGGATCAAGCGCGCCAAGAAAGGGCTGCGAGATAATGTCGCGCGGGCCTGCCACGTCATAAGCCGCCACCGGCAAGCCGCAGGCCAAAGCTTCCAGCATAACCAGACCGAACGTATCGGTCCGGGAGGGGAACACGAACAGATCTGCCGAGCGGTAACAGGCCGCAAGCTCTTCCCCTGTTTTTTGCCCGAGGAACAATGCATTCGGATATTGGGCTGAAAGTGTCTTGAAGGCTGGGCCGCTGCCTACAACGATTTTGGAGCCGGGCCAGTCCATCTCCAGAAAATCCTCGACGCTTTTCTCGACAGCAAGCCGCCCGACATAAAGCGCGACAGGCTTTGGTAAATCCTGAAAGAGCGTTTTATCTCCCGGTGAAAACAAAGCCGTATCGATTCCGCGCGACATCAGATGGAAAACATTTTCGAAGCCGTGCCCCTTAAGCCGTTCTTCAAGGCTTTGCGTTGCGACAAGGACAGCTGCGGCAGGTGCGTGGAACGCTTGCAGGGTACGCCGGGCCGTCTTTCCGGCGATATTGTGGAGTGCGGGAAAAATCCGGGAGAGTTTTGAAAGGCGCCGCTGGGTATATTCGGGGAAGTGGGTGTGGTAGGCGCTGGTAAAGGGCAGGCCGTGCCTGAGGCAATAGCGCCGCGCCGCCCAGCCCAGCGGTCCCTCGGTCGCGATATGGATATGATCGGGGGCGAACGCTTCGGCAATCTGCCTCAGGTGCCTATATGGTAAAATGACCAGTTTGATTTCACTGTAACCCGGTAAGGGGAGATGCGTTTCGAAATCCATATGGCTGAGCACGCGGACAGTGTGCCCTTGCTGTTTCAGTACGCCGGACAGATAGTCGTAAGTTCGTACGACGCCGTTAATCTGCGGGTGCCATGCATCTGTAACGATAAGGATATTCATAATGATAGAGCGCTCATTAACTTAACCAGCATAGACTTTTGAACCTGCCGATCCTACACTGTAGCGGAGTGTTTGGCCAATACAGAAAAACCGGAGAATAATGCGTACGCTTATAGGACATCTCGCACGCTCTGCCGCATATGCCGCTTTTATTCTTGGCATGGCCGTGCCATTTGCCGTATTTTCCCGTCTGGCTCTGGCTCAGAGCTGTGATACGGACTATGAAGTGATCTTCGATATGTATACGCCCACGGCTCCGGCTTATAGCGTCTGGGATACGATTTACGGCCATCAGGATAAACAGGAGCGTTTTGTATCCGCTGTGGTAACGGACCCCAACCATGTCACAGTCGCGGGGGAACGTCGAGTTTCGGAGAACACAGAGGAAAACCCACAGCTGATTCTGATACAAACTGATGAGCGTGGCCGGGTTGTATGGGAACAGGCGCATGATATTGCCGGGCTGCAAAACGTGGCCAAGATGCTGCGGCATGGGGACGGATATATCGTGGCCGGGCAGCGGGTTAAAGCCAAAAATCGGCAAACACTCTGGCTCGGATTTTTTGATTCGCAAGGCCTTTTGCTGGAGAGTCAGGATATCGGTGATCAAAGCCATTATGGACCGCATGTACATGATATGATCGCAAGGCCGGACGGTAAGGGTTATGCTCTGGCCGCCTCCGCACAGATGAAAGATAAGCCGAGCGCGGTCCGCTTTTCGGTTTTGTACAGGCTGGACGGTAAAGGCCGGATTGTGTCCGAGCAATCCTATATTCCCGGTGTCGATAACCGGATCTTGGGTTTGAGTCTCAGCCGCGACGGGCACTATCTGGCGGCTGGGTCTATTCGCGGCGCGAACGGCATCCGCACCGGATGGCTCCTTAAACTGACCGAAAATGGTGAAATTTTATGGCAACGCGCCTATCCGCGAGGTATTGAGGCTACTTTTACAGCGGCTAAAGAGTACAGCCCATCCGGTATCATTGTTACGGGTGAAGTCAGCCCTGCTGATGGGAGCACGCAGGCCGGTTGGATTGCCCTGCTGAAAGCCGCTGATGGTGAACCGCTCTGGCAGCGCTATTATACCGGAGAGATGAATTATACGGCTTATGACGTTCTGAGCAATGAGGATGGGCTGATCGCTGTGGCGCTGGATGCCCGTAAGCCTGAGGTTGCGGAGGATTTGCAAGTCATGCCCGAAGGCAAGGAAGAGGAAACGGCCCCCACTAACCCGCTCAACCAGTATAAGGGACAGGACTATATCCGCTTGCTGACCTTGAACCGGCGGGGCGTATTGTTGAAAAGCGAGGTGTTCTTCAACGGTGAAGGGCTTGAAGGCGTCCATATGAGCTTTGGCGAAGGGCAAACGCGCCTGATGACCGGGAGCAGCGCAATGGTCTATCAGACCGAAGATGAGACAACCGGGAGCGTGGTGCAAACCCGCAGCCGGGACGGCTGGATAGCGGCTGCGTCCGCGATGAAATCCTACAAGGACCCGTGTGAAACCCGATCAATACCAGGAGCGCAGAAGCGGAACCGGCCATGAATCGAAAACCGGGCCAAAAAGCATGAGTACAGAGGATGGGAGTAGACAGATCACTCGCCTGACCGTCCCACCGGAGCAGGCGGGAACGAGGCTTGATAAAACCTTGAGTACGCTCTTGCCGGATATGTCACGATCCCGGTTGCAATCCCTCATAAAAGAAGGGCATGTTCATATAAACGGATCGAACCGTATTGGAAATTCAATGTCTGTGTCTGCGGGTGATATCATAGAGATCAATATACCGCCGCCTGCCGATCCCATACCGCAACCCGAAGCAATCCCGCTGGAGATTATTTATGAAGATTCCGATCTGATCGTTATAAATAAACAGGCCGGGTTGGTCGTTCATCCGGGCGCGGGCAATATGTCCGGAACGCTTGTAAATGCGCTTTTGTATCACTGTAAGGGGGCGCTGTCCGGTATTGGCGGTGTGGCGCGGCCCGGCATCGTACACAGGTTGGATAAGGATACAAGCGGGCTCATGGTTGCGGCGAAAACCGATCGCGCGCATCAGGGGCTGGCTGCGCAGTTGGAAGACCGGAGCCTTGGCCGTATTTACGAAGCGCTCGTTCTGAAAGTCCCGGTTCCACCCAAGGGAACGATTGACCGATCGATCGGGCGCGATCCGCATAACAGGCTGAAAATGGCCGCAGGCGTGCGGGGTGGGAAAGAGGCCAGAACGCATTATACGGTTATGGATTCTTATGAAGATGGTGCGGCTTCGCGTGTCGAATGTGTTTTAGAGAGCGGGCGCACGCACCAGATCCGGGTCCATATGGCGATGATCAAGCATCCGCTGATCGGTGATCCGCTCTATGGCCCGCAGCCTACAGCCTTGCGGGCCGCCTTGAATAAGGCAGGGTATGAAAAGGACGATATTGAGTTTGTTATGAGCTTTCCTCGGCAGGCTCTTCATGCGCGGGAACTGCATTTCAATCATCCGGTAACGGGTGAGTCTCTGCAATTTTCTGCCCCGCCACCGGAGGATTTTTCCACGTTGCTCAAACTCTTGGACGATACATCCCGCCAATAGGTTCGTGTGGCATGATGATTGTAAGATTCCAGTGTCCTTTTGCCGCGCCGTGTGCTTTAACGGATACATGACCGACAGATGTATTATTACCGGAACCGACACGGGCGTCGGTAAGACGATGGTGGCGTCTATGCTGATGCTGGCGCTGGGTGCGGGCTACTGGAAGCCTGTGCAATCAGGGCTTGAGGGCGGAGTCGATACGAAGATCGTTCAGAAGTTGACCGGTCTGCCCGCCGAGCGTTTTCTTGAGGAGCGCTATGTTTTCAGCGAGCCGCTTTCTCCGCACCGGGCTGCCGAGCTGGATAATGCACAGATCGACGTGGAGTCCTTCACGGTTCCGGCCTATGACGGGCCGCTCCTGATCGAAGGGGCGGGTGGGTTAATGGTCCCGCTTACCCGTGAAAATCTGTTCATCAATCTGTTCCGCAAATGGAACCTGCCTGTGATTTTGGTCGCCCGGATGGCGCTGGGGACGATCAATCATACGCTCCTGTCTCTGGAGGCGCTCTGGGCGCGGGATATCCCTGTTTACGGGCTGATTTTTGTCGGAGAGGACAATCCCGATACGATCCGCACGATTGCAGATTTTTCGAAGACTCCGGTTTTAGGGCGTTTGCCATGGCTTGACTCTCCGGACGCGGAGAGTCTTACTAGCGCCTTTGGTAATCATTTCAGACTTGAGGATTTTGTGTCGTGAAACGCGCTTCTCCGATCTGGCATCCGATGACGCAGCATGCGCTCTCCCCCGAGGCGATTCCCATCGTCCGGGCCGAAGGTGCCTGTTTGTACGCACGCGATGCTAGAGGGCAGGAGCGCCGGATTATCGACGGAATTTCCTCATGGTGGGTCAACACGCACGGTCATTGCCATCCTTCGATTGTTGAGGCCGTTCAGGCGCAGGCTGAAAAGCTGGAACAGGTGATTTTCGCGGGCTTTACGCACGATCCGGCGGAAAAACTGACGCGCAAGCTCCTGAAGATTGTGGACCCGTCTTTGAAATATGTTTTTTACTCCGATAGCGGGTCTACAGCGATCGAAGCCGCGCTGAAAATGGCGATCGGCTATTTCGAACATACAGGCAAGCCCCGGCGGCGTATCGTCGCGCTGGAGGGTGGTTATCACGGGGATACGTTCGGGGCGATGTCGGCGGGGTCGCGTGGTGTTTTTAACGCGCTATACGAGCCGTTCTTGTTTGATGTCAAGCACTTACCCTTTCCAACGCAGGGAAGCGAGCAGCAGACGATCCAGACGTTTGAGCGTTGGCTAGTCAAGCGCGGCAGCGAAATCGCGGCGCTGATTCTGGAGCCGCTCGTACAGGGTGCAGCCGGCATGCGTATGTATAGCCCCGAGACACTTAAGGCGCTGGCGGATCTATGCAAGGCACACGGCGTCTTGTTGATTGCCGATGAAGTCATGACGGGTTTTGGGCGTACCGGAACGATGTTCGCCTGTGAACAGGCCGGGATTGCGCCCGATCTGCTGTGTCTGTCCAAGGGGTTGACCGGCGGCTTTTTGCCGATGGGGGCGACACTGGCGACGGAAGAGATTTACAAGGCTTTTTACCATCAGGACCGAAGCAAGACCTTTTTCCATTCGACCTCCTTTACCGGAAACGCTTTGGCATGTGCGGCGGCTCTGGCCAGCCTCGAAATCTGGGAAAGCGAACCCGTCACGGAACGGATCGAGCGGGTTGAAGCCCAGCATAAGAAAGCTGCCGGGTGGTTTATGGCCCGTCCTGATGTTGCCGGGGTCCGGGTTAAGGGCAGCATTTTTGCGCTGGATGTCCGGGACGATGTGAACGGCTATTTATCGGCGCTTGGTCCCCAAATCTATGATTTTATGCTGGACCGGGACGTTTTGCTCCGTCCGATCGGGAATTGCGTCTATGTTCTGCCGCCTTACTGTATCGAAGAGCAGGATCTGGAGTATATTTACGCGATGCTCTGGGCCTGTCTGGATAGTTTGTCCGAGCAATGTAGCCGGGCGGCAGCCGCCGGGCAGCGGAAAGTAGCTTAAAAAAAACGCGGATAAACCGGCCAGTTTTTCAAAAAAATCAGCTTTTCCTGCTTTTCATCCACAATTTTATGTTACACTTAAGAATCGGAAAGGGTTTTTCGAGCCTTATTTACAAAGAACTTTGTCCTGCCTATGCGTTCGCATATTATTTACATATCTGCATTTATGCTGTGTTACGCTGCGCTGGTTTTTCCGCTTGGCGCCCTAGCACAATATCCGGGATTTGGTGATCCTGGATCGCGGGAAGTTGCCTCGACCGGCGGGCTCGTTCCCGTATCTGCGAATGTGGATGGTGGAACGATCCCTATCGGTGCAACGGGGCAAGTTGTTGTACGTTTTCGCAATGATGGCGGGCAGGCTGTTGAAACCGGCCTGATTCGTCTATATCCGTCTTCTACGGTAACGGCAGTTGTCTCGCTGAACCAGTGTGAGGAAGCGCCTCTCCCGGTTGGAGCCGAGTGTGCGATTGCTTTATCGGTCAAGGGTCTTCAAGCCGGGCCGTGGCGTTTGGAGATGCTCATGTCCCATAGCGGGCGGAGTCGGCTTGTCACTGCCACAGTGGCCGGGATGATCGAATCGACGGGTGACGCTTCAGACAAGCTGACCAGCGATGTTGAAACCACGCCGGATATTCTGGATTTCGGGACGCTGGATGCCAGCCAGACCCTCGTAGAGCCGATTACGCTGCGCAATATTACCTCTATGCCTATTGATATAGAAAGCATCTATATCGATTCGAGCGAGCAAGCGGGTTATACGCTCAATACGTCCTGTAAGGCGCTGGGACCGGGGCAGGCTTGTATGGCGACGGTCACATGGTCGCCAAAGCTCAAGGGGCGCTCTTCCGGCGTTCTAGTGATCGAGCATTCCGGTCCGGCGCGCTTGTCCAGCGTACCTTTGAAAGGGGAATATGTTCCCGACGATGTTGAGGAAGCTGAAATTTTCCCGCAAGCGGTCCCGGGGCGCGGTTTGTTGGTCTCTTCTCAGAAGGAAGTCGATTTTGGTGAAAATGTTGAAACGGCTTCTACAATGACCGTTTCCCTTGTCAATGTCGGTGATGCGGCTTTGACGATTAGCGATGTACGGATTTCCGGATCGGATAACGGCCTGAGCTTTAAAGGCGGCGGCTGTACGGCTGGAACGGTTTTGGAGCCTATAGAGGCTTGCCCGTTGACGGTGATGTGGTCGCCGACACGCGTCGGGGCTTTGTTTGACGATATACAGGTTGCTCATAACGGTGCCCGCGGAATTCTGGTTATGCCTGTGCGTGGGGATTCGTCTGCGACAGTTAGTCAGGATCAAAAGGCGATCGTGCTTTCATCCGGGACATCCGGCGGCAATGCGGAAGGAAGCGGCCAGAAAAAAACGACCGGACAAGCCTCTCAAACAGCCGGCCCGGCCAATGCGTCCAGTGTTTTGGACGGGTACAGAATTACGTCTTTTTCAGCTACGCGGGCGATTATTAACGGTCCCGGCGGAAGCCGCCTTGTATTTGACGGCGAAGAAATCGTTCTTGGCGGTGTTCCATGGAATGTGGTCATTCAAAAGAACGGCATTGAATTTTTGAGCGGCGGGCGGCGTGTTCTTCTGCTTTTCGATAGATCTTTATCTTCTATTAACCGTGTTACGGCATCATCGGAGGGAAGCGGGCGTAAAAGCGCGTCCACCGGTGATAGCGGCAATGACGGGTAGATATGACAGACGACCCTGTAAATAGCGATGAGGCGATAGAACGGCGCAGCAGTGATTCGGGCGATCCACCGGGCGGTGTCGAACGCCGGAAGGCTCGCGGGCGGCGTGGCCGTCTCGCAGGCGAGGGTCGTGAGCGCTATCTCGATATGGTTCAGCGCGAACGCGCCATGATGATGGATCAGGGGATTGCCCGCTCGACCGAGCAGTTGCTCGATATGGCCGGTGCGGCCATTATCTCCGATATCGAGGAGGAGGGCGTCAAGGACCGTGCGACCGGCGACCAGCTTCGGGCGGTTTTGCCTGTGCAATCCTGGTTACCACTCAGTATTCACCTGATCGGTTTACGGGATAGCGTTTTGAAGATCGCTCCGCTGCATGATTTGAATGACCGTCAGATTGATAATCTTCTTTCGACTGCAAACCGCAGTGGCTTTCATGCCGAGCGCATAGAGATAGAAATTTGGGACCGTAAAGAGCTGATCGATACGCTCCGCTCGGTCCATGATTTATCGGCCGATCGTTGCGAGAAAACGCTGGCCTTGTGGCTGGCCGACAGTGATAACGGGTTGCTGCTCAATCAGTTTCAGCGGGATATGATGGCTGAGGCGCTTCAGATGCGTGTATCGGATATCCATCTGGTCCAAAATAACAATCCCGAAGCGCCAAACTGGATTCAGTACAGGATCGATGGAGATTTAATCCCCATGCATCTCTTGCCGCCTGAAGCGATGGCGCGCTTAACAACGTTGCTCAAGCGGGAAGCCGGGCTGAATTTCGGGGATCGTGTTACACCCAAGGATGGACGGTTCGGTTTCACGTGGCAAGGGCGCTCGATCGATGTGCGGGTTGCCGCCGGGCCGCAGGCGCAGGACGGAGAAAAGCTGACCTTACGTCTTCTTGACCGGGCTGCGCTCAAAGGCTTTGACGAGCTGTTTGCCCGCCATCAGGAGGTCGGGGATTATCTGGCTAAACTGCTTTCACCGGAAATCAAGGGTGGCGGCGGGTTGATCCTGTTATCAGGGCCGACAGGATCCGGGAAAACCACAACGCTTTACGCGTGCGTTCAGCAGATCGACCGTCGTAGACGGCACGTTCTAACGATTGAGGATCCAATCGAATACGAGTTGCGATATGCAACGCAGTGGCAGGTTCGTCCGGGGATGCCCGGCGGGAGCTTTGCGGATTTGATTCGCGCAGCCATGCGACATGACCCCGATTATATCGTGATCGGGGAGATGCGCGACGGCGATACGGTGGAAACAGCGCTGCGAGCTGCAGAATCCGGCCATACGGTGATTTCAACAATCCATGCGGATACGGCGCTGCAAACGTTTGAACGCCTCCGCTCCCTTATGCCTTCCGAGCGGGAGCGTTCTTCGACCTATACATTGGCACAACAGGTCCGGGCGATCCTTAACCAACGGCTGGTTCGGACGGTTTGTCAGGGCTGTGCGCACAGGGATGAGGCCTCTAATGTCCTAACGCCGGAAGAGATCCAAAGGCTTGGTATAGAGTCGGGTTCAACCGTTCGGCGGCATAATACGAGCGGTTGCGATCTTTGTAACAGAACCGGGATTTCAGGCCGGACACTTCTGCTGGACGCGCTGCTCATCACCCTTGGGCCGGGGCAGCGTAACGAAATTTATGAGGCGTTGATCGGGAATGTCCATACAGTCCTCAAGGAAGAAGGCGTTCTCGTTCATACGCGCCGGGAGGGCTTGGCCGATCTTGTCACAAGCGGGCTTGTCGATCCGAAGGCCGCGCTGTCCTATCTTGAGGATTAGCGGCTGAGGCGGAGGTTCTTTCATGCAGCAATGGATTGCCGAAATCGCATATGAAACGACCTCCGGACCGAAGAAGGTTACGGAATCTTTCTATTTGCCTTCGGTTGACGACGTACGCGAAGCCATTACAAAAAAGGGTGGTTATCCGCTGGCGATCAGGCCCCATTCCCGCTCTCCGCTGGAGCGTCTTCTGGCCCGCTCGACCTGGTGGCAAGTTCAGCTCTTGCGCGGTATCCAGTTTCGTTCGACTTCGACATCGCCCGGTGTAGCGCTGTGGAAAATCATTCAGGCGGAAACAAATCCTCGGCGGCAGAATATCCTTGCACCGGCGCGGGAAGCGCTTTCGCGGGGGCTGGGCGTGATCGACGCCCTCAAGGCTTTGAATATTTTCGATCATGGAACGCTGGCTATTCTGGCCGGGTCGGAGCGGGCCAACCGGCTTGTGGAAGGGATACCCCACGCGATTCACTCCATCACCCAAAAGCGGAAAAATACGCGCGCGATCATGGGAACGATGGGCTGGCTGGGTTTTGACGTTTTTTCGATCATCTCGTCCTTGTGGGCCGGGAAAGATATGGTGATCGGCTGGTTTCACGATAACCCGCCGACGGACCCCACCGAGCTTGAAAAATTTAATCTGGTTGTCGGGCGGCTTGGTCTGACATGGGATGTCCTGATCTGGGTATCGGTCGGAACCGCCTTTTTTATGGGCTGGTGCATGTTTTCCTATTGGGTTAACCGGGGAAAGAAAGACTGGCCGACGGCGCGGCTTGTGCGGAAAATTCCATTGATTGGTGGATATTTGCGGGATCTGGCCTTTGCCGATTCCATGGCTGCCGCCGCCCGTATGCTGCATGGGTTGGTTCCGATCAGCGATACGCTACACCAGTCCGCGGAAGCTTCTTCTGCGCCGGATGTGACAGCCTATTGGGAAGAATCGCTCACGGATCTTGGGCGTGGGATTTCTCTGGGGTCTGCGCTGGATCGGGCGCCTTTGACCCGCAACGAACGTCTTGAACTCGCGAGCTTGTCTGATCTCGGGCAAGTTGCTACAGTGATGGAGTCTATTTCCGAGATGCGCGCGCAGGCGGCAAGAACGAAACATAAATTGATTGTCTGGCTGGCGTTTGCGCTTACTGGGGTTTTTCTGGCTATTGCTTTCGGTAGCGCCATTTACGCCTTGACTGTCATGAATATGAGTATGGATTCGATGATGGGTGGCTTGATGGAAGGAGCGATCTAGGTGGTAACAACGGATAATAAAGCTGCCGCCCAAGGCAAAAATACCGCAAAACGCGGAGGAACCGGGATGCGCCCTTCGCCGGGAATGGCCGATATGCTGGCCGGAGAAGCCCGTGACTTTGTCAGGAGTCTGACTCCCTATCTTCCGGCTGAACTTGTCGGTGGAATGATTCCCCATATTGCCGGTGCCGAAGAAGAGGCTGTCTGGAATGCAGCCTCGCAGGCCTGTGGGACGGAGCGGGTTCATTATTGCTACTCAATTGATGAGGGGCGGATCTGGTATCTGGCCTGTCCGTCGGCAGCACTGGCCTCGAATCCGGATAGCTGGTGCCCTCTGGCGGCGTCCTTACCGGGGAACAGCGAATATTGGGATAGGGAAACCGTTTATTTGTATGAGCAAGAAGGGTTGGCCTCCGCGCTGCGCTGGGATCCCGAGACAGCACGGATGCAGGTTTTTCTTGGCGCATCTCGGACAATATTGCCGCGTGTACAGAGCATGGACGCCAATTTCGTAACGATCAACCCCGAGATTGCGGATATTGTTCCATGGCGTAACCGGACTTTACGAACCGAAAAACTCTCACGGGCGACTGCGCGTATGCTCGTATTATCGGGTATTTTTGTATCACTGGTGGCAGCTTTGATTCTGGTCTTTAACTTTATCGCGATTAATGCCTTGGCCCGTAATCTTGATGATGTGAAGGCCCAAACTAAGGTCGCTTCGATAGACCTGGTCCGCTCCGCCAATAACGTAATGCAGAGCGACACCGTCAAACACATGGTTTATATTCAGGACTTGTTGGATAATCTGGCGCGGCTGGACGGAACGCTGGTACGTTACGAAGTCAAGAACGGTCGTGCCCAGTGGGAAGCGCTTGTTCCGCGCGCCTTTATTCAGCCCGTCATGGAAAAATACCCTGTGCGCGTTGATAGCCGGAACGAAGAAAAAGATGGCCGTATCCGGGTGATCAATACCCGTTAAAGGCACAGTCCGTTCAAGGCGAAAATCGTGCCGGATCGAGTTTCTGGATCGTCGCATCTGGAAGGCATTTTTGCCGATCAAGGATCATGTCTGTTAGGAGATGCGCAGCCATTAGCGTACTCAGGATGCCGTGTGAACCATGGGCTGCGGATACATAAAGATTCTGATGCCCCGGTAATGCGCCAACGATTGGAAAATGATCCTTGGATGCCGTCCGCAAAGCCGCCCGATGCCCGGCGATTTCTAATCCTTCAGCAAGATTTGGGCAGCGCTCACGGAGCTTATCCAGATTATCCTGATTATCGGCCTGTCTTGGTTCCCGGTGATCCAGCCAACGCTGGAAGGTCGCACCCAGCATATGTAACCCGTCCCGTGCTGGAGAAATATAACCGCCATAACACAGATTACATTTAAGCTGTGCAGATAACGGCGTAGCTTTGACCATCGTGATTTGTCCACGCACAGGATAAACGGGCAGCCAATTTGCCTCCTCAAAATTTTTAACCGCCATGCCGCATGCCAGAATGACAATATCAGCCTCAATATTTTGCAGATTTTTAACGATCCGGCCCGGATATGTTCTAACCCCTTCCGCATAAGCGTGACACAATCTGTGCGGTGAAACACAGCCGGCCTCAGGCAGATAAAGCGCATCACGTTCCAGCTCGATCCCCGCGATTTCCGAGGCTTTTTCTGCACTGAGGAGACGCATATGGTCCGAATCCCAGCCCCAGTTTTTAAGGGTCTGAGGGAATCGCTGCCGGCGTTTTTCATCTATGATCAGATGCAAGGCTCCGCATGGGTCATGATCAATATTGTCAAAACGCTCAAACGTCCGTACAGCCAGAGAAAAGGCCGCAGCGTAATAATCGCTCTCCGGTGTCCTATGCATTGAAAAACGCGGGTTATACAGCCCAACAGGATTGCCGGATGCAGCAGTGGCCAGCTTAGGAGAGGCCTCGTAAATTTCCGGCGTCAGCCCGGCGCGCCGCAGGATATAGGCACAGGCCGTCCCGGCCAGCCCACCCCCTATGATCGCAACCCTCACTTCCCGGCTCCCTGATTCAGGCCCTCTTGATCCAGCCCCTTAAACGTTCCGGTCAGCATATCGCGCTTTGTACCAAAACCGGGGACTTTCCGGACATCGAACCCTGCGGTACCCAGCCCGCGCCTGACCTCTCCAGCGGCAGTGAATGTCGCAAATGTAGTTCCCTCTTTGCTTAAGCGCGCCATATTCTCAAAAACGGTCGCACTCCACATATCCGGGTTGGTCGAAGGCTTAAATCCGTCAAGGAACCACGCATCCACAGGTGTTTCAAGCTGCGCCACCGCCTTGTTCACATCGTCAAAAACAAGTGTCAGGCTTACCCGCTCGCTCAAAGCGGCCCTGTGAAAACCGGGGACAAGAAGCGGATATTTTTTAAGCAGCGTTGCCAATAATTCCGGAAATTCGCGCTTCCAAGGCTGGAGATGCAGCTCAATCTCCTCCCGGTCGAGGGGAAATTTTTCAAATGAAATGAAGTCAAGTTTTTGATTTGGCGCTGTCGTTGCCTCAAACAATGACCAAGCCGCGAGAAAATTCAAACCCGTTCCAAATCCTGTTTCGGCAATCACGAAGCGTTCTTTCCCGGCCCAGCGTTCCGGGAGATCGTTACCGTCCAGAAAAACATGAAGCGTCTCCGCAAAACCGTCCTGCGCGGAAAAATAAACGTCGTCAAACTGTTCAGACCTTGGCGCGCCTTTCATTTTGCTCCATATATGATGTTGTAGACGAGTCCTAGTAAGAAAGGTTTTTGCAAGAATGTCCAGTATAAACTCCGGTGCCAATCCGCTTCTTGACCCCTCGACGCTCCCGAATCACGCGCCCCCCTTCGATAAAATCAAAGATGAACACTATCTTCCTGCTGTCGAAGCCGCCATTAAGGAGGCCCGTGCGAACATCGAAGCGATCAAGGCAAATAAAGAGGCCCCGGATTTTGAAAACACAATCGTGGCTCTTGAATCAGCTTCGGAAACGCTTGGTGTAGCCAGCGGTGTTTTTTACAACCAGCTCTCGGCAATGGGCGGGGACGCACTGCATGCGCTGGTGGAAAAAATCGGCCCGATGAGCGCGCATTTTTCCAGCGACGTTATACTCGATGAAGACCTTTTTGCGCGCATTAAAGCTGTTTATAATCAAAGAGATACGCTTACGCTGACGCCGGAACAATCAACCTTGCTGGAAGAAACCTATAAGGATTTTGTACGCGGCGGGGCCCTTTTGGATGAAGGCAAGAAAAAGCGTCTGCGCGAAATCAGTCAGGAAATGTCGGTTCTGGGTCCGTCTTTCATGAATAATGCAAAAAAATCGGCGGAACAATTCAAACTCTGGATCGACAATGAAGAAGATCTGTCAGGCCTGCCCGCCACAGCCCGCAGCGCGGCGCGCCACGCTGCACAGGAAGAAGGGGAACAGGATAAATGGCTGATTACGCTGGATATGCCCAGCTATATCCCTTTTATCCAATATGCAGACAAGCGGGATTTACGGGAGAAAATCTGGCGGGCTTACGCCTCGCGGGCTTGGGGCGATGAATTCGACAACTCAGACAACATCCTCAAAATCGTCAGCCTCCGCCATGAGCGGGCACAGCTTCTGGGCTATCAGACCCATGCACATTACGTGCTGGAACATCGGATGGCGGAAAGGCCGGAAACCGTCGAAGCGTTCCTGAATAAAACGAAGGCGGCTTACAAAAAGGCTGCGCTGGACGATCTGGAGCGCCTCAAAAGCTTCGCGCGCGAAGAGCACGGGCTGGACGATCTGAAACCTTGGGACGTGACCTATTACAGCGAAAAACTCAAACAGAAGCTTTTCGCCTTTTCATCCGAAGATTTACGGCCCTATTTCCCACTGGAGCGGGTTCTGGAAGGATGTTTCGAACATTTCAGCAAGCTGTTTAACGTCCGTTTCGAACCCTCAAACGCTTATCCGGTCTGGCATAAGGATGTAAAAGTTTTTGAACTGTACGACAAAAGCGATGATCGCTTTATCGGCACGCTTTATGGCGATTTCTTCCCACGCAGCGGCAAGAAGGACGGGGCCTGGATGACCTCTTACCGCGATCAGGGGCTTTTCCGCGGGCTTATCGAACGGCCCGTGACGGCAATCGTATGTAACTTTACCAAGCCGACGGCGGATCACCCGTCCCTTTTGACCCATGGCGAGGTCACGACGCTGTTCCATGAAATGGGGCACGCCATGCACGGGCTTCTGGCTGATACGACCTACCGCTCACTCTCTGGAACCAACGTATTGTGGGATTTTGTCGAGCTGCCCTCGCAGCTTCAGGAAAACTGGTGCTTTGAGAAAGAAGCGCTGGATATGTTTGCAAGCCACTACGAAACCGGTGAAAAAATTCCCTCAGAACTGATCGACAAGCTGGTAGCTGCGAAGAATTTTATGGTCGGCTGGGCAGGCTTGCGCCAGAGCGCTTTCGGTATTTTAGACATGGCCTGGCATATGACGGACCCGGCCACAATCAAGGATGTTGGGGCGTTTGAGGACGAACATACGGCGGACGCTTCTTTATTCCCAAGGTTGGCCGGACCGTTCTCCGCAGCGTTCAGCCATATTTTCGCAGGTGGCTACGCAGCTGGCTATTACAGCTATAAATGGGCGGAAGTGCTGGAAGCTGATGCGTTCGAACTGTTTTTGGAGCGTGGCCTGTACGACCGTGAAACGGGCATACGCTACCGGCAGGAAGTGCTCTCCAAGGGCGGCAGTGAAAAACCGGCCCTGCTCTATCACCGCTTCCGGGGCCGCGACGCCGACCCGGATGCTTTGCTGCGCCGGGAAGGCTTGCTGGATGCAGAAGAAAAGGCAGCCTGATCAGACTTTGGCAGGGGCGGCCCCTTCCTCGTGAGCACCGCCCAGCCACCTGTTCATGATCACGGAGGCCGTTAAATCACCGGTGACATTGACGGCTGTACGGCACATATCCAAGATCCGGTCTACGCCGATGATCAAAGCCAGCCCTTCCGCCGGAACGCCGATACCTGTCAGGATGGTGGCCAGCACGACCAACCCTACGCCAGGCGTTGCAGGGGTTCCTATAGAGGCTCCTACGGTAGTCAAGAGCAGCAGAACCATCTCACCCATTGACAGATCGACGCCGAAAACCTGACAAAGAAAAACAGCCGCTACGGCCTGATAAAGAGCTGTGCCATCCATATTGACCGTCGCACCGAGCGGCACGACGAAACGGCTGACCTCCGGACGCACATCCAGCCGTTCCTCCGCTGCCTGAATGGAGAAGGGCATGGTTGCCGCTGAGGAGGAGGTCGAAAAGGCCAAAAGCTGGACCTCACGAATGCCTGCAAAAAAGGCTAAAGGGTTGCGCTTACCCAAAACGGTGATCAAAAAAGCATAAACGCCGAGCATACAGGCTAGCCCTGCCAAAACCGTGAGCATATAAAGTCCGACACTGAACAGCGCGTCTAGGCCGATCCGGATCGTGATGTTACAAAGCAGGCCGAAAACCGCATAGGGCGCAAGAATCATGGCCCAACTCACGATTTTCATCGACAGGACCTGCCCGGCCATGCACAAATCCCGAAATGGCTTGCCGGTCCCCGCCGGAATCGTAATCAATGCAATCCCGATCAGGATGGATGCAATGACGATCTGAAGCATGTCACGATTAAGCTGCGCCTTGGCCGGGTTGGCCGGGATCAGATTGGCGATACGTTGCGGGATTGTGAGGTCTTCGAACGTTGTGCCGGGAATGCGCCCTTCCACCGCACCTGATGCAATAGCGGCCTGCGTGATGGTCTGATCAATCGCAAGGCCGGGCTTGACGAAGGTAACGATCGCAAGACCGATCGTAATGGATATCGCCGTCGTCAATAAAAAATAGGGAATGAGGCGCGTACCCATCCGTTTCAGGAACTCCAGACTATGGCTTTCCGCGATGCCGAGAATGATGGAGCAAACAACAAGCGGGACGATAATCATCTGGATCAGCCCCAAAAAGATGATACCCGGCAAGGCTACCCATTCTCCGAAACTGTAGGCATCCTCCTTATCCCACAACCCTACGGCTTCGGGTGAGAAAATCAGCCCAACCATCACGCCCAGCGCCATCCCGGTTAAAATCCTGAGCCACAAAGTTTTCTCAACCATGAAGCCGGTCGATTCACGCATGGATTGGCCGCGCAGGCTTTGACGGGTCTTTTTTGCTTTCCGGGCGGCGGGCATGAAAATTTTCTCCTTCTTAAAAGAACGGTTCCGACCCTTGAGAGGGCACAGCTACAAGTATGCGAAAAATTGCCGAAAAAATCGAAGGGTTTTCAGTTTTCTATCCGTATGATGATTATCTGCGTACAACACGAACACAAGGATCAACACAATGAAAACACTCTCAACTTTCAAACTGACAACGCTCGGCGCAGCCTTACTGCTCTTTTCCACTTCCCCGGCTTTTGCGGGCCACCATGAGGGCGGCGAAAAAGGCGCTCCCCATCACCGGGGCGGGGCAAAAATGTTCGAAAAGCATGATCTGGACGGAGACGGACAGGTCAGCAAAAGCGAATTCATGGAAACGCATGAAAACCGTTTCAATGAAATGGATACAGACGGCGACGGAAAAATTTCCTCTGAGGAAGCCAAAGCTTTTGGTGAGAAAAAGCGCGAGGAAATGCAGCAGCGCCGTGAAGAAATGAAGGACAAAGCCGCTGAACACCGTGAAGAAAAAGGCAAAAGCGATCATTCAGGTGACGAATAGCCCGCTTCATGCTAAATAAGGCCGTATGGCCGCTTGCGAAGAGGATGACGACGAAAGCTTGGTGGCGCGCATATGTGAGCGCGATCACCGGGCTTTCGCCACCCTCGTCCGGCGGCACACGGACAGGTTTTACGCCTGCGCATGGCGGATGTGCGGAAACGACGCTCAGGCGGAGGATATCGTGCAAGACGCATTTTTAAAGCTCTGGGCCAGACCGGACGCCTTTAAGCCGGATCGAGGCGCCCGCTTTACTACATGGTTTACACGGGTCGTGACAAATCTGGCTATCGATACGATGCGCCGTAAAAAGCCGCTGGCAGCAGGCGATGCGCTGGACACGATGGCTGCGCCGGAGCCGGACGCTGAAAAGCTTCTGGCAAAACGTGAGGAAGCGGACGCACTGGAAAACGCGATACAGGCCCTTCCATCCCGGCAGAAAGCAGCTCTGAATTTGTGTTTCTACGAAGGGCTAAGCAATAAGGAGGCCGCCGCTATATTAGGGATCAGGGTTAAAGCGCTGGAATCGCTCCTGATGCGGGCAAAGGGCAATGTCCGGGATACTCTGGCGCGTATGCAAAACAGGACGAAACGCTATGGATAAGGACGTATTGGATAATTTGCTGACAAGACGGGCCGTGCCGCAAACACCCGGCGGGCTGGCCGAGCGGATTATAGAGGCTGCGGCTGCCTCCCAGTCAGGTGTACAGGTGGCTGCCAAGCCTCAGTATGGATGGATCGGCACATTCGTCCATGGATTGTTGCTTCCCCGCCCGGCCTTTGTCCTGACTCTCATCTTTTGTCTGGGGCTGGCCGTTGGGACAAGCAGTTCTTTCTTCAGCCCGGCTCTGGATACAGGGGAAGACGACCTTTCAACCTTCCTTCTGGTCGGTGACGAATTCGAAACGGGAGATTTTTCATGAACCGGCGGCTCAAACTGTTTTTAACCCTGTCGATCACGCTGAATGTTCTGCTCGCCGGGATGATTGCAGGCTGGAGCGTGCAGCGCTGGAACGCCCATCCCTGGCAGGCAGTTCGGGAAGAGCTGGACCCGCAATCCCGGAATGTTGTCGCCAGAGTCTTCCAAAAAGCGCGGCGTGATATGCACGAACAAGCCAGAATAGCACGAGCGGCCCGTAAAGACATGATCGCCACGCTTAAGGCTGATACATTTGATGAGCAAGCTTTCGATAAAAACCTGACTCGTATGCGCGAGGCGCAAATGGAGGTCATGAACCGCAAGGCCGAAACGGTTAAAGAGCTGGCTATGGAGCTGTCTGTAAGCGATCGACAAAAGCTGGCAAAGCATCTGGTCAGGGCGCTGGGCGGTCATGAGCGGCGCATTCACCGTGCAAGAAAACCCCGTGTGCTTTCACCGGAACAACCGGCGGCGGATACATCTAAAAATCAGGAATGAACAACCTCACCACAAGCGGCTTGGTATCAAGCCCCCTCTCCCCTCTGGGGAGAGGGGGGGGGTGAGGGGGTTACGGATTTTACATTCTTCACAAAGCTTAACACCCCCACCCTAACCCTCCCCCTCAAGGGGGAGGGGATTAAGGGAAAAGTGCTACAAGTGGTGGTGAATTAAGCCTAAAGAGATTAAAATTAAGACTCAGCTCTGCCTGAATCCTCTCCGTAAGCAGAGGCCATGTAGTGCTTGTGGCGTGTGCGCAAGGCTTCGGCACGCGCGGGAGTCAAATGCTCTATGCAATGCGGGCAGGATACCCCCTTTTCATAGGCGGCGCTGCTGACATCCTCTGCGGATAGAGGCTCACGGCATCCGTGACAGACGCTCCACGCACTCTCTTTCAGACCGTGCCCGACCGCAACGCGCTGATCGAAGACGAAGCATTCGCCCTCCCAGCGGCTTTCATCCGCAGGAATCGTTTCCAAATATTTTAAAATCCCACCCTTAAGATGGTAAACCTCTTCAAAGCCGTGCGCGAGCATATAGGATGAGGCTTTTTCGCAGCGAATACCGCCGGTGCAGAACATCGCGACCTTTTTGTGCTTTGCCGGGTCGAGATTATCCGAAACATAGTCTTTAAATTCCGTAAAGGTCGAAATATCCGGATCAATCGCGCCTTTGAAAATCCCAACCTTCGTTTCATAGTCGTTGCGCGTATCAATAAGGGTCACTTCCGGGTCATCGATCAACGCATTCCACTGCGCCGGATCAACATAGATTCCAACCTGTTTGGAAGGGTCGGCTTCAGGTGCGCGCAGGGTCACGATCTCCTTTTTGAGCCGGACCTTGAACCGGTTAAACGGCCTGTCCTCACTCCATGAGAATTTGACTTCGCCCTGAAGAATTCCGGCCTCGCGGTCCAGAAATTCGACCATACGGTCCAGAGCCTCAGGCGCGGCACCGATCGTCCCGTTAATCCCCTCCGGCGCGAGTAGCAAGGTCCCGCACAGCGCATCGCACTCGCTGCCGAATGCGCGAATAGCCGCGCGCAGAGACTCAAGCTCCGCAAGCGGTGTAAAGCGATATAAAGCTGCGATTTTGTACTTCATAGCCGATATATAGGCTCTGCCGTAAAAAAATGCAAATCTCTCTTGAAATCCTGTAGCACCGCGCTATTTTGGCTTTTCCCTTATGGATAAACGATCAGGAGAAGCACTATGCTCGGTATTGGCGACCAGATTCCGGAATTTACGATCACAGGCGTAAAGCCCGGCTTTAACAAACATGAAGAAAACGGCGAAAGCGCTTTTGAAGAAATCACGGAAAAAAGCTTTGCCGGGAAATGGAAAGTCTTTTTCTTCTACCCGAAGGATTTCACTTTTATCTGCCCAACAGAAATCATTGAATTCGCAAATCTGAATGACGAGTTCGAAAAGCGTAACACTGTTGTCCTTGGCGGGTCTACGGACAACGAATTCTGCAAACTGGCTTGGCGGCGCGAGCATGGCGGTCTGAACGGTCTGAACCAATGGTCCTTCGCCGACACGAACGGCTCACTGATCGACGGGCTAGGCGTTCGTCACCCTGCGGCAGGGGTTGCGCTGCGTGCGACCGTTATTGTCGATCCCGAAGGTACGATCCAGCATGTCAGCGTTAACGGGCTGAATGTCGGTCGGAACCCGGCTGAAACGCTCCGGATTCTGGATGCTCTGCAATCGGAACAACTTTGTCCGTGCAGTCGCCCGGTCGGCGGCGAGACGATCAACGTCTCTGCGGAAGCAGACAAGATCGCGGCTTAAGAGCCAAACATTTAAACATCTCTGCGTCGAAGGCCGGGGCACCTGCTCCGGCCTTTATCGTAAGGCCGTGATCCCGCCATGAAGAACGCAAATGAGGGTAAAGAGCCTGCGGGCAGTATCCAGATCCATCGTGATCTTATCTTCGAGCCTCTCGATCAATAGCCCGGCACCCTCATTGTGCAGGCCGCGGCGGCCCATATCTATAGCCTCAATCCGGGAGGGTTTACCTTCCCGCATGGCTTCGTCGTAACTGCGCACAATCAGAAAATAATCCTTGATGAGCCGCCTGTAAGGCTTCAAAGACAAGACGAGTATAGGAAGCGCCTCACCGGACGCCGTCAGAGTCCGGAAAACCAGCCGCCCATCCTCGACAGAAAGAGTCAGATCATAAGGCCCGCCCCCGGCGGTTCCTCCGCTTCCACCCCGGCTAAAATCACCGCATGGCTCAAAAACGCTGGAGGCTTCAAGATCGCGCAAAGCAATCTCTCGGTCACGGTGAATAAGGCTCTGTGCAGAAGGCAGAAGAGAGGTTTCTACAATTGAAACCGACCGTATCGATTGTTGCCGGTCCCGCGTGCCGGTCATGAGAGTATGGCCTGCCGGAATCGTTCAATCCAATCCCCCAGTCTCTCCGGATCGGTTTTGAGTGCGCTGCGGTTAACAATCAGGCGTGAAGAGACTTCCAGAATTGTTTCCGTCTCCGTCAAATGGTTGGCCCGCAACGTGCTTCCCGTTGAAACCAAATCAACGATCCGGCGCACGAGGCCCAGAGACGGCGCAATCTCCATCGCGCCATTGAGCTTTATACATTCGGCCTGAATACCCTTGCGCTCGAAATAGCGCGCAGTCAGGTTCGGATATTTCGTGGCGATCCGGATATGGCTGCGCCGGGTGCAATCGGCTTCCTCCAGCTCACTGTCAGGCATGGCTACGCTCAAACGGCAATAGCCTATTTTGAGATCGAGCGGAGAGTAAATGTCCGCATAATTGAATTCTTCCAGCGCGTCTTTTCCAGCCACACCGATCTGTGCCCCGCCATAGGCCACGAAAGTCGCCACATCAAAGGCCCGTACACGAATGATATCAAGATCCGCGTGGTTCGTCGTAAAACGGAGCTTCCGACTATTTTCATCCGTAAAATCAGGCTCCGGCTCTATGCCGCATTGCTTCAGAAGAGGCATCAACTCCTTGAGTATCCGCCCTTTTGGAACCGCCAAAATAAGTTTATCGGAATTGTCTTTGCTCGTCTTGCTCATAGGGAAATGAAGTAACGCAAAGGGCGCAAAGCATGCAAGGAAAAACCGGTAGAGCATCCCTAAAACAGTGTCGTTTGTTCCTGTACGTCTTTTCCAGTCTCCGCTGTTTCTGATTTTTTCTCTTCTCTTCGCGTTGTATGCCCCCCGGAAGCCGTAACGGCTTTGATATGCGCATCGTTTTTAAACTGTATGTCTAAAGAGGTGCCGGGTCGCAGGCCTTCAGGTGTCGAAACGAGCGCACCCGTTTCATCCCGGACAACGGCAAAGCCGCGTTGGAGAACTTTTTCAAAGCTGTACGCCTCGAGCATCTTCCCAAGATGGTTTAAACGTACGCCGGGCTCTTTGGTGATTTTCGGCCCTGATGCGGCAAGTTGTTCACTCCAGCGGTTCAGGCTTTTTTGTGCATCGAGCAGGCGCTCTTCCGGGCGACGAATTTTTGCGGAAAGCTCGCTCAGGCGGCTTGTCCGGGCCGTTACGAAATTACGGAATCCTCGCACCAGATTACCGCTGAGATAATCAAGATTCTGTGTTTTGATATTCAGGAGCTTTGAAGGGTCGCCAAGCTTTGAACTGCGGGCCTCCAGCCTATGCGTATTTTCAGTGAGCAGGCGGTTCGAAGCCGCCAGCAGGCGCCGCCCGTCATCAAGCACTTGCGCCAGAAGCTCGGTACGTACGGGAACGGCCATTTCAGCCGCGCCCGTTGGGGTCGGGGCGCGCAAATCCGCAGCATAGTCGATCAGCGTCGTATCGGTTTCATGCCCGACTGCGGATATCAGCGGAATCGAGCAGTTGGCCGCTGCACGTACGACATTTTCCTCGTTAAAGGCCATAAGGTCTTCGAGCGAGCCGCCGCCGCGTGCTACGATCACAAGGTCGGGCCGTGGAAAGGCTCTGCCGTCAGCTCTGTCAAAACCCTCAATGGCGGCGGTAATTTGACTCGCTGCACCTTCGCCCTGCACCAGTACAGGCCAGACAAGGACATGGCGTGGAAAACGGTCCGAGAGCCGGTGGAGAATATCCCGGATTACGGCGCCTGTCGGGGAAGTCACCACACCGATCGTTTCCGGCAGGAACGGCAAAGGTTTCTTGCGGGCTTGGTCGAACAATCCCTCGGCGGCCAGTTTTTTCCGGCGCTCTTCGAGCATTTTCAGGAGCGCACCTTCGCCTGCAAGCTCCATAGATTCGATGATGAGCTGATATTTTGAACTTTTCGGGTAGGAGGAAATACGGCCCGTGCATATGACTTCCAGCCCTTCCTCAGGCCGTACTGAAAGCTTTGAAAGCGTGCCCTTCCAGCAAACCGCGTCGATGACGGCTTGATCGTCCTTCAGGGAGGAATACATATGTCCTGAGCCCGCAATCATAACCCGTGAGAGCTCTCCGCGTACCCGGACATGGCTGAAAGTATCTTCCAATGTGCGTTTCAGGGAAAATGCCAGATCGGATACCGAAAATTCGGGGACGTTGCTTTGCGGGACTATATCTTCGTTCATGGGCTCATGATAAAATCGTTTGCTGTTAAAACACAAGCCGGTATCCGCCCATGACTTTTTTCCCGCCCGATACTTTATCCGCTGTTCCCACCCGTGATGAAAACGCAGATATTGAAGCGCTGCTAAACGCCCTGCCGGATGGTTCGTTTAAGGTGCAGGCAGCCAAAGCTAAAGCGCGCGATCTTGTGGAAACGATCCGCACCCGGAAAAAGAGCGGCGGGCTGTTTGAAACATTTTTGCAGGATTATTCCCTCAAAAGCCAAGAGGGGCTGGCCTTGATGTCTCTGGCCGAGGCACTTTTGCGGATTCCGGATAAGGATACGGCCAAGGCGCTGATTCGGGATAAAACGGCGGCGGCGGACTGGCTCGCCGCGGCGGGTGGAAGCAAGGGCTGGATGGCCAAGGCGGCCGGGATCGGCCTGTTTGCCGGGCAAAAAACGCTGGATGGTGCACTTTCACGCCTTGGAGAGCCGGTGATCCGGGAGGCGATGATTCAGGCCATGCGGCTTCTGGGACAGCATTTTGTTCTGGGAGAAACGATCGAAAAGGCGGTCCGCAATGCCGCCTCCTTTGAAGAGCGAGGCTACAGGATGTCGTATGACGTTCTGGGCGAGGGTGCGCGGACCCAAGACGATGCGCAGCGTTACCTCGATTCTTACACGCAGGCTATCGCGTATCTGGGCGGGCGCGTTCAAAAGGACGCGCCGCACCCGCCCGGTATTTCCGTTAAGCTTTCTGCACTTCATCCGCGCTATGTCTATGCGCAAGAATCACGCTGCGTTCCGGAAATGAGCGAGCGGCTTGCTTTTTTAGCTGAAAAAGCGGCCTCTCATGGGTTGCCTTTGACGGTTGATGCGGAAGAATCGGAGCGGCTGCTTCTGTCTTTGCGGATTATTGAGACTGTTTCCGCCCTGCCCGTGCTCAAGGGCTGGGACGGATTTGGGTTGGCTGTGCAGGCGTACCAGAAACGCGCTTTGCCACTGATCGACCATCTCGCGGATATGGCCGAGGCGCATGGACGGTGCCTACAGGTGCGGCTGGTTAAGGGCGCTTATTGGGACAGCGAGATTAAACGGGCGCAGGCGCTCGGCCTTTCGGGTTATCCGGTCTTCACCCGTAAACCCAATACGGATTTATCCTTTCTGGCCTGCGCGGCGAAGCTACTGGCACAAAATGAACGCTTTTATCCGATGCTGGCCACGCACAACGCCTATAGCGCTGCGGCTATTCTTGAAATGGCGCGGGAGAGCGGCGCGGATTTCGAGTTCCAGAGGCTTTACGGCATGGGGGATGGCTTATTCGATCTGTTGCTGCAAGAGCGGAGGGTGCGGGCAAGTATTTACGCCCCTGTCGGTGCCTATGAAGAGCTTTTGCCCTATCTGGTGCGCCGGCTTCTCGAAAACGGTGCAAACAGCTCCTTCGTGAACCGGCTTTTGGACCCGGATGACCCTGTAGACGAGCTTGTGGCCGATCCTGTGGAAAAGATTCGGAAGCATAAAGAACACGCTCACCCAGCCATTCCAACCCCCTCAGCTCTTTATGCGCAGGAAAAACCTGTAGGCCGTACCAACTCAGCCGGGCTGGACCTGTCTGACCCGGCACAGGTGCAAATGCTCCTCAAGCAGGTCGAAAAGGAGCAAAAATCTTTTGACTCCAAACCCTTGATCGGAGGGCGGGCGATAGACGGCCTGCCCTTCCACGATATTCTGAACCCTGCGAACCGCGAAGAGTGTGTTGGTCGAGTCAGTTTTACCCTCGATTCACAAGTCGAGGAGGCTTTCAAGGCTGCGTCCAAGGCCTTTCCCGGATGGAATGCAACCCCGGTGCAAGAGCGCGCTGCCGCGCTGGAGCGCTTTGCCGCTTTACTGGAAGAAAACCGGGCGGCTCTGGTGGGCTTGTGTATTCGGGAGGCCGGGAAGACGATCCCGGATGCGCTTGGCGAAGTCCGCGAGGCGGTCGATTTTTGCCGTTACTACGCGAACCGCGCACGTGCCGATTTTGGGGCAGGCGGAGAAGATCTGCCGGGTATTACGGGCGAGTCGAACAGGCTGAGCCTGCATGGACGAGGCGTTTTCGTCTGTATCAGCCCGTGGAATTTCCCGTTGGCTATTTTCACCGGGCAAATCACGGCGGCGCTGATCGCAGGGAACAGCGTGATCGCAAAGCCTGCGGAACAAACGTCGTTGATTGCAATGTATGCGGTGCAGCTCATGCACAAGGCCGGAATTCCAGGTGGTGCCATCAATATGCTTTCCGGTGACGGTACGCTTGGCGCTGCACTTGTGGCGCACAAGGATGTTGCGGGCGTGGCGTTTACCGGCTCCGTCGAAGCGGCGCATGCGATTAACAGGGCGCTTGCCGCAAAAGACGGGCCGATCGTGCCGTTGATTGCGGAAACAGGCGGAATGAACGCGATGATCGTCGATTCATCCGCCCTGCCGGAACAAGTAGCTGACGATGTGCTGCTGAGTGCGTTCGGATCTGCGGGGCAACGCTGCTCAGCTTTACGGATTCTGTGTTTGCAGGATGATATTGCCGACAAGGTGCTGGGTTTGATCGAGGGCGGCATGCAGATGTTACGAATCGGTAATCCGGGGCGTTTATCCTCCGATATCGGCCCTGTCATTGACGAGGAAGCCCGCACCGCACTGATGCGCCATGGCAGCGCCTTAAAAGGTTTTGCAAAGCTGCGCTATCAATGCCCGCTTGAAAACGGCTTGGAAGCGCAAGGGTTTTACTTTGCCCCGCGCCTCTATGAGTTGGAGCGTTTAGGCATTTTGGACCGCGAGGTTTTCGGTCCCGTCTTGCATGTAATTCGCTATCACAGGGATGAGCTGAGTGGCCTGATCCATGATATCAATGCGAGAGGGTACGGGCTGACCCTCGGGATTCACAGCCGGATCGAATCATTCCATAGAGGCGTCACGGCACAGATGCGAGCCGGGAATGTCTACGTGAACCGGTCTATGATCGGTGCAGTCGTCGGCTCCCAACCTTTCGGCGGGCAAGGGCTTTCAGGAACGGGTCCTAAAGCGGGCGGGCCGCATTATCTGCCGCGCTTCGCTGTCGAGAGAGCCTTGAGCGTCAACACAGCGGCAGCGGGTGGAAATGCGTCCCTTGTATCGCTTGAAGAATAGCTTTACAAAGAGTTGGAAATAAACTCGCAGAATATGGAGAGCTTATGAAGGTTCTACTGGTCGGCTCCGGAGGCCGCGAACATGCGCTGGCTTGGGCTTTGTCCCGGTCTTCAAAATGTGAAACGCTTTATTGCGCACCGGGCAATCCGGGTATTGAGGCTTGCGCACAGCGTGTTCCCATTGCTGCAGAGGACGTACAAGGCTTATGCGCTTTTGCGAAAGATAAGGGTGTCGATCTTGTGGTCATCGGGCCGGAAGCGCCGCTGGTCTTGGGGCTGGCTGATGCGCTTCATGAGGTTGGGATTGCCGTTTTTGGTCCCGGCGCGCAAGCTGCAAGGCTTGAAGGCTCAAAAGGCTTCATGAAAGATTTATGTGCCAAATATGCTATTCCTACCGCGGCCTACGGGCGCTTCACCGATCTGGAGCAGGCAAGTGCCTTTATCCGGGATCAGGGTGTGCCCATCGTTATCAAAGCGGACGGGTTGGCTGCCGGGAAAGGCGTGATTATCTGCGAAACGGAAGAAGAGGCGCTGCAAGCGGCTAAAAATATGCTCTCCGGCAGTGCATTCGGGGATGCGGGCGCAGAAATCGTGATTGAAGAGTTTCTGTCTGGAGAAGAGTTGAGCTATTTCGCGTTAGCCGATGGCAAGGCGATGCTGCCTCTGACTTCAGCGCAGGATCATAAGCGCGTCGGGGACGGGGATACCGGCCCGAATACAGGCGGGATGGGCGCGTATTCGCCTGCGCATCTGATGGACCCGGTTTTGGAAGAGAAAATCATCCATCGCATCATAGAACCGACGATTAAAGCGATGATTGCGGAAGGGTGCCCCTTTACAGGCGTGCTGTATGCCGGTGTGATGATCGTCGAGGGCGAGCCGTTCCTGATCGAATATAATGCCCGCTTTGGCGATCCGGAATGCCAACCCATGATGATGCGTCTTCAGGGCGATCTGCTGGATATTCTGTATGCCGGCGCAACCGGAAAACTTGCGGAGATTCGCGGACAGGTGACATGGAGCCCGCAGACGGCGCTGTGCGTTGTCATGGCCTCCAAAGGCTATCCGAACACTTACAAAAAGGGGACTGTTATCCGGGGCTTTGATAAGGTTTCAGGCGCGGACGGTCTCATGGTATTCCATGCGGGTACGGCGAAAAATGATCAGGGCGAGCTCGTCAATGCGGGAGGCCGTGTTCTCGGCGTAACAGCGCTCGGTAGCACGATCGCTGAAGCACAAAGGCGGGCCTATGAGGCAGTCGATAAGATCGTATGGCCGGAAGGGTTTTGCCGCCGGGATATTGGCTGGCGTGCGCTGGAGAGTGAAAAAGCGGCCTAAAATTTTCGCCGTATCAGCTATATATAGAGAGGAAGGCCGGTAGGAGATGACAGTCATATGATTGGATGGGCGTGGATATTGCCTCCTTTGCTGGCCTTTCTGGCTGTTGCCGCTCTTGTGCCACTTGCTCGCATTTTTGCGCTTAAGGCCGACTTCGTTGATCGGCCCGGTGGGCGAAAACAGCATGAGGGCGCGGTGCCGCTGGTTGGCGGGCTTGTCATCTTTCCGGTTTTCATGGTGGTCGGGTTTTTATCCGGCTTCGATCTTGTCCTCTATTGGCCGCTTTTTGCCGCTCTGACATTGCTCCTGATAACAGGGGCTATTGACGACAGGGCGCATTTAACGCCCTGGGTTAAGTTTTTTCTCCAATTTTGTGCTGCTGGACTGATTGTCATACCCGGCCATGCGATGATCAGTAATCTTGGTAATATTTTTAGCCTTGGGACGTTATATCTTGGATTTATGGCGCTTCCCTTTTCGGTTATTGCCGTGGTGCTGCTCATTAACGCCATAAATCTAATGGATGGGCTGGACGGGCTTGCCGCTGGCGAAAACTTTGTTGCATTAGGATGGCTCATGCTGGCCTGCATTATAAGTGGAAACTGGCCACCCTTTTTCGAGATTGCAATCCTGATGGGCGCGCTGGCCGGATTTCTGATTTATAATATGCGTCATCCATTTCGGAGTAAGGCCTCCATTTTTCTTGGCGATGCGGGGAGCATGTGCCTCGGGCTTATGCTGGGCTGGTTTGCGATTGGCTTGGCCGCAGGAGAAACCGACCGGACGGTTGAGCCGATTGCCGTGGCGTGGGTTCTGGCTTTGCCGATTATGGATGCGTGCGGGCAGTTTTACCGGCGCGTCCGGGCGGGTCGGCATCCTTTCTCACCGGATCGCGGGCATTTCCATCATCACTTTATTGATGCGGGGCTTTCGCCCGGCAAAGCAACGACTCTTATTCTGTTGCTGAGTATCTTGCTGGGGGGAGTTGGCATTGTCGGGATCGCGCTGGGCGTACCTCAAATCCTGCTCACACTGTTATGGATCGCCCTGCTCTTTACGCATATGGCGTTATCGGATAAGCCGGAAACCTATGTCCGGCTTATCAAGATGCTGTTGCATCGTAGAGCTGAGGATCATGATACCAGATAAAGGGTGTTCACAGCGATCCATTTCAAGGCACCAAGGGAGCTTTGATGGATGGCCATGCCTGCAATGGCGATAAAGCCCGCCAGTTCCCAGTTTATGCGCATGACGTACATCGCCATAAAGGCCGTATAGGCGTAGGAATAAAGCGTAATGAAGACCATTAGCGGGTAAATCTCGCTCCACCCGTAAGCGCCGTTCAGGAACAGGGCCAGCAACGGGATCATCAGGGCCGCCGCAGGAAGGGTCAGCCAGTTATTCGCCGTAACGAAACGGTAGAAATGGTCCAACCGGCCGGTACTTTTAGCCATGACGTAAACAAGCCCGCAATAGAGTGCCAGATAGACAAACAGGCGCAAACTGTAAATTGCTGTGAGAATTTGCGCTGAAGTCATATCGAGAACGCCGAGCGGATGCCCCGAAAAGACGGTCGCAAGCGTCAGAGGCAATAAGAGAACAGGGATTAGAAACGAGGCCTTCATCGCCCGTGCGCTTGTGCAGAAACGCTCCGGGCCGCCCGGCATGAACAGAGCCGTTTCGAGCGAGCCTAACAAATGACGACGGATTTCACCTTTATCAAACATAACACCCTCATTTAATATTTACCGTATTAAAATTTAGTTAATTTTTTATAATTTAGATTTCAGTCTATCAGAAAATACGGGCGGACGGCAAAATTAAAAAACAACACCCCGATTATTTCATTTAATTTCAATGTGTTAAATGTGTTTTTAGATCGCGCGCCCTATGACCTTGTCTTGATGGCCCAGACGGGGTTAAAATCATCATAATCCGTAACGTTTGGGGGCGTTTTATCCATCATGGTTTTATTCCGTTCTATCTTGTCTATTGCCGTTCTTGGTCTTTTAAGCGCCTGCACGGTTTATGATTTTCAGGGCACAAAAACGGAGAGTGCGGAAACGCTTCTCGAGTCGAAGGGGGCTTGGGAGATGGTCGAGGCGGAGGAGGATTCCGACCCGCTCAAACAGCATATGCGGGCTCGTCGTCAAGTTGATCCGACGGAAATTTCCAGCCCCCATGATTATACACTTAAAGCCGATGCACAGACGATGCGGGCGAAGCCTCATTCCCGGACATTGCATATGGAACAGCGCCCTGAGACACTGGGCGATATCGCAACAGCATCCGGTAGTGGCGGGGCGGATGTGTTAGGTGTCCGTATAGGTGAACATCCCGGAAAAACGAGGATCGTTCTTGATTTGGATGGAGTATCGCCTTTCCGGCATGATCTGGATCAGAATGAGAATGTGCTGATCGTAACCTTGCCGGAGGCCGTATGGAAAACAGCATCACAAAAAGATTTTTCAGCGCATCCCCTTCTCAGGAGCTACCGGACGCAGCCGGGCAAAGACGGCGGGACCGTCCTTGTTCTGCGCTTTAAGAAGCCGGTGCGGCTTGTGGCGGCAACCCCGCTTGGCCCCGGCGGGACAGCAGCCCATCGAATTCTGTTCGATATCGCTCCGGTGAAATAAAACGCCATCCTTCAGCCTCTTTTAAATTGACATATCTGAATTCCGCATGCTATCCGCAACATTCCGGAAAATTTACTATGTCTGCTTAAGGAGTTTCTGAAGAATGTCAGCATTGCCCGCACTTATGAATGAAGGACAAGAACCGCAATTAGGAGAGGGGCAAGAGAATAAGCCCGTCCTTTATCTGACGAAGACGGATGAATCTCCGGCAGCGGCGCTGGCGTCCTCCCAGCTGATTATCCAAGCGTTTATGAACGCGGCCGGTATTGAGACAAAAACAGTCGATATTTCCCTTGAAGCGCGTATTCTCGCAAATTTCCCGGACTATTTGGAAGAAAAGCAGCAAGTTCCCGACGATCTGAAAATGCTGGGCGAGCTTACGCAGACAGAAAATTTCGTGCTCATCAAAATGCCGAATATGAGCGCGACCGCCCCCCAGATGAAAGAAGCCATCCAAAAGCTGCATTCCAGAGGGTTTATGGTCCCGGATTATCCGGACAATCCGGCCAATGACACAGAAAAAAAGATCAAGAAAATCTATGACAAGAAAATTGGCGGCAGCGCCGTTAACCCGGTTATTCGGGCTGACGGGAATTCATGGCGCGCGGTCACACAGCCTGTCGCCGATGCGGCCAAGAAATATTTTAAACCCGATAATCAGTGGAATCAAAAATCCAGAACACATGTTGCAAGCATGGATTGCGGTGACTTTTATGCGAACGAGGTTTCCGGAACCGTAGAGTCTGCACAGGCCGTCAGTGTTAGATTTACAGGCGAAGACGGGAAAACTATCGACCTCAGCGATGAGGATATTCAGCTTCACGCGGGTGAAATTGTCGGCGCAACCTTTATGAGCCGGGAAGCGCTAAAAGCCTCCGTCAAAGAGAGTATTCAGGCCGCCAAGGATAAAGATCTTCTCTTCTCCGTCCATCTGAAAGCTACGATGATGAAAGTCTCGGACCCGGAGATTTTCGGCGTGTATGTTGAGACATTTTTTGAGGATGTCTTTAAAAACCATCAAGATGTTTTTGAGAGACTCGGCGTTAACCCCAATGACGGCGCAGAGGGAATCTACAACACGTTCAAGAAAAATATCCTTAAAGATATTTCAGACAATCCAAAACTCGAAGACCTCAAGGATCAAATCGAAAAGCTGGAAGGTGATGATTTTGTGAATGCCGTAGAAGAGAATATTGGATTTTTACCAGACTATCCATCCCGCACCGTAGGGCTTGCCTTACACCTCGGGGATGTTCATAGAGACATTGAGTGCACCCTCAAAACCGGCCCGGAGCTTTACACGACTAATACGAAAAAAGGCCTGGTTCATAATTTATGGACGCCGGGCGCGGTGATCGTGGATTCATCTATTCCTTACATTTTCCTCAAAGGCGGGAAGGCGACCGGCGCGGACGGGAAGACGCTGAAAGAGGTTCAGATTAACGTTCCGGACCGCACATACGGAGCGTTTTATGACGCCGTGGCGGAGAATTTGAAGACAAAGGGCGCGATCGACCCCGCAAAGGCCGGGAGCGTTTATAATGTTGGATTGATGGGGGACAAAGCTGAGGAGTACGGCTCTCACAACGTGACCTTTATGGCGCCGGGTAACGGAAGCATTTCAATCACCGGGAAAGACGGCCAGATTCACCAACATAAAGTGCAAAAGGGCGATATCTGGCGGATGAACCGTGCGCGGGATACGGCGATTAAAAACTGGGTGGATCTGACGATTCGGAAGATGGCAGATATGCCTCCGGGAGCCGAGGCTGTATTCGTGCTGGATGAGGGCCGGGCGCATGATAGGGAAGTCAAAGCGAAGGTTGAGGCCTATCTGGATAAAACGGGCATAACACCCCATTCCGGCATCAAAATCATGTCCTATAAGGAAGCCGCGCATTATACGACCGACCGGATGCGGGAAGGTAAAAATACGATCACAGCCACCGGAAATGTTTTGCGGGATTACCTGACGGATCTGTATCCGATCCTCCAAATCGGCAACAGCAACGAGATGGAATCTGAGACCTCCTACCCAAGCGGAGGCTCGATGTTCGAGACGGGCTCAGGCGGCACGGCTGGTGATTTGCTGGAAAATCTGGTTGAGAAAAATCATTTCACATGGGGCGAGGAAGGCACGATTATCGCGCTGAGCGGCGCCTTAAGAAAGCTGAATCAGACATGCGGGCATGTGAAGGCGTTGATTATGGCCGATGCGCTGGACAAAGCGAATGTTCGTTTTCTCGAAAAAGAGCAGGAATATAAGAATAATGGTGGTCTGGATACGCGAAAAGCTCATGTCTGGCTACCTCTCTATTGGGCTGAAGAATTGGCTGCGCAGGACGAAGATCAGGAGCTCAAAGCCGAATTCAGCAAAAAAGCGCAGCTATTACGGGAGAATTTAGCTGTGATTTTTGCAGAATTAAGTGCCGGAGACGGGCAAGCCGTTCCACAAAAAATGTTGAATACTGAGGAAGGGCTTAAGAACGTTATGCGTCCGAGTCCAACGTTCAACCTGATATTTCCTGAGATATCGGTAACAGTTTAAACTGCCCAAGCTTCAAACAAAATTCTGGACAGGGTGCAGGAAATCTCCTATCGCTGGAAGGAGCTCGGCTGGCGGGCGAACAAGAATTGAGAGCGAAAATGATAACTAAACCTGAGCGGAAGCCTAAAAATCCGAATTTTTCCTCCGGTCCGTGCGCAAAGCGTCCCGGCTGGAGCCCTGACGTACTCGCCGGAGCCTTGACCGGGCGTTCTCACAGGGCTGGCCCCGCAAAGGTGCAGCTCAAGGATGTGATCGAAAAGCACCGTGAGCTTTTGGGTATCCCTGCGGATTATAAAATCGGGATCATGCCCGGCTCCGATACCGGCGCGTTCGAGGCGGCGATGTGGTCCATGCTGGGGCCGCGCGGCGTGGACGTGTTCGCATGGGAAAGCTTTAGCAAGGGCTGGCTGACCGATATTACGAACCATCTGAAAATTGAAGACGTACGTGCGTACGAAGCCCCGTACGGGCAGCTTCCGGACTTAAGAAAGGCTGATCCTGAGCGGGATACCGTCTTTGCATGGAACGGCACGACGGCGGGTGTACGTGTCCCGAACGGGGACTGGATCGCGGCCGACCGTGAAGGGCTGACATTTTGCGACGCGACCTCTGCCGTTTTCGCTTATGAGATGCCATGGGACAAGCTGGATGTGACAACATGGAGCTGGCAGAAAATTCTGGGCGGGGAGGCTGCGCACGGCATGCTTGTTCTTTCTCCCCGCGCTGTGCAGCGACTGGAAAGTTTTACGCCTGAGAACAGGCCGCTCCCTAAAATTTTCCAACTGACGAAAAAAGGAAAGCTGATCGAAGGGATTTTCGTTGGGGAGACGATCAATACACCCTCCATGATTGCCGTGGCCGATTGCCTTGACGCACTCAATTGGGTGTCCAATATCGGCGGGCGGCGTACGACGATCGCGCGCGCGGCCGAAAACTTTAAAACCATGGAGAACTGGCTGGCCAGAAGTGAATGGGCCGATTTTCTTGCGGAAGTGCCGGAAACACGCTCTACGACATCGGTATGCCTGAAGATTAAGGATATGTGGTTCGATGCCTTGCCGGAAGAGGAAAAGGCGCCTTTCGTTAAAGCCGTTGTCAAAAATCTGGATAAGGAAGGCGCGGCTTACGATATTGGCAGTTACCGCGATGCGCCGCCCGGTTTGCGGATATGGTGCGGGGCGACGGTGCAGGCGGGGGATGTTGAGGCGCTTCTTCCGTGGCTTGATTGGGCCTATGCAACGGCTAAAAATGAAATACAGAAAAAAGCGGCATAATAAAATCCGAAATTAGTAAAAAAACGCTTGACTGAGATCGAAGCGTCTTTATAAGACTGGCCTCATGAGTATAAGGGACTCGCACGCTCTTTCCGGTTTGTGCTTCGGAATCTGTATGTGTCTCCTCTCGGCGTTTAGCCGGGGCGGGTCCGGCTTTTTTAGTTGTAGCCCGTGTCTTAAGGGCATATTGAATGAATCAAGCGGTCTTTTGGACCGCTTTTTTTATGCCTCTAATTCAGCCTTCCCCGACGCTCATAAACTTCTTTTAATCCCTCACAACTTGATTCTCAAAGGAGAGAAACGATGAGAAAAACCCTGTTATCCTTTACGGCGTTTACGGCGCTGGCTTTTCCGGTTTGCGCTCAGGCCGGGGAGCAGATCCAGATCGTGGGATCGTCCACGGTCTACCCTTTTGTGACGGTCGCGGCCGAAGAGTTCGGGAACAGTACCGGCTTCAAAACGCCGATTATTGAATCAACCGGGACGGGCGGCGGCTTCAAGCTGTTCTGTGCCGGGATTGACGAAGCGTCCCCTGACATGTCGAACGCCTCCCGTGAGATCAAGCAAAGCGAACGCGATATGTGCGCTGAAAACGGGGTGAAGGATATCACGGAAATCAAAATCGGTTTTGACGGGATCGTTCTGGCAAACTCGAAAGAGGCCGAACGTTACCATCTTTCCAAGACCCAGATTTTCAAGGCATTGGCCAAAAAAGTGCCTGTAAACGGCGCTTTGGCGGATAATCCCTATCAGAGCTGGAATGAAATTGATCCTAGTCTACCGAATGACAAAATTGAAGTATACGGCCCGCCGACGACTTCCGGTACGCGGGATGCTTTCGTCGAGCTGGTAATGGAGCCTTCTTGCAAGGATTTACCTGAGTTTGTAGAGGCCTTCCCGGACAAAAAAGTCCGTGGAAAAACCTGTCATCTTTTACGTGAAGACGGCGCATACATCGAATCGGGTGAAAACGACAATTTGATCGTCCAGAAACTTCAGAGTAATCCGCGCGCGCTGGGCATCTTCGGATACAGCTTCCTTGAGGAAAATATGGACATCGTTCAAGGGAGTATCGTGGAAGGCAAAGAGCCGACCTTTGGCAATATCTCGGACGGTTCTTACGGCGTTTCCCGCTCTCTGTACGTCTATCTGAAAGACGGGCATATCGGTAAAACACCCGGCCTGGTGGAATTTGCAACAGAGCTTGTAAGTGATGAAGCCGCCGGTGAGTTTGGTTATCTGGCCGAAAAAGGTTTAATCCCGCTGCCGGCTGAAGAGCTTGCAACGGTTCAGGGCCGCGTTAACGCCCTTGTGGAATCGGCGGCTGAATAGGCCGGCGCTTTTAGACGTACACACTGCATATTTAATTTTTGATCGTATTTGAAAGGACAAAGATCATGAAAAAAATGTTTCTTCTAACCTCTGCGATATCCGTTCTGGCGCTCAGCGCCGGGGCGGGGCAGGCCCGTGCCGGTGAGCAGATGTCGATGGCCGAAATTCAGGCACAGCTTTCCCAGCTTGCTACGCAGGTCCAGACACTGTCTGAAGTCGTTGAACAACAAAATCAGGTAATCCGCCAACAAGAGGCTGCTTTAGAGGCACAAAAACAGGCTTCCGCCGAGGCCCTTGCCAAAGTGGCACCTGCTGCTGGCGGCGGTGTGAGCGGTGACGTAAAGATCAGCATGAAGCCGTCGCCCAAAATTGAATCGCTGGACGGGAAATATTCCTTTCAGCCTTTCGGGCGCGTTCATCTGGATGCTACGCATTTCGACGATGATGCTAAAGACCATGCAAGCAACGCAAATTTTCGCCGCGCGCGCTTAGGCTTTAAAGGCAATCTGGGTGAGGATTTTGAGTATAAGTCTGAATTCGATTTTGCCGAGGAAGCTGTGAATTTCAAGGAAGTCACGCTGATTTACACAGGGCTGGATGGGGCCGACATCAAAGTCGGGCACCAGAAACCCGTTTTCGGTTTGGAGCAAAATACAAGCTCGAACTATATCCAGTTCCTTGAGCGCTCTGCTCCGACCAACGCCTTTACACGGGATGAGGAAATCGGGCTAAATGTTCTGGCCGGTGGAGATAACTGGTCTCTGGGCGGCGGGATTTTCAACGAAGATGCCGGAAACGACGATACGGGCGAAGACGAGGATATCACCTACGATGTTCGCGGCTCGATCAATGCTCTGGGCTTAATGGATCGTGAAAGTGATGCGGTGCTTCATCTGGGTGCGGGTGTCAGCTACCGGAAGCCGACCGGAAACGTACGCTTTAGCGCAAAACCTGCAGGCGATGGAGATAATATTATCGACACCGGAAATTTTGCCTCCGTCGATGATGTCACCGTCTACGGACTTGAAGCAGCGGGAGTTGTCGGACCGCTCAGCCTCCAGGGTGAGTACTTCAAGGCTGATGTTAGCCGTAGCGGTGGAAACTCCGATGCGGATTTCGACGGTTACTACGCTCAGGCCGGTTGGTTGCTGACAGGTGAAAGCCGCCCTTATAAGGGTAAATCCGGGAATTTCGGTCGGGTAAAACCCTCCGAACCTTTCAGCCTCAAAAATGGCGGCTGGGGTGCTTGGGAGCTTCTGGCCCGTTACGAAAATACAGACCTGAACGATGCGGGCGCAGGCATTACCGGCGGTGAGCTGGACAATGTGACACTCGGCGTTAACTGGTATCTGACTGATCATGTTCGCCTGATGGGGAACGTGACATCTGTAGACACGGATGATCAAGCAGTTGTTGCCGATGACGATCCGACCGTTTATAACGTCCGGGCGCAATGGGACTTTTAGGAGGCTTAGCGGTTTTAAACCCGTTATAAAATCCGAAAAATAAAGACAGGCATTCCCGAGGGGTTTTGACGCTAAGACGTACAGGTTCTTCGGGGTGCCTTTTCGGCATAAGAGAGTAAAGGTGTATTAAAAAGACTGATGGCCAAGTTTGAAAAATATATAAGAGCCGGGCTTTTAGGTTGTACAATCCTTTCGATTGTGATCACCGGCCTGATTATTTTATCCGTTTCCTCCGAGACATTTCGCTTTTTCTCACATGTCTCCGCGACCGAGTTTTTCTTTGGGACGGAATGGAGCCCGCAAACCGCAATTCGTGCCGATCAGGCTGCAAGTGCAGGCAGCTTTGGCGCCGTACCGGTTTTCCTTGGAACGTTTCTTGTGACCTTGATTGCGATGGCTGTTGCCGCGCCGCTGGGGCTGTATGCGGCGATCTATCTGTCTGTGTACGCGGGGAGCCGATTCCGCGCATGGGCCAAACCGATCCTTGAAATTTTGGCCGGGGTACCTTCCGTCGTATATGGCTATTTTGCCGTGATTACGATTGCGCCCTTTTTGAGGAGCGCAGGTGAAATGCTTGGCCTGTCAATTGCCTCGGAAAGTGCACTCACAGCCGGGCTTGTCATGGGAATTATGATTACGCCCTTCGTCATGTCCTTATCCGAAGACGTGATCAGCGCCGTGCCAAAATCGCTCAGCTTCGGTTCGCTTGCCATGGGCGCAACCCAGTCGGAAACAATTAAAAAAGTTGTTTTGCCTGCGGCCTTGCCGGGGATTGTCAGTGCGCTCCTTCTTGGCGTATCGCGTGGGGTCGGGGAAACGATGGTGGTCGTGATGGCCGCAGGGATGGCCGCGAATTTAACGCTCAACCCCTTGGAATCGGTTACGACAGCAACGGTCCAGATCATGACGCTCCTCGTCGGGGATCACGAATTTGACAGCGACAAGACGCTTTCAGCCTTTGCACTTGGGTTTTCACTTTTTTTCATGACACTGATTTTGAATATCGTCGCACTTGTGATCGTTAAAAGATACAGGGAACGCTATGACTAGATTATTCCAAAGACATACGCGGATTGCCGTACGCCGGGTTCAAAGGAAAAAAAGCCCGTTCATTTATAAATCCTACAGCAAAAAGCCGAAGCACCGTCTGCTCAGAAAACGTAAAGCACAGGAGCAGCGTTTCAGACGTACGGGGCTTGCGGCCATCGTGCTGGCCTCCTTGTTTCTTGTCAGCCTGATCTGGAATATTGTGGCCAGCGGATACTCAGCCTTTACACAAGTACAGGTCCGGATTCCTGTAACGTACGAACAGGGGCTGATTGAGAAAGAGGCGTACAGAACAATCATCCAAAAATCCTTGACCGAGCTGTTTCCGAATGTTGAAAACCGGTCGGAAAAAAGGGCGCTGTTTGGTTTGATCAGCCGTAACGCGCCTTACATTCTCCAGAAAGAGGTTCAAAACAACCCCTCCCTCGTAGGGGAGCGCCATGAGGTTTGGTTGCCTGTTTCCAGCCAAATCAGCATTTTTTACAAGCAAGAACTTTACAGGCAGGGGGAGCGCGGTGGAAGCGTATCACCAACTGAAGCTGCCTGGATTACGGCGCTGGCACAGAGCAAAAGGATGAGACTGTCTTTTAACGCGGCCTTTTTCACAAACGGCGATTCCCGGGAAGCTGAACGTGCAGGTATTTTAGCCAGTACTGCCGGGTCTTTGCTGACCATTATTGTTTGCGTGTTGATGGCTTTTCCGTTGGGGGTCGCAACGGCGATTTATCTGGAGGAGTTCGCCCCTAAGAACTGGTTTACGGATTTTGTCGAGATCAACATTAATAATCTGGCGGCTGTCCCTTCTATTATTTTTGGTCTTCTGGGGCTTGCGGTGTATCTGAACATGTTCGGTCTGCCGCGTTCTTCTTCACTTGTTGGCGGGATGGTACTGGCGCTCTTGATTTTGCCGGTTATCGTGATCGCTACACGTAACGCGCTTCAGGCGGTTCCGCGCTCGATCCGTTTTGCGGCGGCTGCGTTGGGGGCAACACCGACGCAGGTCGTGTTTCACCACACTTTGATTTATGCCCTGCCGGGAATTATGACCGGAGTTATCCTTAGTATCGCGCGGGCCTTTGGCGAAACTGCGCCACTTCTGATGATCGGTATGGTCGCTTTTGTCGTGGATGTTCCGAAAATCTTTACAGACCCCGCAACAACCCTGCCCGTACAGGTTTACCTCTGGTCGAACAACCCGGAGCTTGGTTTTGTCGAAAAAACGGCTGCGGCCATTATGGTTCTGCTGGCCTTTATGGCGCTGATTAACCTGCTGGCGATCTATATCCGCCAGCGCTTCGAGATTAAATGGTAGGAGAAACGCTCTATGACACAGGCTACACAAAAAGAAAAACAAGAAACCGACCAACCGGTTGTTCGTATGAAGTCTCAGGATTTGAGTGTTTTCTATGGTGATCAACAGGCTCTGTTCGAGGTTAATCTCGACATCTATACCAATCAGGTTACGGCGCTTATCGGCCCTTCCGGTTGCGGGAAATCAACCTTCATGCGCTGTTTGAACCGGATGAATGATTATGTGGAAGGCTGCCGTGTTACAGGGAAAGTCCGGCTCGACGGGTTTAACATCTATAAGAACAATGTTGATACGATCCTGCTGCGCCAGAAAGTCGGCATGGTCTTCCAAAAACCGAACCCTTTCCCAAAATCGATCTACGAAAATGTCGCCTACGGTCCGCGGATTCACCGGCTTGTAAAAACGCCGCAGGATATGGATGCGCTGGTGGAAAAAACACTTCGGCGTGTCGGGCTTTGGGACGAGGTGGCGGACCGCCTGTCCTCTCCGGGAACCTCGCTATCCGGTGGGCAACAACAACGTTTGTGCATCGCACGGGCGATCGCGACACGCCCCGAAGTTGTGCTGATGGATGAGCCGTGCTCAGCACTTGATCCGATTGCAACGGCTAAGGTCGAAGAATTGATCAAGGAGCTGGCCCGTAAATTTACGATCGTGATTGTCACACATTCTATGCAGCAGGCGCAGCGCGTTTCGGACCAGACGGCCTTCTTCCATATGGGGCACATCGTCGAATCCGGCCCGACAACACAGATATTTACCGCGCCTGAAGATCAAAGAACCCGGGATTATATCGGTGGGAAGTTTGGGTAAAAGGCTGTTTCCTAAGAGTATGTATTGATCATACCGACCGGTAAAAATAGTATTTTAGAGAATCAACTCTGGATTAATATAGGCACTGAGATCCACAATTTTCCCCGCATCCGAGGCTGTCCGGATCAAGGCGCTAAGCGGGATTTCACCGAGGAAGGGCAGGTCACGTTTTTCGGCCTCCGCCTTTGCCCCGCCATGGCCGAATATAGGGTCTTCATGACCGCAAGAGGGGCATATATACATGCTCATATTTTCGATCAATCCAAGCACCGGCACATTCACCCTTTTGAACATCTCCGCCGCTTTGCGCGCATCGATGAGCGCGATATCCTGCGGGGTTGAAACGATGATCGCACCGGAAAGCGGAACCTTTTGCGCCATGGTAAGCTGCGCATCCCCCGTACCGGGGGGCATATCGACGATCAGGATGTCCAGCGGCTCCTCTGGTGTTCCCCAGGCTACATCCCGGAGCATCTGATAAAGGGCTGTTTGAACCATAGGGCCACGCCAGATCAACGGTGCACCTTGTTCCTCCATCATGAAGCCAATCGACATGATTTTCAGCCCGTACGCCTCCAGCGGGATGATTTTATCGTTTTTCTGTTCCGGTTTTTGGCCTTCCAGCCCGGTCATTTTAGGAACGGACGGGCCGTAAATATCCGCATCAAGAAGACCTGTTTTGTGGCCATTTTGTGCCAAAAGTGCCGCTAAATTGGCTGCGACCGTTGATTTTCCAACTCCCCCTTTTCCGGAGGCCACCGCGATAATACGCCGGATCGGTAAATTCAGTTTCGGATTTTTACCCATACCGTGCGGGTCTGCATGGCTGTGTGGCTGCGGCGGCCTTGTAGGTTGTGCCGGCCTTTGCGCGGTCAGAACGGCTGTAACCTTTGCAACACCCGGCAGGGCGGAGACTGTACGCTCGGCTTCGGCGCGGAGAGGCTCCAGCGCTGGGCCGCGCTGCGGGTCGACCTCAATCATAAACAGAACGTCCCCGCGCGGGCCGATCTGGAGGCCTGAGACCATGCCGTTTGTAACGATATCTTTACGGTCCAGAGGATCCTTGACGACTCTTAATGCCGACAGGATGGTTTCTTTGTCGAGTTTGCCCATTCTTGCCCAAGCCTCTTGCTTTCCAATGGAAAACAGATATTGTTATGAGGAAGCGACAAGTCAAGATATGAATCCGGATTTATTAGAGGACAATGAGCAAAGATACTAAAAACCCATGGGGCAAGCCTGGGAATGATGACCGCCATTACGGGCCACGCGGTGGCCAAGGTGGCGGTGGCAACAGACAGGAGCCGCCGGATTTGGATGAGATGCTCCGCCGGGCGCAGGAGAATTTCCGCGAGGTTATGCCGGGGAATCTCGGCGGTGGCGCGGCGATCGGGTTGTTTTTACTTGCCGTGGTGGCGCTATGGCTGGCGAGCGGTTTCTATATCGTCAATCCGGGGGAACACGCAGTTGTCCAGCGATTCGGCGCATGGTCCCGGACGCAGACAACGGAAGGTCTGGGCTATCGTTTGCCGACACCCATTGAAAAAATATCCAAGGTGGATGTCAATGCGATCCGCCGGATGAATATCGGTTTTATAGAGCATGCTTCACGGGGCGGCGCTTCTCAAAAGCAGGAGATTCCAGAAGAAAGCCTGATGCTTACATCCGACCGGAATATTGTCGATTTGTATCTCGTTATTCAGTGGAATATTAAATCCGCGGAAGATTACCTTTTCGAGATTGAAGATCAGGAAAATACGGTCAAAAAAGTTGCTGAGAGCGCTATTCGTGAAGTTGCAGGCCAGACGGACATGTTCCCGATCATTACGAAGGGGCGTGAAACGGTTGCTGATAAAACGAAGGCGATCATTCAGCAAAATCTTGATGAATATCATTCAGGGGTCAATATCACGCAGGTTCTGATCGAAAAGGCGGAGGTCCACCCGGAGGTGCAGGGTGCGTTTCAGGACGTACAGTCCGCGAAACAGGATGCTGAGGATACCCAGAACCGGGCAAATCAGCATAGGAATGACATTTTACCTAAGGCGCGCGGTTTGGCGATCCAGACCGTTCAAGAGGCTGAAGCGTACAAGGAAGCGCAGGTTGCAAAATCACGAGGGGATGCCGATCGGTTTAACGCCGTTTACGAGGCCTATCTTAATGGAAAAGACGTGACGAAAGAGCGGATTTTCATTGAAACGATGGAAAAAGTTTTAGGAAACGCGCAGAAAATCATCGTCGACAGCGAAAACGCGCAAGGTGTTGTACCCTATTTACCCCTTGACCAGTTGAAACCGGCAGCCGGTAACAATCAGAGCGCTGGAACAGTAACGGGACAGCAGCAGGGGGTTCGACCATGAACAAGATTTTTCTCACCGCGCTGGCCGTCATTGCGATTACTCTGATCGGAATTTCTCAGGCGCTTTTTACTGTTGACCAGACGGAACAAGCCATTGTTTTACAGCTTGGTCAGCCCAAGGGTGATCCACGTACGCCCGGCCTGCATATTAAGATTCCCTTTATCCAGCAGGTCCGTTATTTCGACGGGCGGGTGCTTTCCGTCGATCCTGAACCGGAGCAGGTCGTGATTTCCAGCGCGACAGGCAGCACCCGGAATTTGCCGCAGTCGCTCCCTGCCGAGGAAGACGGGAGCGATATACAGAGTGAAAACGGTAATCCACTTGCCGCACCGAAGATTGAAAATGTCAGCGGGGAGCCGATTATTGTCGATACATTCGCTCGTTACAGAATCACGGATCCGCTTCAATTCCTGAAAACACTGGGTACGAAGACGAATGCAAACTCAAGAATTCAGAACATTCTCTCGAGCGTCACCAAAACTGTTCTCGGAAAAACAACCTTGCACGACCTTCTTTCCGAAGAGCGAACAAATGTGATGGCCGAGATTCGCGATCGGGTGAACGCGAACATTCAGCATGACGAGCTCGGCGTACAGATCGTAGACGTACGGATTGTCCGTGCCGATTTGACCTCCGACCTGCGGACCTCCACGGTGCGCCGGATGATCTCCGAGCTAAAAGAGCGGGCGACGGAAACGCGCGCAAAAGGGGAAGAGCGGGCGTTGGAGATCCGTTCGAAAGCTGAAAAAGAGCGGACGGTTATCATTGCCGAGGCCCAGAGAGACGCACAAAAAATTCGTGGGGAAGGTGATCGGCAAGCAATTAAAATCTACGCGGACGCCTTTAACAGGGACAGGGAGTTTTACGCCTTTATCCGCTCCATGGAGGCGTACGAAAATACGCTTGCGACCCCGGATACACGCTTGATTCTTTCACCGGATAGTAAGTTTTTCCGCTATTTCGAATCACGGCCACAGTAAGGGAGCGCACGGGCAGTGCTATCCTTTTCGACCTATATTCTAACAGCTTTTGCACTGGTCTTCGTGATTGAAGGCTTGTTTTATGCGCTCTTTCCGGACCAGCTCCGCAAAATGATGACTTTGGCCCTCTCGCTACCCGTATCGCAATTGCGTCTCTTCGGAATTTCGGCTGTCAGCACCGGATTTTTATGTCTGTTGTTGATTCGTTTTTTCACCGGTTGACCCCTTTCCGGGATGGTTCTATTTTAGGCCTTCGCGGCCCGGATTTTTCAGACCGCCCATTTATTGTTGGATGGAAATCTTAGGGAAGGACTTCAAAAAATGAGAGTAATTCTATCGAGCGTTTTTCTGGCTCTGGTCTTTTGCGTATCCGTATTCATTCCTTTAGCACCTGCCGTTCAGGCACAAGACACACCGCTGCCGGGCACACGGGGGAGTACACCGGGAAGCTTCGCAGATCTTGTTGACAAGCTTTTACCCGCCGTTGTCAATATTTCCTCAACGCAGACAATAGACAATCCGCAGGATTTTCCGGAGCTGCCGCAATTTCCTCCCGGCTCGCCGTTTGAAGATTTTTTTGAAGAATTTATGGATCGCAGAGGCATGGGTGTTCCGGCTGTGCCTGAAACATCTTTAGGGTCCGGCTTTGTGATTGATGCTGAAAAAGGGCTGATTATCACAAACAACCATGTTATTCGCGACGCAGAAGAGGTCCGGGTAACTTTTCACGACGATGAAACGCTTGAAGCCGACGTGATCGGCCGGGACGAAAAAACCGATCTGGCCGTTCTGAAGGTGGATACGGAGAAGAAGCTGACAGCTGTTGAATTCGGCGATAGCAGTGTTCTGCGCGTGGGAGACTGGGTTGTTGCCATCGGGAACCCGTTCGGGTTAGGTGGTACGGTGACAGCCGGGATCGTATCGGCGCGCCAACGGGATATTAATTCCGGGCCTTATGACGATTTTATTCAGACAGATGCGTCGATCAATCGCGGGAATTCAGGTGGCCCTATGTTCGACCTGAACGGTAAAGTGATCGGGATTAATACGGCGATCTTCTCTCCTTCCGGCGGCTCTGTCGGGATCGGCTTCGCTATTCCGTCCGCATTGGCCGAGCCGGTCATTAAGCAGATTATCCAATATGGCCGTACGCGCCGGGGCTGGCTGGGTGTACGTATCCAGCAAGTGACAGAGGAAATTGCGGAAAGTCTGGGCCTTGAAAAGACAGAAGGCGCGCTTGTCGCCAGCGTCAATAAAGATGGTCCGGCGCAAAAAGCAGGCTTGAAAGCGGGAGATATTATCCTGCGCTTCAATGACCGTCCGATCCATGAAATGCGGGAGCTTCCGCGCCTTGTTGCCGAAACGGATATTGGATCGAAAGCCAGCGTCGAGTTTTGGCGTGATGGAAAGCGTAAAAGCTCGAAAGTAACAATCGGAGAACTGGAAAAAGCTGAAGAAGACGGGTTGGTGGCCTCTGTTCCCGGTGAGGTTCCGCACGGCCCTGAATCGGGTACGGATATCGACCGTGTCGGCATTACGGTCGGTTCGTTGTCCGAAGCCGTACGTGAGCATTACGGGATCGGTCAGGAGGTGCAGGGCATTATTATTCGCTCTGTGAAGGATATGTCTGAAGCGGCCAAGAAAGGGCTTTTGGAAGGTGATGTGATTGTTGAAATCAACCAGCAAGCCGTTAACGATCCCGAGAAAGCCCGCGATCTGATCGACAGGGCTGCGAAGAATGGGCGTTCCTCCGTACTTCTTCTCGTGAACCGGGAAGGGGACGTACGTTTCGTTGCCCTAAAACTCGGTGAGTGAAATACCCGAACAGCTCCGCTATAGGCAGCGGCGGAGCTGTTAAACTTGAAAAAGGCTGGATACAAGGAACTTCTACGGTCTGCGCAAGTCGGAAAAGGCAAGCATGGCGCCCGCGGCAGATTCTTCCCCCCGTTTCCCGGCATCTCTTGCCTGCTTATGTGGACTCTTCGTGAGCATATCAACTACATTCTCCGTCAGGTCCCTGCCCGTTTCAGCCTCGACAACGGCATTCGCCAAGCCACCGGCTGCGCCTATGGGGCCACCGAACAGAGCGCCACCAATGATCTGGCTGATCGGCTTAATCCGGTCGCCCGTCAATTCGCGGTAAATATGGTTGATCAACGGGATATGCTGGAGCGGGTTAATCATGTCGATAAAATCCCCAAAACCGAAGGGTTCCGGGGCTTTGGCATTATCGTCTATTCCGATCTGTAAACCGTTCGCCCATGCGCCGTGAGCATTGCCCGCGTCATCTGCAAGAGGGAGTGCTGTTACAGGTTGGGGGCGGCTGTCCCATACGGGGATGAGCCCTGCCGTACGGGGGTTTTCGACCATTTTGAAAAAGGCGCCGCCCGGCTGAAGGCCTTCTTGCCCAGACGTGGCCACGGCATGGGGTGGCGGCAAGCCATTTTGGATGATCATAGCGCTTACATCTCCTCTTCTTTTAACCCAGAAAACTTGCAAGCTTTGTGCCAGACGCTATGATCTGGTTTATGAGTGATCAGAATGCGATCTTGATTATCGAACCGGACGAAACGGGAAGAGTTTGGCTTGAGAAACTTTTGCTGGATCACGGGGTGGCCGGTTTCTGCCACGTTGCCGCCCGACTTCCTTCCTCTCAAGAGGCTGGCTCGCCCGTTTTATGGATTATGTCCAGAGGTGATCCGTTGCCTGATATCCCCGGTCTTCAACCTGATGATATTTTTGGTAAGCCGCTTCGGGCAGGTGTTTTGCTGGACCGTATTGGCGTTCATATCCGGGCGGTAAAGGGTGGATATTCCTCTTCCGAACCGGTGGATATGCCTGCTATTGGGCCATACCGGCTTGATGCTGCTCATGACAGGCTTATCCTGCCCCAAAAGGGTAAAACGCCAGAGCAAATTATTCGTTTAACCGAAAAGGAAAGCCGTATCTTAATGCTCCTCTATGAGAACAAGGGTGAAAGCATAGATCGCCAAAGCCTTTTGGATCAGATCTGGGCTTATGTGGATACTGTCGAGACGCACACGCTGGAGACGCATATTTACCGACTCCGGCAAAAAATTGAGCAAAACCCTGCAGCGCCGGAGATTCTTCTTACAGATGGTCAGGGGTACCGGCTGAACTGAGGGCGGCCTCAAAGCAAAACCGCTGCTCTGGTAGGGAGCAGCGGTTTGAAACGGTAGTGAGCGAGCTAGACACGGTAGAGTCGAATTTGAAATCCGTAAATCCAATCTGTCTATAATCTAATGATGCAGGCCAAATGTGGCAGAAAAAAGGACGGATCGTGCCCAAATCGTGATTTTTTATAATATATTGAAATTAAAGGGTTTATAGCCTGAACCTTAAGCGTACATCTGTATGTAAGCCACTCTAAACATATACAAGGGTACGCCGCAGGAAGGCTCTGTCATTTCGATAGCTTCATGCTAGAATACTGCCCATGAATAAGATGTCCCAAGGCCTGCATATCGGGCAATCTCAAACGCTCACTATGACACCCCAGTTGCAACAGGCGATCAAGCTGTTGCAGTTGAGCAATATCGAGCTGGCCGAATATGTGGAAAGTGAGATCGAAAAAAATCCGCTATTGGAAAAAGATGAGCGTGATCAGGGGCAGGATACCGCCGATGGGGGCGCGGACGGACGAGAGGATCAAGGAAGCGAAGAGGCCAAAGCGCGCGATGAAATCGCAGAAGCCTTTGATTCCGGGAATTTCTCAGATGGCTCGGATTTCGATCCCGGCGCCTCTATGGCCTCTATAGGCAGTGGTGGAAGCCTTAAATTTGAAGATCCGGAGGAGTCTTTCGAAAACCGGATGGAAGCGCCGAAAACACTTCGCGAGCATCTCTCGGATCAACTCCATATGGCTTGCGAGGACCCACGTGACCGCATGATCGGCGCCCTTTTAATCGACCGGATCGACGAGGCCGGCTATATGCGTGACGATCACACAGACCTTGCAGACCGCCTAGGCTGCTCGCTGGAACGGGTCGAGCGGCTTCTGAGCGTTCTGAAAGGTTTTGATCCGACAGGGGTTTTTGCTGCGAACCTTCCAGAGTGCTTGGCCTTGCAACTTGAAGAGCGGGGGCAGCTCGATGCGCCGATGAAGCGCCTGCTGGAACATCTCGAGCTATTGGGAAATCGTGATTTTACGGCTTTATCCGATATTTGCGGCGTCAATGAAACATATCTGAGCGATATGATCGCCGAGATCAAGGCGCTTAATCCAAAACCCGCAGCCGATTTTGATCATCTGGTCGTACAGACGGCCATTCCGGATATCCTGATGAAGCGCTTGCCAAAGACACTGGGGGGTGGCTGGCGGGTTGAACTGAATCATGAAACCTTGCCGAAGGTTCTCATCAATCAGGACTATTACACGCAAGTTGCCGGAAGCGCCGTACAAAAGAAAGATAAAGACTATCTGACAAGCCAGATTAATTCGGCCAACTGGCTGATCAAGGCGCTGGATCAACGGGCGCAGACCATCCTCAAAACGGCGGCCTCCATCGTGGAGCAGCAGGACGCATTCTTTAACTACGGTATTGAATTTCTTAAACCTTTAACGCTTAAGGATATTGCAGAAGAAATCGGGATGCATGAAAGCACCGTCTCCCGGGTAACAACGAATAAATATATCGGCACACCGCGTGGGATTTTTGAATTGAAGTATTTTTTCTCAACTGCGCTCGTCAGCGCAGATGGGACGGCGCACAGTGCGGAATCCGTCAAAGCCCGGATCAAAAGCTTAATCGATGCGGAAGATCCAAAGAAAATCCTCTCGGATGATCGGATTGTCTCGATCTTGAAAGATGAAGGGATCGATCTGGCACGCCGAACGGTCGCAAAATACAGGGAATCTCTGCATATCGGATCGTCTGTACAGCGGCGGAAAGCCAAAAAAAATCTTGCCTGAGCCTCTGCTCTTTTCCCCCGATCCGTGCTATAATTCGAATTCAGGTATATTCTAGAAGATAGGACAAAGACAATGGAACTCACCGTTCATGGAAAACAAATTGATGTTGGCGATTCACTGCGCGGCCATGTCGCAGGAAAGCTTGAGGACCTGAACCAGAAATATTTCAACCATGCAACCTTTGCGACCGTGACCTTTTCACGCGAAGGGCATGGGCATTTGAAGACAAAAGCGCATATCTCGATTCAGCTCGGTAAAAATATCATGGTTGTAGCCGACGGGGTTGAAAACGACCCTTATGTCTCTTTTGAGATCGCTGCGACTAAGGTTGGAAAACAGCTTCGTCGTTATAAGAAAAAGCTGCGTGACCATCACGAACGTATGGAACAGACACCGGAGAGTGAAATTAGCAAAGCCCGCGATTATGTGCTCGCCCTTGAACCTGAGCAGGACGAAAAAGCGGCGGAACAGGACGATGCGCAAGGAAATGCTTCCGGTGATCCGGTCGTTGTTGCCGAAATGACGACCGATATCGAAACGATGAGTGTTTCCGAGGCTGTTATGCGCTTGGATTTGTCCGGCGAGTCGGCTTTGTTATTCCGTAATGCCAGCCACGGGCATCTGAACCTTGTCCGGCGTCGCCCGGATGGCAATATCGGCTGGATTGACCCTGAGGGCGAATAGGGCTTTCATCGTTTAATTCGGGCTGTGTTGCTTAGTGGAGCTACTCCGGTAACGGAAGGAGAGGATTCATGCAACTTGTCCTAACCCCCGAATTACTGCTGGAGGCCTACAGGCAAGGCCTCTTTCCCATGTCTTACAGTGCGGACAGTCCCTACATACATTGGGTCTGTCCGGAAATGCGCGGGCAGCTTTCAATCGAAAAGCTGCACGTGCCGCGCCGCCTTAAAAAAACCGTCCGCTCCTCGCCGTATGAAGTCAGGATCGACACAGCTTTCGAGCAAGTTATCGGGGCTTGCGCTACGGCAACCGAGACACGGCCTGAGACATGGATCAACAGGCAGATTGAAAACGCCTTTATCGGGCTTTATGCGCGCGGCTACGCCCATAGCGTTGAATGCTGGCGCGGCTCTGAGCTTGTAGGCGGGCTTTACGGACTGGCGATCGGTGGTGCCTTTTTTGGAGAAAGCATGTTCTCCCGCGCGCGCGATGCCAGCAAGATCGCGCTGGTTCATTTGGCGGCGCGTTTATCAGCCGGAGGCTTTACCCTCCTCGATACGCAATTCGTCAACGATCATCTGGAGCAGTTCGGTGTCTATGAGGTGCCGCACGAGACCTACAAAAAACAGCTTATTGCCGCTCTGGAACATAAGGCGGATTTCAAGCTGAAGGGGCGGGGCGAAGACTCCTTGCTGGAAGCCTACTGGCGCAAAAACTCAGGGGCGTGATGACGCTTCGACTGCCTTTGTAATCGCGATTACAAGACTATCGAGAAAGCTTTCCCCGCGTTCAATACGGATATAGGGAATCTTGCGCTCCGAAAGGATACGCAAATCATCCAAAAGCGTGTGAATTGTTCGAATTTGCTCGGCACTCAGCAAGGGAGCATGCTCATGACCGGATGGTGGCGGCGTATGCGGATCCGAGGAAACGTCTTCCCAGCTTTGCCCCTGATGGTGAGCCTGCTGGGCGTAGGCTTGCGCCGCATGGGCCGCTGGGCCGTTCGGGGGGGAATGGTGTTCGGGTGTTTCCTGCTCTTGAACCGTCCCTGATTCTTCAGAGGCTGCCATCTCCTCATTATCTTCAGGAGCGTTTTCCGGACTGCTTTCCGGGGCTAGAGGCGCATTTTGAACCCGCAAAAGGTTATCCAGGAACAAATGCAAAGACTCGACCGAGACGGTCGCCATATCTTCTTCTTGCGCATGTTCGTGATTTCGGGAATCTTTCTTGGAGCGCCGCTTTTCAAAATCCGGGTCGTGGCGCTGTATGGCCTGCCGTGTATCGGTGCTTTCGGTACGGCGCGGCTCGCTTCCTGCGAAGATATTTCCAATATTTGAAAACATCACTTGGCCCCATTATGGTGGTTGCCTATGACACCACTATAGCAAAAACGCGCGAATAATGCCAGAAATGGGACTAGATGAGTAATAAAGACGATGATCGTAACGAGGACGCAGAAGACCATGAGGATGAAACCTCTTTGTGGAAGGCGGCAACACGCGACGTTCAGCCGCTGCCGGGGAAGCACTATCGGCAGGGCCGCATATTAAAATCAAAGCCTGCAACCGGCCCTATCGATCATGCGAGGGAACAAATAAAACCAACTGGTCGGTCTTTATCTGTTCCACGGGAGAGCAGCTTGTCTGAAAGAAGTGCCGGGCAAAGCGGACGCGGTGGCGGGGGAGGCGGGATAGATCGCCGCACGCTCCAACGCCTTGAGCGTGGACAGATGGAGATTGAGGCCCGCCTTGATCTGCATGGTCTTAATCAGGCGCAGGCCAGAGAGGCACTTTTATCCTTTATCACTGGAAATTACAGCGCGGGAAAGCGCTGTATTTTGGTGATTACCGGTAAAGGGCGCGCCCGCGGGCAGGGAGATGAATGGTGGTCCCCTGCGCCGGGTGTTTTACGTCGGAAAATGCCGGACTGGATCGCCGAAAAGCCGGAGATAGCGGGCATGGTCGTACGAACGGTGCCCGCAAGGCCTCAGCACGGAGGCGACGGTGCATTCTATATTTTGTTGCGCCGGAAGCGTCCGGTGCGTTAAAGCGAATCTAGAGCCCTTCCTGTTAAAAATTGAACATCCTTATACTGTCATCCCCGCGGCACGCCTGTGGCGTGCTAAAACAGCGGGGATCTGTTTAATGCCAGCCGCATTTCGCGGCTGACCTTATCTGGATCCCGTTCGTGCAAGCTTTCGCTTTCGCGAAAGCGCCAACGGGATGACGTTTGGGAGATATAGCCTGCCCAAAATAAATTGATTCAAAATTCATGCCTTTTTGCTTTCCCCGCGTAAGCGGGGATCTTTTGAAATCATATACTTAAGGCCCCCGCTTTCGCGGGGGAGGCACAATCATTTTAAAACGGTTAGGCTATATGTTCAATTTTTAACCGGAAGGGCTATATAAGCTAGGCATCGCTGAGATCGCGGACGAGGACTTCACGTTTTCCGGTCGCGTTGGCTTTGGAAATTACGCCCTGCCGCTCCATCTCCTCGATAATGCGCGCTGCACGGTTATAGCCGATCTGAAGGTAACGCTGGACGAAACTGGTCGAGGCCTTACCTTCTCTGGCCACGATGGCTACAGCTTGATCGTATAGCTCATCGACCTGATCGCCATCTCCGTTGCCACCTTTGCCGCCGCCGAACATCGCCATCATGAGTTCGCTGTCACCAAAGCTGTCTTCCCCGTCTGTAATGCCGTCGATATAGGCAGGTGCGCCCTGAGCCTTCAGGAAGGCGACCGCGCTTTCCACATCGTTATCGGATACGAACGGCCCGTGAACCCGTGTAATACGGCCTCCGGGGGCCATATAGAGCATATCTCCCATTCCGAGGAGTTGTTCGGCTCCACCTTCGCCTAAAATCGTCCGGCTGTCGATTTTCGAGGTTACCTGAAAACTGATCCGGGTTGGGAAGTTGGCTTTCACAACCCCGGTAATCACATCCACGGAGGGGCGCTGCGTCGCCATGATCAGGTGAATCCCTGCTGCCCGCGCCATCTGGGCAAGGCGCTGGACTGCACTTTCCACGTCTTTCCCGGCTACCAGCATCAAATCGGCGAATTCGTCCACGACGACCACGATATAAGGCAGCTCCGTCATATCCATCGGCTGATCTTCAAAGACGGGTCTGCCATTTTCAGGATCAAAACCGGTTTGTACCTTCGTCATCAGCGTCTCGCCCTTTTTAACGGCATCACGCAGCCGGGCGTTATACCCTTCGATATTGCGAACGCCGAGCTTTGACATGGCCCGATAGCGTTCTTCCATCTCGTGCACCGTCCATTTCAGCGCAACAACAGCCTTACCCGGCTCCGTGACGACCGGAGAGAGCAAATGCGGAATACCGTCATAAACGGACAGCTCCAGCATTTTGGGGTCGATCATGATGAAGCGGCATTTTTCTGGGGACAGACAAAAGAGCAGCGAGAGAATCATCGTATTGACCGCGACCGATTTCCCCGAGCCTGTCGTTCCGGCGACCAGAAGGTGCGGCATCTTCGCCAAATCGGCTAAAATTGGCTGTCCACCAATATCTTTCCCCAGGATCAGCGGGAGTTTCGCCGATGTTTTCTCAAAAAGCCGAGAGGCCAGCAATTCCTGCATATAGACGATCTGGCGGGTCTTATTCGGCAGTTCGATTCCGATCACATTCCGTCCCGGCACAACGGCGACGCGTACAGATACAGCAGACATGGAGCGGGCGATATCGTCGCTGAGCGAGATCACACGGGCGCTCTTTGTGCCCGGCGCAGGCTCCAACTCGTAGAGTGTGACGACCGGGCCGGGATGGATGCTTGTTATCTCACCCTGAATATTGAAATCAGCCAGAACATTTTGTAAAAGCTCCGCATTCCTGCGCAAAGCAGCCTCATTGTGTGTGTACGCCTCGTCATTTTGCAGCGGTGCTTGCAAAAGAGACAAGGGCGGGAATTCCCAGTCTTTCGTGTCTGAAAGGTTAAAACGTTGCTGCGCCGAAGCGGCATTACGCTCCGTACTTGCAAGTTGTGGCGTAACGACCGGAATATGACCGGCACCGTTTTGCGGCTGTTGCGCTATGGAAGGGGCAGATATTGGAGTGGATACGGGCAGAGAAGCCACATTGGGAGTGGCGGGGGGCTGTGCAGGCTTACCAGCGCCGATTTTAGGGGCTTCCCGCACAGGTAAAGACGTTTCGACACGGTTATGAATACGGGCGCGCATATCTCTAAAACGCTCCAGCAGGCTAGCATTGGGCCATATATTGACGCCTGCCCCGTCCGCAGGATCGTTATGAGCGCGAATCCATCCCCGGAAGGCGGAGGACAGCTCGATGATCAGGGCCAGTGTGCCTATTGTGACGGTCATCGCCAAGCGCCATACGCCGGACAGTTCCTCTTTCCGGACGGCGGCAGCAAAGAGCAGGATCGTAAGACCCAGGACGCCGGATAGGGCTGAAATCAATCCCGGCCCTGGCCAAAAGGCGGTATAATCGCCGATCCGTACGGTTTTTTCGAAGATAAGCGTTCCGGCGGCACTGCCCAGATAAGGATGAACGGTCCACCCTCCAGAGGGAATACGGGCCCCGGCCACCGACAGGACGACAGCGGCTGCGATCAGAGCGACAATTCTCAGCCATAACGGAGAAAGGGACTGCCGGTTGAAGGTCCGGACGCCCCACACAAGCAATACAAGCGCGAAGGCAAAACTGCCTAGCCCGATCGTTTGCAGCAATATATCTGAAACCCATGCGCCGGGCGCGCCCATCCAGTTTTGAATGACATCGCCCTGATCTCCTCCGGCCGTGTTCCATGAGGGATCTTCGTTTGTATAACTCAGGAGTGCAGACAGTACGAACAGCCCGGAAAGCGCAAAAACAAGCGCGAAAATATCGACAAAGCGCCGGGCCAAAAAGGCTTGCATTGGTTGCGGCAAAAAGCCAAAACGTGACTTTTTGGCTTTAGAGCGCTTGACGGGTCTACGGACTGTACGTGTTCTGGCCATGGGATGGATATCACAAGAAGGTTAATAAGAGGGTCAAAGGTCTGGAAGAAGACCAACAGAAAAGACGCAGCGAAAACTCCGCACCTTCCTCATATTACAAGCCTGTGGACATAAAGACAAGCAGACAAGCGCGTTTTAGCTTAATCGCGATCTTCGTCGTCATCATCGTCATCATCATCCGGATCGTCGTCATCCAGCAAAATCCGGCGCGAAGCCCCCTCAATATCATCATACTGGCCTGATTTCAGGCTCCAGACAAAGGCGGAAAGGCCCGTAAGGCCAAGCAGAAGGGCGAGAGGAATAAGATAGATCAATGCACTCACAGGCGGGGCCTCCTTTGCAGGCGGAAGGAATTGGATATAACGACCAAGGAAGAACCGGACATAGCCAGCGCCGCAATCAAAGGCGTGACAAGACCGCACAGCGCGACCGGAATGGCGATCAGGTTATAAAGTGCGGCGAGCGTAAAATTCTGGCGGACGAGCTTTTGACTGAAAGCGGCTATGTCATAAGCGGCGCACAGGGCAGAAAAACGCTCCCCCATGATAATGATGTCCGCAGCATTCTGCGCCATATCTATGGCCGTACCGGGCGCGATTGAGACATCGGCTCCGGCCAGAACAGGCGCATCGTTCAACCCGTCCCCTACCATCAGGACCTTGTGTCCACTGCGTTTAAGCTGCTCCAAAAATGCAAATTTTTCCTGCGGCGTTTTCCCGGCGTGAACTTCCTCTATCCCGGCCTGTGCTGCGATATGTTCCGCAACCTGTACACGGTCCCCAGAAAGCATAATCGGTGTAAGACCTCTGGCTTTAAGGGCGGCAATCGTCTCATGCGCGTCCGGACGCAGCCTGTCGGAGAAGTAAAAGACGGCGGGGGCCTCTTCATCAACCCGCAGAAACAACTCCAGCCTTTCGCCGCCAGATTCAGGCGAATCGCCTGCCGCATATGTGTCTGCACTACACCATGCCCGGCTGCCCAGCCTGACATGACAGCCCTTATACATCCCTTCCAGCCCTTGACCCGGATGTTCCCGGACAGATTCGAACGCTAAGGGCGGAGCATCACAGGCAGCAGCAAGGGCGCGGGAGAGCGGGTGCGCGCTATGTGTCGCCAAAGACGCCCCCAGCAAAAGTGTTTCCTGCCCGTACGTGTCCGTATCCTCAAGGACAGGCTTACCCAGTGTGAGGGTTCCTGTTTTGTCGAGCAGGATGGTGTCGATTCCAGCCAGACGCTCCAGCGCATCGCCGGATTTAACGAGAATATGACGTTTCATCAGGCGCGCGGCAGCCAGAACCTGTACAACCGGCACAGCCAGACCCAGCGCACAGGGGCATGTGATAATAAGGACGGTGACAGCGATCAGGAGCGAATCCTGCCACATCAGCCCGCCACCAAGCCACCACCCCAGAAAAGCCAGCGCCGCAAAGCTATGCACAAGCGGTGTATATAGGCGTGCAGCCTTATCAGCCAGCCGGATATAGCGGGCCTGCCCCTGTCCGGCCTTATCCATCAGGCGCGAAATATCTGCGAGAAGAGAGCTTTCCGCGCGGCGGGCGATCATCACCGTAACCGGGGCTGACAAATTGAGCGTTCCCGAATAAACCGCTGTCCCTGTTTCAAGCGGCTGGGGGAGCGTTTCCCCGGTAACAAGAGAGGTGTCGGCGCTGCTTTGGCCGTCTCGTACGTGTCCGTCTGCAGGGAATTTTTCTCCGGCAGCAACACGTACGATCATCCCTTCTTGCAGGTCACGGATCAAAATTCTGCGGCTCTGGCCGGTTTCAGGATCAAGCAATGTGGAAAAGCCGCTCAGGCTTCCCAAAAGATCCGTCGCAGCGCTCCGGGCATTTTTTCTGGCCCTGAAATCGAGATAACGCCCTGTGAGAAGAAAAAAAGTCAGCATAATGGCCGAGTCGAAATAGGCATGCTCTCCATGATTGATCGTTTCGAACAAACTCATACCGCCAGTCAGAATCAGAGCCAAAGATATTGGCACATCCATATTCGTATGGCCTGCGGACAGGGCTTTAGCAGCGGAATGAAAGAACGGACGGCCTGCGAACAGGAGCGCGGGCAAAGCAATCAAGGCCGAAATCCAGTGGACGAAATCCCGCGTTGCGCCCCCCATCGTCTCAGTGCTGGTCGTCCATAACCCGACGGACAGGAGCATGACGTTACCGGCTGCGAATCCGGCGATTCCTAAACATAAAAGGAGAAAACGCTCCTCCGCTTTCGTACGTTCTGCGTCCTTATCCGGATCGTAAGGCAGGGCTTCATAGCCCAGATTCTCGATAATCCGGGCGTACTCATTGGCCTGCGCAGGAAAACCATCCCACAGAATCGAAAGCCGCCCGGTTGAAAAATTCAGCCGCGCACGCCGTACATTTTGATCCTGCGCTAATGCCGATTCGATTTTTCGGATGCAGCCCGCACAATGAACGCCGCCAATCATGAGGGACAGCGCGTACAGCCCTTCATCCGTCCGGCATACAAGCGTCTCATAGCCACTCTCTTCCGAAGGCCCTTGAGGCCGGAGCCGGGACAGGCCCGCTTCGGCTGAGGAAGAGCTTAGGGGGCCAGAAATCTGTAGGCTGTCTGATAATGCTGCCTGTTCTCGTCCCATGATCCACTCAGTTCTGCTACCCATACACCGCGTAAAGGAAGCTCCGGTTTCGCTTCATAAATGCCGCCGCCCTTATGGGAGAGAGCCAGCGTAAAATCGTGCCCGCTTTGAACAGGCCGTACAAATTTTGCTTTGACGTCGGCCTGCATCAGGGGCGTACCATCCTGATCGGCCAAAGACCAGCGCAAGACACCGTCCTTGAAAGAGGCGGATTGTATGATAAGCGGCTGGCTGCGTGCTTCTTCCAAGGTGCCGTCATAAGCCAGACCCTTTTCATAGGCATGTTCGGAGACGGTCCCCGGATAGGTCCGCATCGCGACGGACACGAAAATACCGTCCAAAAGTGCGACCACAACAAAAAACAGGACGAAATACCATGGAATCCACTTGTCGCTGGGACGCGGCATAGCCTGCTGCGCTGTATGTCCTTGCGTCATTGTTCTCTCCTGCTGATGAAAGTTGACGAGGTTTTATCCGAAGCGCCCGTATGGGAATCGGTCAAAATCAGGCTGATCGAGCGGGGGGCATCAGGAACGACCGGCGCGCTGACAAAAACATGATAGGTTCCCACACTGTCCGCAGGCACGTACAAAGACCCTGATTCGGCGCCACCGGCAGCCTTCACCTCGATCGACGGGTTTTCAAGCCCCTCAACGGAGAGGGCATATGTGCGGTGCTGGTGCGTTTTATTCAGGATTTTGACAACATAACCGTTGCGGATATCACCGCTTGAAAGCTGTACGAAGAGAGGCGTACGGTCACGCAGAACGTGCAGCTCCAGCGGTTTGCGTAGAATCAAGGCACCCAGCATCGTTCCGCCAACAATAGCGAGGATGACGGCGTAATAGATTGTACGTGGGCGGATAAACTGGAAAGGCGCTTCTTTTTCCGGCGTACCGGGCGCCGCTTCAATCCGGTTAATCGTATCGTAGCGAATGAGGCCTTGCGGCAGGCCGACTTTATCCATCACGTCGTTACAGGCATCCACGCACAACCCGCAGGCAATACACTCCATCTGTAGCCCGTTGCGAATATCGATACCCATTGGGCAGACCTGTACGCAGGCCGTACAATCTATACAATCGCCCCGCCCGTCCCAGCTTTCGCCTTTTTTATGTTTGCCTCTCGGCTCGCCGCGCTGTTCGTCGTAACCGATAATCAGCGTATCACGGTCGAACATAGCGGATTGAAAACGCGCGTACGGACACATATAGGTACAGACCTGCTCCCGCGCAAAACCGGCCATCAGGTAGGTGCTAAAGGTCAGCCCTGCGATGAAAGCCAGCACGGTGGGCGAGACGTCGAATGTGAAGAAGCTGTGTACAAGCGTAGGCGCATCATTGAAATACAGAACAAATGAACCGGCGGTACACCAGGCAATGATAAGCCATATGGAATGCGTCAAGGCCAGCTTCCACAGCTTTTCAAAGCTCCACGGCGCTTCGTGGAGCTTTTTCCGAGCATTACGGTCGCCTTGGACGATCCTTTCGACCCAGATAAACAAATCCGTCCAGACTGTTTGCGGGCAGAAATAGCCGCACCAGACCCGCCCGAACAGACTTGTAGCGAAAAACAGCGCGACGGCAGCCAGAATTAGAATACCCGCAATGATGTAGACTTCCTGCGGCCAGATTTCGATCCAGAACCAGTAGGCTCTGGTATTTTGAAGATCGATCAGAACGGCTTGGTCCGGTGCATGGGGGCCGCGGTCCCAACGCAGGAAGGGGGTGAGGTAATAAATCCCCAGCGTCACAATCATCGCAACCCATTTGAGTTTGCGGTATTTGCCCCAGACTCGTTTCGGGTAGATGCGCTCCTGCTGGACAAAATACTGAGGGGGCGCTCCGGCGGCCCTGTGAGTTGTATCAGAAGGGGCCGTATCAGGCTCAGCCGTATCAGAGTTGCCCTGCGTTGTCTTCCCGTTCCCGGACATCTCCGGCCTCCTCTTCCATGGCCATATCGTCCTGTTCACCGCCGCCAAGCTGATGAATATAGATGGTCAACTGTCTGATTGTGTTTTCATCAAGGCGGTCTTTCCATGCAGGCATGACACCCGCTCTGGCATTATAGACCGTTTCATAAACCGTATGACGATCCCCGCCGTAAAGCCAGATTTTGTCAGTCAGGTTCGGCGCACCGAATTCGCGGTCCCCCTGACCATTCTCGCCATGACAGGCTGCGCACTGCTGTGCAAAGATTTGTGCCCCGTGCTCACTATCGGCTTTGACCTGCCCGGAGATAAACATCACATGATCTACAACGGCCTCGATCTCTTCGCGGCTAAGCAGCTTGTCCTTACCAAAGGCAGGCATCTGGGACAGGTGCGTATCCATATTGCCCGCCCTGATCCCATAATGAAGCGTCTGGCTGATATCGCTCAGCCGTCCGCCCCAGAGCCAGTCATCGTCATTCAGGTTCGGATAGCCCGTTTGCCCTGCGCCGCCCGCACCGTGACAGGTTGCGCAATTATCCTTAAAGGCCGCCGCACCACCTGTCATCGCAAAGCGGTAAAGCTCCTGATCGTTCAAAATCTCGTCAAATGAGGCTTGCTGGAATTTATCAAGATAGACCTGCTGACGGGCAAAGATTTCCTGCTGGCTTTCCTTCAGCGCGCCTTCTTGCGTATAGCCCTTGGTCCCAAGCGTCGCTCCGCCCGGCACAGGCCATGACGGATAAACGACCCAATACCATACGGACCAGATAATCGTGATAAAAAACACCCACAGCCACCAGCGCGGCATCGGGTTGTTCAGCTCCTTAATCCCGTCCCATTCATGGCCGGTTGTCTCGATACCTGTGGCATGGTCAATATCTTTGCCTTTGCCCTTGCCTGTATGGTTCTGGTTATTTTTATCGCTCATTCCTTATTTTCCTCCTCAAGGGGAAGCTGCGCATATTTCCGGTAAACGGCCCCTGCACCCGGCCTGAACGTCCACAGGGTCACGAGGCAAAAAAATGTGAAAAAGAAGATTATGCCGATCACACCCGCATGAGCGGCCAGAAAATCTAGAATTGCTCCCATTACGGCGCCTCGTCTTCAACATCTTTAATCGCGTCAAAATCGACGAACGTACCCAGCACCTGTAAATAGGCGACTAGCGCATCCATTTCCGAGACAATGTGCGGCTGGCCGTCAAAATCGCGGGCATTGACCTTCTCGCCGTAACGCTCCGCAAGGCCGCTCGTATCTGTACGCGCCTCCCCCGTAGCCTGTGCTATCGCGTCTTGCTGCGCCAGCTCAACCATCTCATCAGTATAAGGGACTCCTAAAGATTGCAGGGCTTTGAGGTGGCTCCCCAGATCATCGATTTTTGCGCCTTTTTTCATCAAAAAGCTGTAGGAGGGCATAACCGACTCAGGCACGAGGTCGCGCGGCTCTTTCAGGTGAGCGACATGCCAATCATCCGAATACTTGCCGCCGACCCGCGCAAGATCCGGTCCGGTCCGCTTGGAGCCCCACAGGAAAGGATGGTCGTACATACTTTCTGCCGGGATTGAGTAATGGCCGTAGCGGACAACCTCATCCCGCAAAGAGCGGATTTGCTGGGAATGGCAGGTATGGCACCCTTCGCGGACATAGATATTTTGTCCCGCCAGCTCCAGCGGCGTATAGGGGCGTATGTCCCCAACCGGCTTGATTTGCGTTTCGGTCCGGAAAAGCGGAATGATCTCGACAACACCGCCGATCAGTACAGCAATCGTCGTGGCAATGAGCAGGATAACCGAATTACGTTCCAGCTTTTGATGTTTTTCGACCAGACTCATGCTGCAACTCCTTGTGCATTCCGTATTTGAGGTTGTTCTTTGGCGCTGACTTCTCCCCGGATTGTTCGCCAGAAATTATAGGCCATGATTAGCGCGCCGCTAAGATACAGCACACCACCCGTCACGCGCAGAATATAGAAAGGCTTAAGCGCCATCACGCTCTCGACAAATGAATATTCGAGGAAGCCCATATCATCGTAGGAGCGCCACATCAGGCCCTGCATAATCCCGGCAACCCACATTGAGGCGATATAGAAGACGATCCCCAAAGAAGCGATCCACAAATGAAGACTGATCAGCTTCACGGAATAAATCCGCTCACGGCCCCAGAGTCTCGGTACGAGGTAATAAAGCGCGCCGAAAGTGATAAAGCCGTTCCAGCCGAGCGCACCCGCATGGACGTGACCAATTGTCCAGTCCGTATAGTGTGACAGAGCGTTAACGGAGCGGATCGACAGGAGCGGCCCTTCAAAGGTTGCCATGCCGTAGAAAGCCAGAGCGATCGCCATGAACTGGAGGATCGGGTCTTCACGAAGTTTATGCCATGCACCCGAAAGCGTCATCAGCCCGTTGATCATTCCGCCCCAGGACGGCATCCAGAGCATGATCGAAAAGGTCATACCCAGCGTCTGAACCCACATAGGCAAAGCCGTGTAATGCAGATGGTGCGGCCCGGCCCAGATATAAATGAAAATCAGCGACCAAAAATGGAGGATCGACAGCCGGTAGGAATAGATCGGCCGCCCGGCCTGTTTCGGAATGAAATAATACATCATCCCCAAAAAGCCCGAGGTCAGGAAAAAGCCCACGGCATTATGGCCGTACCACCACTGAATCAGAGCGCTTTGAACGCCGGAAAACGCTGAGTAGCTTTTCGCGCTCGCCAGATCAATAGGCAAGGATATGTTGTTGCCTAGGTGCAAAACGGCGATTGTGATGATAAAAGCCAGATAGAACCAGTTGGCAACATATAGATGCGGCTCTTTGCGTTTGACGATCGTCATCATGTAAACCAGCAAATATGCTACCCAGACGATAGTCAGCCACAAATCGGCATACCATTCCGGCTCTGCATATTCCTTGGTTTGCGTTACGCCCATCACATAGCCCAGCCCGGCGATGATGATGAAAATCTGATATCCCCAGAAGGTGAAAGAGGATAGCGCGTCGCTCCACAGCCGAACGCCGCAGGTCCGCTGGACCACATAATAGCTTGTCGCGAAGAGCCCATTACCGCAGAACGCAAAGATAACAGCTGATGTATGAAGAGGACGCAGCCGCCCAAAGGACAGATATGGCTCGATATTCAGATCCGGAAACGCCATTTGTGCGGCAATAACGATACCGACGAGAAAACCCGTAATACCCCAGAAGACCGTCGCCAGTGTAAAAAGTCTGACAACTTTATAATTGTAATCGGGACTCGCCGAAGCGGTTCCAGAGGCAGTGGAGGCGATTGTTGTCATGTTCGTACGTCCTTTACAAAGTCACCTTATCAAATCATCACAAAAACATAGAGCCGGCGAGCGCGAAGAGCCAAAGGCCGCTCACGATCATTGCGCCTTGGGACAAACGGCTGGCTGCGCCGGGATATCGGCTCTGTAGGGCTTGCCCACCCAGCGCGGTTAACATGAGTGCAGGCATCGTGCCGATAGCGAAAGCAGCCATCGCTGCTGCTGCTTGTATCGTATTTACAGCCGATGCGGAAGCCAAAAGCGCAGAGATGACGAGGCCGCACGGCATAAAACCCAGTAAAACCCCGAGCATATAGCGTTTTAAGGGGTTAGGGCGGTTGCTTTTATAAGGAAGCGCCTTTTGAAGCCTTTGAATCCAGCGTGCAGGTAAACCGATCCGAAGATGAACGGCCCATGGGAAAAGAGTGCGCAAAGCCGGGAAGGCGCTGACCAGAAAGATGATACCGGCTAGCGTTAAGAGCGGCGCACTGACCAGCATTTTCAGGTCTGAAAAAATAAAGGCCAGATTGATAAAACCGCTGACCAGTACGGCCAGAGCGACATAGGTCGTCATTCGTCCGAGATGGTAGGGTAGAAGCAGAAAACTCATTTTTCGGTGGGTATTTGCTGCTTTCGTTTGCGCCAAAACCAGCGGACCGCACATGCCCGTGCAATGTGTAAAGCCACCGACGAGGCCAGCCAAGAACAGACTCAAAACAAGGCCGTAAGTCGTTGTAATATCATGGATACATTGTACGATAGTCATTTAACACGTCCTGAATTTTAGGCTGGACAAGCCCGAAACTTCATGCGCATATCTCTTGCATAAAATAGTGGGGAAACCAACCCCCAATCGTAAAAAAAGAGGACTCAAAAAGTACCCCAATGAAAAACGCTATAGACAAAATCAATGAAACAGGCGCTGACCAAGCGTTATCAGAGGAAACTTTTTCAGAAGAAAACAAGCAGCCTGAGAAAAAGAGAATTTTCCGCATGCTCAAGAAACCGGGTAAAAACCTGTTTTGGGCATGGATTGCTTATCAAGCGGTTAAGGGGTCTTTAACAACCTCGCTTATCTGGTTCCCGCTTCTTTATGCATGGTTGCACCACCAGTAAGCTTTACGGTTCTTGATTAAACGTTTCAATCACTGAAGTGATGTCTTCACGCCGCCAATCCGCGCCTGCAATTTTCTGCCGCAGCTTTTGATGTTTGTCGATCAGGATCGTTTCAGGCAAACGGTATGTCTGGAAAATTTTCTGCGTTACGGCCTGATTTTCATCAAGAGCGATCAGAATGTTCTCCGCTTTAACACTTACGCCTGAGTCTTTTTCGAGCTTGGCCAGAAATCTGTCGATGGCGTTTTGCTCAAGGTCCGAGGACAGGGCGATGAAGACCACATCATCCTTATACTCTTCCGCAATGCCGATCAGGATCGGGAACTCCTTCACACAGGGCGCGCACCATGTCGCCCAGAAATTAAGCATGACCGTTTTGTCTTCAAAATCGCCGATATTCACGCGCCGCCCGTCCAGTGTCGTAAAAGAAAAATCCGGGACGCGCTCCCCTGTTTCCGCGCTTGCAGGCGAAGACGCCAATTCCGCCGTTGCAGCTTGTATCTTATCGGATTTCGGGGCTGGATGATCAAAATAGACCGTGATCCCGTAGGTCAAGAGGCCGACGACCAGAATAATCGCAAGATTGAGCTTCATGCGGTTTTTTCCTTTCTTTTTTGGCGTTCTTTACACTGGACGCCCCACCACAGAGCACCGATCAGGGTAAGTTCTGCCGTACAGAATGCGGCCAGCCCTTCGGCGATACCGCTGATAAAACCGTAGGAATGCAAGCCGATGCTGAGCAAATTCACCCCGAACCATGCGAGCGCGACAATCACGTTGAGTGCAGCCAGCCCGGCTGTAAAAGCCGGCGCCCGGAGCCGCCCTGACATACGCCCGTGCTGGAGCCAGACCAGCCAGAGCACAATCAAAAGCGCGCCGTTCTCTTTTGGGTCCCAGCCCCAGAAACGCCCCCATGACTGGTCCGCCCAGATTCCACCCAGTACCGTGCCCACTGCCGTCAGAAGCAGTGCGACAAGGGAGAGGCTGTGCAAGATGCGCGGCAAACTCTGAAGAGCCTCATGTTCCGGTTTCCGGATTTTGAGCGCAAGCCATATATGCGCAAGTGCCGCTGTAAGGACACATACGCCGTACCCGGCTGTGATGCAAATGACATGGGTTGCCAGCCAGAAATTCGTATTCAGCACAGCCACGAGCAATTCGAGGCTGTCCGCCTTTTGCAAAAGAGTCGGCGCAATCCCTAAAATAAGCGCTGCGCAGGCCGTCCCGGTCAAAAGACTTAGTGCCTGCCGGGAGCGAAGCGTGACAATCAGCCCCGAAGCGGCGCAGATCAAGCTGACAAACAAGGCGGATTCATAGAGCGTGCCGACGGGCGGACGGGCGAGGATATAAATCCGGGTTGCGATACCGCTTGCGTGTAAAAAGAGCGCTACACCCGTCAGGATACAGGCTGCCGCCAATATCCATGGGCGGCTTCCGGTGAAGAAAGAGCCGAACAGAAGAGCGCTTAAAAGGAATAAAGACAAGCCGTACAGGCTCAGCGCGATGTTAAAAGGCTTAAGCGTACGGCTTAGATTTTCAGCCCTGAAACGGGCAAGGCTGAACGCATCCGGCGTATGCGCCTGTATGTATGCGAATGTTTCTTGCGCCGCCGCTTCGAAACCGGCAGCATCTCCCGCTCTCCAGCTGTCGGCCATTTTACCCCATAAGGCAAGATAAGCAGCCATGTCCGGCCCGCCCCCGCCATCACCTGTAATCACGGCCCACGGGCTGATCCATTCGCCTTTACGGTTTTCCCATTGAAGGGGCAAAATCCGTAAAGACTCGCTATGCGCACCGCCCGCACGGATCTGCTGCATCTGAAAAGCCAGCGCAGCGATTTTTTGTTCCTCCGGTGTATACAGGCGTGGGTCTTCTCCTTTCGCGGCAATAATGGATTTTAGATCCTGAAGGATGCGCTGCTCATAGCCAGCAAGATGCAGGAAGGTTACATCTCCCTCAGGCAGGCCGCTCTGATAACGCGCTGGGACATCGACCTGAAGCGGTAGGAGAAGCGAAAGGCTTCGCAGCAGATTGTTATGGGCGATCACATTGTCATGGAGTTGGATCAGAGCCTTTTCATCCTCAGACAACGCAGAGTCCTGCCGTTGCAGTAAAGCCCCGACTTGCGGCGCCGTTGCCTCCAGCCCGTCTTGAAGATCGTGCAGGGAATAAAGTGTACGTCTTGGCCCTGTCAGCCCCATGGATTCACGGACGAAGCTGTTCTCAACCAGAAAAACAGGAATATCGATTGCGGAGGCCGGATCGAAGAGGGTCTCTGCCAGCCATTGCGAAGCATTTGAAGAGCTTAGCCGATTTTGGCCAGAAAAATGCTGGAGGGTAATCTGCGCGAAACTCCCCAGCGGTTTAAGCCGCCCTTCATCAAGTATAGGGAGCAGGTTAAACGTGGCGTAATCGGCTTTTTCAGCGCTGCCCGCCTCATTGGAATCCGCTGCTATACCAATGGCCGGGAGGCATATCCCTGCGCCCAGCGATAGAAATGCCGCAAGCAGTAACAAGGATATAAACCGTCTTATCGTCATATGCCCGCCCTCCGTCCGAACAGGGTTGCGAGATGCAGGATAAGCCCCAGCGCGACGATCAGCGTGCCGATATAGGGGAACAGGCGCGCCCTGTTCTTCACAACAGCCAGAACGGTCCGCTCCGTCTCCGGGGTCTGTTCGAACGAGGATTGAAAGAATGTATAGCCTTTGTAACGCAGCGGCTTGTTCATCTCAATCGTAACAGGCCAGCTTACCTCGCCATCATGGACAATCAGCGCGGAGCTGTACGCTTTGGCCATATCCATGCCGGGATAGGTTTCTTTTTTAAAATCAACGAGTTCAAGGGAAAAAGGTAGCATGGTCTGACGTTTGCCGAAAACAAGTTTGTACGTGTCTTCCCTGTACGTCACGATAATCGGTTTGGGCATCGGGTCGAAGGCGATGTAAATTCCGTCCTGTGTCTCATCCAACCCCGTTATTTTGAGGGTGAAACCGCTGAGATTATTCTCTGCGACCGGATCGGGCCGCTTGGCGCGCAGCCCCATAAAACGGGCCATGCCCTGATAAGCGTTTCCATCCTCATCTTCCGTGATTTCTCCGCGTTTAAGGATTTCACAATTTCGGCAGGTTTGAAGCGTCTCCACATGAAAAGGTAAAGGCGGCCATGCACGGCCCTCCTTAAGCTTGTCAAAGGGAACACGCCCGATTGGAGCGTCATTTTTCGTGATAATGGCTTCTTGCCGGAAATAATCATAGATATAGGGGGAGGATTGGCCTTCCCCGATTAGCATATAGCTCTCTTCCGCCCACAGGGCTGTCAAAAACCCGCCTGCCAGCAAGATCAACACGCCCAGATGTGTCAGGTTGATCCCGGCCTTCATACGGTTCCAGCGGCTTTTAAAGATAAATTTCAGGCTTAATCCCAGTGTGAGGATACCGATTAGTAACGCACCTCCGGGAAGCGGCACAGGGCCCGCCCAGAAGATAAAGGACATGAAGAACAGATGCTGCGAATCGTAAAGCCCCATCCAGCGTTGCGCGACTGTTCCCACGATTAAAATCGTCATCAGGGCAGGCAGAATAAAGAAGGCGGTATCTGCCCGTGCGAGGGCTAAAAGAAGCGTTTTCGTTTTGTGTAACGGACGGGACATGGCCATGGCTTATAGGAAGGGGCAGTCTGTTTCAATGGTGATTTTTCAGCTTTTAAGCTCCGGAATTTTTGCGTTCAAGCGTATAAAAAGTCAGGGCCGGGCGGTCTTTTTCCTCATCAGCCGGGCTTGAGCGTTCTTCTGCGACCGTCCACTCTTCCCAGTCAAATGCGGGAAAAAAGGTATCGCCGTCATAATCGCGATGCAGGAGCGTCAGATAGAGTCTCTGCGTGATGGGAAGGGTCTGTTTGTAAATCTCACCACCGCCCGTGATGAAAATTTCGTCCAACCCTTGCGCGCTTGCGATGTCTTTCGCTTTGTCTATGGCGGCCTCTATGGAGGTTACGACATAAAGCGCTGTCCCCGATGCGGCAGGCGACTCGACCGATTCCATATCGTCAAAGGTCGCCGTCGGAGTATCGTCCGGTAAAGCCGCCTTTTTGCGGGAGATCACAATATTCGCGCGCCCCGGCAACGGCTTGCCGAGCGCCTCATAGGATTTTCGGCCCATGATGATCGGCTTTCCCATCGTGGTGCGTTTGAAATGTTTCAAATCTTCGGGAATATGCCAGATCAGTGCGTTATTCCGGCCTATTATGCGGTTTTGCGCCATGGCAACTATAGAAGAGAGCTTAGGGGGTGTCGTCATTTTTATCTTTCTATTCACAGCTTCCACTTATATAAGGCGGACTCATGGAAAAGGACAGTCATATCAAAATTTTTCTCGATTCCATCGAGGTACCCCTGAAGCTGGGCCTGTTACCGCACGAGCACAACAAGCCCCAGCGCGTTCTGGTTACTGCCGAAGTTTATGCCGACCCTTCAACCTATCTGCAAGAGGTCAGTCCGGAGACGATTATCGATTACGCCGTGCTTTATAAGGGAATCACATCCTGGGCGGATCGGCCTCACGCGCAGCTCATTGAGGATTATCTTAAAGAGCTTCTGGATTTATGTTTCAGCAGCGCATCCGTTACAGCGGCACGACTTTCTATCAAAAAAGCGGATATTTTCGGTGAAAATCAAGGCGCAGGGATCGAGGTGTTTACGCACCGCGAAGACTGGCCGGGGCATTTGTCAAAATCTGCATAACGCGCTGGAAAACGTCTTCAAACATTTCCGTCGTCAACCGTCCCGTATTCGTATTGTAGCGGGAGCAATGATACGAATCAATCAGGCTTAGCTCGCCGCCCATATCGTGCTGTACGCCGTGACCAAAGGGAAAGGCTGAAATTTTTTGTCCCAAACTCTTCAAAACGGCATTGTGCGATATCAAGCCCAGCGAAACGATCACGCGTAAATTCGGCATGGACTCGATTTCTTCTTTCAGGAAGGGGCGGCACGTATTCATCTCCGCCGTTGTCGGCTTGTTTTCAGGGGGAACACAGCGCACGGCATTTGTAATCCGTGTACCGGTCAGTTCCAGCCCATCATCCTTAACCGCCCTGTACGTGCCCTTCGCAAAGCCGAATTTCAGCAAGGTCGCGTACAGCAAATCCCCCGCATAATCCCCGGTAAAGGGTCGTCCGGAGAAATTTGCCCCCCGCAGACCCGGCGCCAACCCGACAATGAGGAGGCGTGCATCCGCAGGGCCGAAAGAAGGTACGGGCGCGTTAAACTTATCCGGAAACGCGGCCCTGTTCTCCGTGCGGAAGGCTGCAAGACGGGGGCAAAGGGCGCAATCAGAGGATGGGATCGAAGGCATGTTCATGGGGCCTTATGATTACAGGAAAAATCGCTGCGTCAAGAGGCTTGCTTTCATGCAGTGAACCCTCTATAAGGTACGGTTGATTGGAAACCTTACGGAACGGAAGAAGAAATGGCACGCGTAACCGTTGAAGATTGTATTGAAAAAGTTCCAAACCGCTTTCAGCTCGTCATGCTGGCCGCACAGCGCGCCCGCAAGATCGGCTCCGGCGCGCCTCTGACGATTGAGCGCGACAACGACAAGAACCCGGTTGTCGCCTTGCGCGAGATTGCCGATGAAACGGTCGAGACGGAAAATCTGAGAGAATCGCTTGTACGCTCTCATCAGCGTATGGCCTCTTTCGAAGAGGACGAAGAGCAAATCGACCTGATGGACGGCGAAGAAGAGTGGGAAATACTCGCCGGACAAGCGGCTGCGGCACAAAGCGGCGGCCTGTACGCCGATGAAGAAATCGCCGACGATGACGAAGAGGGCGAACCCTCTCTCGAAGATCTGGCTGGCGGCGCGGCAGGCGACGACGAGTCTTTCTAGCCGGACAGCTTGTCTGAGGAACATTATCTATTTCTTCAAAAGAGCCGGGATTTCCCGGCTTTTTCATAGGCTGCAAAAGGGAAAATCTCTATTTTTGCCGCAAAACCCTTTAATTGATCACACGCTCTAATGCACGGGCGGTTTTTTCATGATAATCTGAATTTTTAACTGACCGGTATTAATCTGGACCATGCCCGAGCTTGAAACACAGACCATGACTGCCGCACCGGAGGCGTTGATCGCCAAGGTGAAAGCCTATAACCCGGATGTGAAAGCCGGAGAGATCACGGCAGCTTATGAGTACGCCAAAAAGATGCATGAGGGGCAAGTACGGGCCTCCGGTGAACCCTACTACACCCATCCGCTCGAGGTCGCCCAGATTCTGGCCGGTATGAAGATGGATACCGGCACGCTGATCACGGCCATTTTGCACGATACGCTGGAAGACACGGCGGCCAGCTATGACGATCTAAAAAATAAATTCGGAAAAGATGTAGCCGATCTCGTCAACGGGGTCAGTAAGCTGACGCGGATCGAAAGCCAGACGGTCGAAGGCAAGCAGGCTGAAAATTTCCGGAAACTCTTGCTAGCCATGTCCGAAGATATCCGCGTCCTGCTGGTGAAGCTTGCGGACCGGCTGCATAACATGCGGACGCTGGATGCGATCAAAAAGCCCGAAAAGCGCCAGCGGATTGCACTGGAAACGCTCGAAATCTATGTGCCATTGGCGGAGCGGGTCGGGGTTCACACGATCAAGACCGAGCTGGAAGATCTCGCTTTTGGGGTTCTTAATCCTGAAGCGCGGGAAAGTATCTCAAACCGCTTGTCTTTCCTGCGCAAGGAAGGCTCTGGCGTCGTTGAAACCATCATTAACGAGCTGGCGGCTTTACTTGAAACCTCAGGGATAAAGGCTGAGATCACGGGCCGGGAGAAAACAGGCTATTCCATCTGGAAGAAGATGCAGCGCAAAAACGTTGCCTTCGAACAGCTTTCCGACATTATGGCGTTCCGGATCGTCGTGGACAGTATTGAGGATTGCTACACCGTTTTAGGGTTGATCCACGGGCGCTATCACAGCATTCCAGGCCGTTTTAAAGACTATATTTCCACCCCCAAGCCGAACGGATATCGCTCAATCCATACGACTGTGATGGGGCCCGCCCGCCACCGGATTGAGGTCCAGATCCGGACGCACGAACAGCATTCGCAGGCTGAGCTGGGGGTTGCTGCGCACTGGGCCTATAAGGAAGGCAAGGTTCCCAGCCTAAAAGACGTAAAAAAATACCGCTGGCTGCGCGAATTGCTTGAAATTCTTGAACAGGAGCAGCGCCCGGAGGATTTTTGGGAAAATACGAAGCTGGAGCTGTTTCAGGATCATGTGTTCGCCTTTTCACCCAAAGGCGACTTGATTGAACTGCCCAGCGGGGCAACGCCTGTGGATTTCGCCTATGCCATTCACTCTGATATTGGTGATAAGTGCGTTGGTGCAAAGATCAACGGCTCAATCGCGCCGCTTAACACCAAGCTGTCGAACGGTGATCAGGTCGAGATTATCACGTCCAAAACGCAAAACCCGTCCCCGACATGGGAGCGCTTCGTCGTCACAGGCAAGGCGCGTTCTCATATCCGCAAATTCATCCGGGCGCAGCAGCGTGACGAATATGCGACTTTGGGCCGGGCGATGCTGCAAAAGATTTTCCGGCAGGAACATTACGATTTCACGGAAAAAGCCGTAACCGGGGTGCTCAAACAGTTCCAGCTTGAGGAAAATGACGATCTCTACGCTCGGATCGGATCGGGGCTGACGCCCGCACGGGACGTATTCAAGGCGATTTTCCCGGCGCACAAGACGGAGATGGTCAAACGCCCCTCCCGCGATATGGATCAGGCCGTCATGGTCAAGCCTTTGGACGGGCGAGATGCGCCGGTTCCGATTAAGGGCCTTATTCCCGGCATGGCCGTGCATTTTGCGCGCTGCTGTCACCCTCTACCGGGCGACCGGATCGTTGGGATCGTCATTACCGGCAAAGGGGTGAGTATCCACACGATCGATTGTGACACGCTGGAAACCTTCGCCGATACGCCGGAGCGCTGGCTGGACGTGTCATGGGGCGAAGGCCCGGACTCACCGGAAGCCCATGTCGGACGGATTCACGTCATCATCCAGAATGAGCCGGGCGCGCTGGGGACGCTCTCGACCGTGATCGGCGCCAACGGCGGCAATATTACAAACCTCAAACTCACAAACCGCTCCGTTGATTTCTGGGAAATTCTGATGGATATTTACGTGAACGATACGCGGCATTTGAACCATATTATAGCAGCCCTGCGCGCCACGCCCTCGGTTACGTCCGTGGACCGGGCCCGCGGCGGTAGTTAACCGTTTTCACAGTTGATCGTTTATGAGCCTAAGACTCTGGGCCTTTTCTTCCCAAATCCCGGTATATCTGTTATAGCTGTACACACCGGATACGTGCTTTCCGGTCGAGGCTTAAGAACCTTGCTGTAACCGGTGGCGTGTCCGTCAGCACGTCGCTTCTCGGTTTATGTCCGGGAGGCGGCGATGTATGTCCAAGCCTCGCGGCCAAAGATCGTCGCGATCGTGTTACAGCGATTTCTTAACTCCCGGCCACCAGCCCGACCCGGCTGGTGGCTTTTCATTTCGGAGGAACAGAAAAAGATGAGTGAGGAAGAACGTAGATTTCTTCATGCTTGTATCGAAGACATGATAGATGGGCACTGGAAAGTTGCGCAGACTCTGTTAAAGATTCAGCGCTTGCTGGAATCTGGTACGGGTGAATGATAAAGGCGTTATGGTTTCTGGATCAGGGCAGGGAACGAACGGGAGAGGCAGTTAAGCTGGGCACTGCATAAGAGTTTCAAACGGGCAGGAAAGCTTCTCGCGCCCGCCCAACCCTTCCAGCTCAATAATGCAGGCGCAGGCCGCAACCTGTGCTCCAGCCTTCTCAAGTAGCGATATGGCTGCACCCATCGTGCCGCCCGTAGCGAGCAGATCGTCAATCAGAACGATTTTTGCCCCCTTTTCAATCAGGTCGGGCTGAATCTCGATCTCATCCGACCCGTATTCGAGATCATAGGCATAGGAAAGTGTTTGTCCGGGCAGCTTGCCCTTCTTGCGAACCATGCCAAAGCCGATTCCCATCTCAATTGCAAGAGGGGCCGCAACTAGAAAACCCCGTGATTCGATTCCCATCAACATATCCGGCTCGTACGATTCGATGGTAGCCTGAAGGAGACCTACCGTTTCCCGCCATGCCGCCGGATGTGCCAAAAGCGTTGCGATATCGTAGAAATTGATTCCCTGTTTCGGGAAGTCCGGAATAATGCGAATGTGCTCTCGAATGTTCATAAGAGCTTTTTTATCATAGAAGCGGCTTTAAATTCATATATTCTTTGAAACAAGCTGTTATAAGTAACAGGATAACTCGACTGCAAACGGTCCGGCCTACTGATGTTCAAGCGTAATAAACCCCGTACCATCCTCCAGAATACCCGGGAAATGTTCTGGCCATCTATGGGATGGATCCGTGCTTTTCACTATACCCGCCACCGGGTTGTCAGGCTCTCCGATACAACGCACAAGATTGCGTTGGGCCTTGCACTGGGAGCTGGCATTTCCTTTACGCCGCTTTTAGGGACCCATTTTATTCAAGCCGGCGCGCTGGCTTATATGCTCCGGGCAAATTTCATCTCCGCCCTGATCGGCACATTCGTCGGCAATCCGTGGACATTTCCCTTTATGTGGTGGGCGGCGATCAGCCTTGGTTCCTATCTTTTGGGGTTGTTCGGCGTCTCCGCAAGTGCGACCTTGCCCGAACATGTTGATTTTTCGACTCTCTGGGAGATTTTCAGGAATGAGCCGGTACGGATTTTCTTACCCTGGGCGCTGGGCGGATACCTGATTTGCTTTACATCCCTGATTGTGACCTATCCCATGTTCTACAGGCTGGTGCGCACGGCCAAAAAGGCCCGGACGAAAGCCCGCCTGCGCAAAGTCCGCAAAGCGGCGATAGAGATCACAGGACAAAAGAAGTAAATAAGAAGGAAAGGCGCTCATATGATTATCGGCATAGGCAGCGATCTTTTGGATGTACGCCGGGTTGAGAAAGTCATGGGCCGGTTCGAGGCGCGTTTTATCGCCCGCTGTTTTACGCCGGTTGAGCGGGCTAAAGCTGAGCGCCGCCGCGCGGCAGGGACACATATTGCGACCTATGCCAAGCGCTTTGCGGCTAAGGAGGCCTGCTCGAAGGCGCTGGGGACGGGCTTTAACCACGGCGTGTTCATGAAGGATATCGGTGTCGTGAACGATGAATCAGGTGCACCGTCTCTGGCCTTGACCGGTGGTGCACTCGCACGGCTCGAAGCTCTGATGCCTGAGGGTACAAAGCCGAAGATCCATCTGACTTTGACTGACGAACCGCCGATCGTTCAGGCCTTTGTAATTATTGAGGCGGTTTAGAGTTGGTAATATTGTCCTTTTACAGCAATATTAAAAGCCAAAGAGAAAGACGATAGAAAAAGCAAAAGAGCGATAATGATTTCTGGTCATCGGCTTCTCTTTGTTGTAAAAGGCAAAATCATGGGCAAAAATAACGACATTAGCGTGACGGCGGATATCGAAGACGAGTCTTCGTCTCAGGAAGCCGGTTCTCCTGTGGAAGAGGGAGCCGCCGAGCCGCCGATGAATGCGCGGGAAGAGCTGACCGAATTCTTTAAGACGGCCCTGATCGCGGTCCTCCTTGCTGTGCTTATCCGGACCTTTTTATACGAGCCTTTCAACATCCCTTCCGGCTCTATGAAGCCGACACTGGAGGTCGGGGACTATTTATTCGTTTACAAACCCTCTTACGGCTATAGCCGTTACTCCTTCCCCTTCGGCCTTGCGCCTTTGGAGGGACGGGTCTGGGCGGCGGAACCGAAACGCGGGGATGTTATTGTCTTCAAACTGCCTTCCGATACCAGCACAAACTATATCAAGCGCGTGGTCGGCTTACCGGGTGAAACGATACAGGTCCGCAGCGGGCGGCTTTATATCAACGGCGAACGTGTCGAGCGCGAGTCGGTCGGGCTGAAAAAGGTTGAGTCCCCCTATGAGGGAACAGTGACCATGCATGAATATCTTGAAACGCTGCCCGGCGGGATCGTGCACAGAATTTATGAAGAATCCGATGAGGGTCCGCTGGACGATACGCCTCTTTATACGATTCCGCAGGGCCATTATTTCATGATGGGTGACAACCGCGATAACTCTCAGGACAGCCGTGTCAGCCACGTTGTCGGTTTTGTCCCTTTTGAAAATATCGTGGGGCGCGCAGACTTTATTTTCTTCTCGACGAACGGGTCTGCAAGCATGGTTGAATTTTGGAAGTGGCCTTGGGCGATCCGTTACGACCGGCTTTTCGACAAAATCGAGCCTGTACATCTGGACGAAGACAGGCAGAGCCACGCCGAGTCCGGTGATACGGCAGCGCAATAGGCGGAAAAAGGAAGCCATGACCCCTGAAGCGCTTGATACTCTTCAAAAACGTATCGGTTACAATTTTACGAATGAGCAACTTGCCCGTGATGCCTTCACGCATTCCAGCACCGGCGCGGATACGAATTACGAGCGGCTCGAATTTTTGGGCGACCGGGTTTTAGGGCTGGCCGTCGCCGAACTTTTATACAGGACATTCCCGCAGGAACGCGAAGGCGATATGGCCCGCCGTCTGGCTGCGTTGGTTCAGGGCGAGTTTCTGGCCGAAATTGCCCGTGAGATTGAGCTGGGCGCTTATGTCGATTTTTCTGACTCGGAGGCCCAAGCGGGTGGCGCGGAGAATGCGCATATTCTGGCTGACGTTTTTGAAGCCATGATCGGTGCGATCTATCTGGATAGTGATTTTGAAACATGCCAGACTTTCATCACAAGCCTATGGTCCGGGCGGCTTGAAAATATGAAGCGCCCGCCGCAACATCCGAAGACGCGACTTCAAGAATGGGCGCAAAGCCAGAGCCTGCCCTTACCCGCTTACCGGATTATAAGCCAGAGCGGTCCGGATCATGCGCCTCTTTTCGAGATCGCTGTGAGCGTTAAGGGCTATGAGGATGTAACAGCGCAAGGCTCTTCACGGCAAGCCGCTGAGAAACAGGCGGCAGCGGCCTTTGTCGAAAAATTCTGTATAGAGGGCGAATCGTGAGTAAAAATCCTGATAAAATGCAGGCCGGGCAGACATGCTGCGGCTTTGCCAGCATTATCGGCTTGCCCAATGCCGGGAAATCCACGCTGATGAACGCGCTCGTCGGCGCAAAGGTCTCAATCGTTTCCAAAAGAGCGCAAACGACCCGTACACGTGTTCTGGGTATCGCAATGCATGAGAACGCCCAGATCATTCTGCTGGATACGCCGGGGATTTTCGCCGCACGCAAAAGCTTCGAGCAATTCATGGTCGGCGCGGCTTTCGAGGCACTGGATGAGGCGGAACTGACAATTCACCTCGTCGATGCGGGACAAAAGGGAGCGTTGGCTCAAAATCAAATGATCATCGATAAGCTCCGCGCAGACTCCAAGCCTTGCCTGCTCGTGCTGAACAAGACGGACAAGATCCAAAAGCCGGATTTACTCGCTTTGGCCGCAGCCTTCAACGCGGCGTATCCTTATGAGGCGACTTTCATGATCTCCGCGCTGAAACAGGCCGGAACGCAGGATTTGCTGAGCGATCTGGCGCGCCGGATGAAACCGGGGCCTTTCCTGTATGAAGAAGACCAAATCACGGATATGCCGCTACGCCTGATGGCGGCGGAAATTACGCGGGAGAAAATCTTCGAACAGCTTTACCGGGAATTGCCACACGCAGCGCTGGTCGAGACGGAAAGCTGGGAAACATTCGATAACGGCGATATCAAAATCTCACAGGCCGTGATTGTCCAGCGCGACTCTCAAAAGGCCATCGTACTGGGCAAAGGCGGCAGCCGGATCAAACAGATCGGTGCGGCCTCACGGCTTGAGCTGGAAAAGCTGCTGGAGACCCGCGTTCACCTGAAGCTTTTCGTCAAGGTTGAGCCGAACTGGATGGAACGCCCGGACCTCTTGCGCCTGCAAGAGTAATGACTGGGTCCAGAGTCTTAACTCTTAAGCCCGACCTACTTCACCGGAGAGCATAGCAGGGTCGAAACCGAGCTTGCGGACCGCCATCAGCCATTTTTCACTCGCAGGCGCGTCAAAAACGATGTCCGTATCAGGAGAAACGACAAGCCACACATTCTGGCGTAACTCGTCCTCAAGCTGGCCGGGTTCCCAGCCTGCATAGCCCAACGCAAAGAGCATATGATCCGGACGCTTGCCGGTTACAACGGCCTTCAGCGCGTCGAGCGTACCGGTCACGCCATAATCCCCGTCGACCGGGACGGTATCTTTTTGCGCAAAATCGCTGGAATGAAGCAAAAAGCCGCGCACCTGCTCTACGGGACCACCATTCATGACCGGGATATCCGGGAAAGCCGCCGGGTCGAACTCAATATCGGAAGTGATTTTAAGCTGCTCAAGCAGGCTTTTGAACTCCAGCCGGGGAGAAACCTGATTAATCACAAGCCCCATCGCGCCGTTTTCATCGTGCGTACATACGAAAATGACAGCTTTGTGAAAGCGGGGATCACCCATTCGGGGCATGGCGATTAGGAGTTTGCCTGTTAAATAGCTGTCTGGATTCGCTATACCGGGTTCAATGCTCGCCATGGTCGATAGGGTCCTTTTGAAAAATTGATCTCTTCGAACGTCACATATAGACTATAATAAAGGATAGGAGGGGGTTGATGTCAAAATTTATTACCGCTTTATTGACAGCTCTGTTTCTGAGCGGAGCCTTTATAAAACCGGCCTTAGCTGTTCAGGGTTCGTGGAGCATGACCGACGAGGTGCGTGCTCGGCTTTTAAGCGCCTCCCGTGATATCGGGCCGCAGACGGCCTCGGTCGATCTGCTGCTGGAAGTACAGATGAGCGAAGGCTGGCACAGCTACTGGAAAGTGTCCGGGGATGCAGGCCTACCGCCCCGTTTTGACTGGAGCGGCTCCGACAATATTGAAAAAGTGGATATTTTCTGGCCGACGCCGCACCGGATGGCCGAGCTGGATTTTCAGATATTCGGCTATAAAGACGCCGTGTCCTTCCCTGTGCGCCTGACGCTCAAGGAACCGGGCAAGCCCGTGCAGGCCGCGCTGCGTTTGGATATCATGGTGTGTGAACATATCTGCATTCCGCAAACGCTGGACGTGTCCGTAGCGCTTGAGGCCGGAGAGGGCAAAGACTCCGGTATGAAGCGGATTGTCGGGGCAGCAATGGATAAGTTGCCTTCACAAGAGAACACGCCTACTATCGGGATCGAAACGATTGTAGCCGGTCCCCAAGCTCTGGCCGTATCCGCCTATGCCGCAAACGGGTTTGAACAGGCTGATATTTTTGCCGCTATTGATGGGTTTGGCTTCACGGCCCCGCCTGTCATTCAGATCGACGAAACCGATACCCGCAAGGCTATGATCACGCTCCCAAAACCTGACGACATCGAAAACCTGACAGATTTTCTAACCGGAAAAACGTTGTCTTTAACACTGGTCGCCGGGAACGCCGCGGTCGAAAGAGAACAGGTTTTCTAGGATGCACTCCCCCGCGTTTCAGGCTTGTCCGTAAACATCGAGTGTTGCTTTGACGATTTTTCGAACGTCGAACTCGTCTTCTGCGCGGGCGCGGCTGCGGGCACCCATGGTTTTGCGTGTTTGCGTATCAGCCAGAAGCTTTTCGATCGCCGCTGCCGTCGCCTGCGGATCTTTCACCGGAACGAGCAGGCCGTTATCCCCGTCCGTGACGGCTTCGCGGCATCCGGGATGATCGGTTGTGACAATCGCCCGCCCGGTCGCGCAGGATTCCAGCAGGACCTTCGGGATACCCTCCCGGTAATAAGACGGGTAGACGATTAAGGTCGCACGGGCCAGAAGACCCGGCATATCGGAGACTTTCCCTAGCCACTCCACCGCGCCGCCTTCGCAGAATTTGTCCATTTCCTCTTTTGAAATGGCCAGCGGGTTATTGGTCACCAGCCCGCCCGCAATCTGAAAACGCGCTGCGGAGCGCCGTTTTTTAAGGAGACGCGCGGCCTCAACAAAAACGGCGACCCCCTTATCATGGACAAGCCGCGTGGGCATAACGACAATCGGCGTATCATTTTCAGCGGAGGATTTCTCCCCCTCAGGCATATATCGGAAGGCCTCCGTATCAACCCCCGAGCCGCGAATCAGGTACGTTTGCTCTTTCCGGACAAAGCCGCGCGAGAGCATGATCTCCAGATCATCGGGGTTTTGAAAAATGATCTGCGCATTTTTATGCTTAAGGGCGAGCTTTAAAAACGGCCCTACCAGCGCGCGGAGGATTTTCGGCTTTATGCCCTCCCCGGAGAAGAGGTATCCCAGCCCGGCCAGCGTGTGAACAACCCGTATATCCTTATGGAAGCGCGCAGCCAACCCGGCCATAAACGCATATTTAAGCGTGATGGCATGGAGCAGGATGGGTTGTTCTTCTTTAATCAGGCGGTGGATAGCCAGAATGATATTTAGCACCGCAAAAGGAGCGAACCCTTTATCCGCTGGCGGAAGCTCCCGCCCCGTAAAGCCGTTCTCGGTCAGTTTCGGATCTTTCGAGGCACCCTCGACACAGACAACCACATCCCAGCCCGCATCCCGTGCACCGGCAGCCAGCGGTAAGCGGTGCGACCAGAACCAGTCTATATGGTTGATGATATAAAGGAGTTTCGGCTTCGCGCCGGAGGAAACCGTCTCAGGCATTACGCCGCTTTCTTGCGCCTGCGTGCGGCGAATTCGCTTTTAATCATCTCGGCCAGCCCGGTTTGCAGGCTGTAGGGCGCTTCAAAGCCTGTTTCTTTCATCTTATCCGCGCTCACGATCGTGTTGGCGCAGAATTTCCGGACGCGGATCGTGCTGATCGGGAAGGTCTTCCCCGTCAGCTTTGCCGCCAGATCGAAGGCGCATCCGCCAGCCAGCCCGATAGCGTAGGGAATGCGTGGACCTGTCCCCATAAGCCCCAGTGCGCCGCGAATAGCCTTCACCATTTCATCAGCCCGAAGATCGGGCTTATCGGCATAATTATACAGATACGCCCCGGCCCCGCGTGTTTTGCCCAGCGTCAGGCAATGCACCAGAAACGCTGCGACATTGCCGATATAGGCGATGGATTTGCGGTTGTCCCCGTGCCCGATCATCATAAATTTCCCGGAGGCGATCTGATTGATCAGCGTATAGATATTCCCACGATTGCCGGGACCGAACGTCGCGACAAGCCGGACCGTTACAAGTGTACGGCTCGAATCCTGCGCCGCCCAATCTTCGAATGTTTTTTCGCTTTGCAGTTTTGAATGCCCGTAATCGTTAAAGGGGGCGGGCGCATCCGTTTCGATGGACCCTGTCTGTGGATTGGCTGGCTCCAGCGGATAGACCGCAACAGAGCTTGTGAAAATGATCGTGCGAATATCGTGTGCTTTTGCCGCTGCGATCACATTTTCGCCGCCGCCGACATTCACGTCGTAATATTTTTGAATGGGGCTGACATCGTCGCGATGCTCGGCGGCCAGATGATAGATTGCATCGACACCGGCTAAAGCGGCCTTGAGCGCCTCTGCATCCGTGACATTGGCAATAACGGAATGTTCCGGAAAGCGCTCTGAAGGTTTGATATCGATCAGGACAGGCTCATGCCCTTGTGCTTTGAGGAGCGCTGCAAGCTGCGTCCCGATAAATCCTGCCCCGCCTGTGATTGCAATCTTCATAGCGCCACACTATAGCCTCTTGTTTTCCGTTTGGACAGAGGCGCTTTGCGTGCTTCCGTATCTTTTTTAGAGCATGCTCTAAGCTCAGGCTGCCTGAGAGTCGCTGCGGATAAGAACTTCGCGGTGCGGATAAGGGATCTTGATATCGTGCTCCTGAAACACATCCCAAAGTTTAAGCATCACGGCGGCACGCATATTGGTAACGCCTTTTTCCGCGTCCTTGATCCAGAAGCGCAGTTTGAAATTCAGCGAGCTATCACCAAACTCTACAAAGTGGCAAACCGGTGCAGGCTCAGCACATATCCGTTCATGTGCATTGGCAGCACCCTCGATCGCCATGGCGATAATCTCGTGCGGATTATGTGCGTAATCGACGCCGAACTGGACTTCGACGCGGATCAGCGTATTGCCATGCGACCAGTTGACGACCTGTTGGGTGATAAAATCCTCGTTCGGGATCAGGAAGGATTTATTATCCCGCGTCACAACCTCCGTATAGCGTGCACCCATATGCTGGACCCAGCCGAACGTCCCGTCCTTCATCTCCAGCACGTCGCCCGGTTCGATTGAGCGGTCCATCAGGAGGAGCATCCCTGAAAACAGATTCGAGACGCCCTTTTGAAGACCGAAACCGATCCCAAGGCCGATCGCACCGCCAAAGACCGCAAAGAGCGATAGATCGATCCCCGCGCTTGTGACCCCCAGCAATAAGGCGATGACGACCAACGTAATGCGGACGATTTTGGCGACAAGAACCTGAGAGGAGCGGTTCAGGCTCTTGGCTTCGAGGACGTGCCGCTCGGCAAAGGTCGAGACAAACATCGCCAGATAGAGCAGGGCGAAAATCGAAAACAGCCCCTTGATCACCGCCAGCGCCGAAAGCCGCCCGCCGCCGACATTAAAGCCGATTGCGTCAAGCGTAGCCGTCGTCTCATCCAGAACGCCAAAAATACTGAGCGCCGCGATAACCCAGATCGAGAGTGCGAAAAAGTTTCGGACCAGATTATTCCCGATAAACTGCATGGCTGCACGGATGAATATCCATGCTGCCAGTAGCTTCAGCACCGCTTCGGAAAGCGTTACATCCATCCCGATTGGCTCAATGGACGCTGCGCGCGTAAAGCCGAAAATGAGGAGCATAGCCGTAATGGGTAAAATCAGCTTGCACAGATTGCGCAGAACCCGTTTGGCCGTGAACGGAATTTTTAAAGCGTCTATTTTTGCGATCAGCGGTGGCCGCGTGAGCCGGTAAACGATGGAGCCAATCACCGAAGCCCCGGCGATCACGGAAATCTGCCAGAACGTGTCCGCTGAGAAAAAATAGCTGCCAAACCAGTGTGCGATCTCTTTCCAGAGCGCTAAAACATCTATTTTTTCAATTGTTTCAAGCATTTATAAACCTGATACTAGAGCGCGCCCTTTGTACTGGGGAGCTGATCCGGCGCGCGCGGGTCGATCTCGACAGCCATGCGCAAGGCCTTCGCGCAGGCTTTAAAGATGCTCTCAATGATATGGTGGTTATTCTGGCCGCAGCGGTTTTCGACATGCAGCGTGATTCCGCCGCTTTGGGCGAAGGCGTGGAAAAATTCCTGAAACAGCTCCGTATCCATCTCACCAAGCCGGTCTGCCGTAAAAGCAGCGTTCCAGACCAGATAAGACCGGTTTGATAAATCCAGCGCAACTGAGGAGCGGGCCTCATCCATAACCAGATCGAAATGCCCGTAGCGGCGAATGCCCTTTTTGTCCCCGATCGCCTCTTTCAAAGCCTTGCCGAGCGCAATCCCCGTATCTTCCGCCGTGTGGTGTCCGTCAATATGCAGGTCGCCTTTGGCTTTGACCGTGATGTCGATCAGGGCATGTTTGGCGAGCTGCTCCAGCATATGGTCGAAAAAGCCGATTCCCGTGACGATCTCAGCCTTACCTGATCCGTCAAGATCAAGGGAAACGCTGATATCCGTCTCTTTTGTCTTACGGCTGACTTTACCGGTTCTGTGCACTGTTCCACGGCTCATCTTTTCACACATTCCTTATTCGGTTACTCTCGTATTCTTAGAGATGCGCATATAACGCATAACCCCGCCAACATAACACAAGAGCCGATGCCGTTACACGTCAAAACTTTTTTCCCGGCTGCCCTGCTGTGCCTTTCTCTGGCTTTGGCCGCCTGCGGTTTGCCTGTCGAGAAAGTGCCGCTTCAGGACCCGCCTCTTGCCCCTGAAGATTCGCAACCCAGCCCGATCGGGTTCAACAAGATCCGCTTTGCCATCCCGACCGGCACGCCCACCCTGTCCCGGAGCGCGAAGGGCGTGCTCGGTATTTTTACCTGTGATATTCCTTATGGCCTGCGGGAATCCGGTGCAAAGCGCGGGCGGCTTTTTCCGTCCGATGCGTGGCGGGAAATCTTCCAGAGCACGATGGAATCGCAAGGCTATGATGTGGCGGGCGATCCGGGACGCCTGTTCGATGAAGTCGAGGACATGCAGCGCACACTCTATTCGGTCGGAGGCCGCATTACCGATATCAAGATGGATACGTGCAGCCGCCGGAGCTTCTGGCTGGGCATTCCGCTTGGCCAGACGGGGGAAAGCTATGTGGAGGTGGAATGGAGCGTTTTCGATCTCCTTACCCGTAAAACGGCTTTAAAAGTCACGACTAAGGGGTACAGCTCCTTGCGTTCCCCCAATTACGAAGGGATACAGCTCCTTTTCGAGGACGCGCTGGCTTCCTCCATTCATAATCTGGGGGCAGATGAGCGGTTCCACGATCTTGTATTCTATGGCGAAATACCCAAAAACACGCCGGAAAGCTTCCCGGATCCGGATGAGACGCCGGACCCGCTTTTCGATCCGCAGGAAAGCGTAAGCCTGCCCGCCATGCCTGTTTCGAGCAGCCCTGTGCAAGGGCGGCTGGAGGATATCGTCAAAAGCGCCGTTTTGATTCAGGCCGGCCATTCCCACGGCTCCGGCTTTTTTATCACTGAGCAGGGTCATATTCTGACTAATGCGCATGTGGTCGGGAACGCCTCGCGTGTGCGGGTAGTCACGTCCGGCAAGAAAGAAAAGCTAGTGGCCGAGGTGCTGCGCGTGCGGCGTAAGCGGGATGTCGCCTTGCTTCGGCTGGAGGGGGTGCCTAGCGATCTGGATATCCAGACCCTGCCCGTGCGGCTTGACGAGCCGGTCGTCGGTGAAGATGTTTATGCGATCGGCGCGCCGCGGCTGACAAAACTGCAAGATACGGTCACAAAGGGGATCGTGAGCGCGCACCGCTATCACAAGCAGAAAAAGCAATATTACATTCAGGCCGATGTCGATATTTACGAAGGCAATTCCGGGGGGCCTTTGCTGGATGAAAACGGCAATCTGATCGGGCTTAGCGTCGAGGGTTTCATGGTTGGGAGCGATGATATACTGGGCGGGCTGAACTGGTTTATCCCGATCAGGGATGCGTTGGACAAGCTCGGTATCGGGATCGGCGGCATAGACGGCGAGCATGAAAAACCGGCCCTGAATAAAAACTTCCGGCCTTTATCCATCGCGCCGGAAACTAATGCGGAACCGCAGGATACGTCGAAAATGTCGGAAGCCCCTTGACGGCGGCCTCCATAAGGGGCCATATCCTTTCCTATGATATATGCAGATCACCATGATTACGCGCGGGCCCAAAACTGGCGCGGAACGACGATCCTCTCGGTCCGCAAGGGCGGCAAGGTCGTCATTGCCGGGGACGGACAGGTCTCTATGGGCGCGACCGTTCTCAAGCACAATGCCCGCAAGGTCCGCAGGCTGGGAAGGGACGAACAGATTATCGCCGGGTTCGCAGGCGCGACTGCCGACGCCTTTACCCTGTTCGAGCGGCTGGAGGCCAAGCTGGAAGCCCATCCGGGACAGCTCACCCGCGCCTGTGTCGAACTGGCGAAGGACTGGCGCACGGATAAATATCTGCGCCGCCTCGAAGCGCTGATGGCTGTGTGCGATGCGGAAACCTCCCTCATCCTGACCGGAACCGGCGACGTGGTAGAGCCGCAGGACGGTATTATCGGGATCGGCTCTGGCGGGAATTACGCGCTGGCCGCCGCGCGCGCACTGTACGATCAGGACGGTTTGGGTGCCGAAGAGATCGCCTGTAAGGCCATGGCCATCGCTGCGGATATTTGCGTCTATACGAATGACAATCTCACAATAGAAACTTTATGAGACACGGCGCAGCAAGTTTTTTGAAACGCAGCATTTCTCTTATTGTTCTGGCCGTCCTTGTTTTTTGCCCTGCCCTGTCGCTTAATCAGCAAAATTCTGATGCCTATGCCGCTCAGAAGCCAACGCTCAATGTTCTTTTTATCGGAAACAGCTATACTTTCTACAATGATTTCCCCACATTGCTTGAAAAGCTTGTTAACTCAAGCTCAGAGAGTCCGGTACGCCTCCATACCGAGGCTGTTACGCAAGGCGGTGCGGATTTCGCAGATCACTGGGAGCAAGGAAGAGCGTTGAAGGCTATTAATCAGCGCAAAGACTGGCATTATGTCGTCTTGCAAAATCAGAGCAACTGGGCCTCTCATCCTGATTTCAGAAAAAATGCCCTGATTTATGCGCATAAATTTAACCAGGCCATTACAGCGGCGGGCGCGGTTCCGCTTGTTTTTATTACATGGCCTAAGGAACCGGGCAGCACCTCGTATAAACAATTTCCATATCTTAAAAACTTTGGGGCCAGCTATGCAAGCCTAAACCATTACTCCGAGAAGCTGGCACGTGATATAGGCGGCGATACCGTGCCTGTTAACACTTACTGGGCAGCTGCGCTTAAAAGCGGCGGAAATGTGGGATTATACCATCCCGACGGGAGCCATCCCTCTCCTGCCGGGAGTTATCTATGTGCCCTTGTTTTCTACAAATATTTTACTGGTAAGCCTCTTGAAAACGCACAGCTCGTTCCACAAAATGTTAACCCTTCCGAAGCGTATCTTTTGCAAAAAATCGTTGCGACCTCTTTTTAAGGGCTCTTTTTATCAGAAATGCCTCTTGATTTAAAAAAAGGAACCCTCTAGTTCTTTGCTCTATGGACGAAACAACCAACAATCAAAGCGTGCCCGCTTCCAAAACAGATATCGCTGCCTTCTCCCCGCGTGAGATCGTTAGTGAACTGGACCGCTATATTATCGGGCAGGGTGATGCCAAAAAGGCCGTTGCAATTGCTCTGCGAAATCGCTGGCGCCGGATGCAGCTTGATACGGAGATGCAAGAAGAGGTCTATCCCAAGAACATCCTGATGATTGGACAAACCGGGATCGGGAAGACGGAAATCGCGCGCAGGTTGGCCAAGCTTGCAAACGCCCCCTTTATCAAGGTTGAGGCGACTAAATTCACGGAGGTCGGCTATGTCGGGAAAGACGTGGAATCCATCATTCGCGACCTGACAGAAATGGCCATTCACATGACCCGCGAATCCATGCGCAAAACTGTTGTTGCGCAAGCTGAGATTTACGCCGAGGAGCGGGTGCTCGACGCACTGGTCGGGGAAACGGCTGGCGAAGGGACCCGCAAAAATTTCCGAGAAAAGCTGCGCGCGGGTGAGTTGAATGACCGCGAGATCGAGATTGAGATTTCCGACAATGCGAATCCGCTGGGCAGCATGATGGATATTCCCGGCATGCCGGGCGCCTCAATGGGCATGATCAACATGAACGATATTTTCGGCAAGGCGTTCGGGGAGCGCACGAAGAAAAAGAAAATGAGTGTCGGTGAAAGTTATGATGTTCTGGTTGCTGAGGAATCCGATAAGCTGCTGGACGAGGATAAAATCGTAGCAAGCGCTCTTGATCTGGTGCAGCAAAACGGGATCGTCTTTATCGATGAAATCGATAAAATCGCAGCGCGGCAGGATGTACGCGGCGGAGATATTAGCCGTGAAGGCGTGCAGCGCGACCTTTTGCCACTGATTGAGGGCACGACCGTTACAACGAAACACGGTCAGGTCCGCACAGATCACATTCTCTTTATCGCTTCGGGTGCATTCCATGCGGCCAAGCCTTCAGACCTTCTGGCGGAGCTTCAGGGCCGCCTGCCGATTCGGGTGGAGCTGCGCCCGCTGACGCAGGAAGATTTCCGCCGCATTCTTACCGAAACGGATGCGTGCCTCATCAAGCAATACAAGGCTCTGATAGGTACCGAAAACGTCACACTCGATTTCGAGGATGAAGCCATCAATGAGATTGCGCGTCTGGCCTTCGAGGTCAATGAAAAGGTTGAAAATATCGGGGCGCGGCGTTTGCATACCGTCATGGAAAAACTCCTTGAAGAAATCTCTTTCACAGCTTCGGATAGGGGTGGAGAGACAGTCACGATCACGGCAGATTACGTCCGCGAACATGTCGAAGAACTTGTGAAATCGGCTGATCTGAGCAAATTCATTCTTTAAGGCTCCCCCATGGAACGCCGCATATTGCGCAGCATTTTTTGCACGTTACTTCTCTTATTCTTTATAGGGCCGGTACCTGCACAGGCGGGTGAGCCACCCGTCAAACTGTCTTTTCCGCTTGCCTGTACGCTGGATACGGATTGCTGGATTTCCGCCTATCCGGACAGCGATCCAAAAGCGGAAACCTACCGTGATTATATGTGTAGCGCGCGCAGCTATATAGGTCATAAGGGCACGGATTTTGCAGTTACGGAAGACGCGTTTGCAGTGGGGGTGGATGTGCTGGCCGCCGCCGAGGGCGATGTGCTGCGTATCCGGGATACGGAAAACGACACGCCTAAGACGCCGGAAGAGTTTGAGACGCTAAGTGCGCAAAAGAAAGATTGCGGAAATGGTATTCTGATCGATCATGGCGCCGGGTTTTTCACGCAATATTGCCATCTGAAGGAAGACAGTCTGCTGGTTAAGCCCGGCGATCATGTGCAAGAAGGGCAAAAAATCGCGCAAGTCGGGCGTTCCGGTAATGCGGAGTTGCCGCATCTCCATCTGTCGGTTTTATGGGAGGGGGCGCATACCGACCCGTTCACAGGCAAGCCGATTGAGAATGGCTGCGGTCAGATGGGGCAAAATCTCTGGAAAGACCAGATACCCTACCAGCCCGTTTTGTTACACAGAATGGGCTTTCGGGATTCAGTTCCGGATTTTTCAGCTATTAAAAAAGCGCAGCAAAATCCAAAGAGCTTGAAGGTGGATGTGAAAGCTTTGACATTTTGGGTCGAGCTTTATGGCGTTATGCCGGACGATCAGGTCCGGCTGGATATTCGTATGCCGGATGGGCGAAGCTTCGCAGCGCAGTCTTTCACACAAGACGAGATCAAGGCCCGCAAATTTATTTATACGGGCCGTAAACTCTCCGCTTCTCTGCCGCCGGGGACCTATACGGGCACGGTCTTTTTCACAAGGCCGGGTACGCCGCCCGTTGAGCGCCGGAAGAGTGTACAGGTTAAAATTGGGGAATAGACGATTTTCAAGATTCGTGGAGCGAAATACCTGCAAGTGGCCAGGCTATGCATTTCCATTTAAAACAGAAAAAACCCTAATAAAGATCTGTATCGGAAAGGCTGCCGCGCCGTAAATTCGGATCATCCGGCCGGTCTATGATCCGGACATGGACGATCCTGTTGAAATCCGCATAGGGCCGTACGACAATTCTCCCATCCGGTATTTTTACGGCCAATCCAACGGGCAGGCCTTGCGGAAATAAGCCGCCATGGCCTGACGTAACAATCCGCGACCCTTCTGTGATTTCGCTGTCTGTGGAGATAAGCAATAGCTTTGCGTATGGCCCGTTATCGCCTGCCAGAATCGCATGTTGGCTGGTATTTTCGACGAGAACAGGTACGCGGGAGTTAATGTCCGTTAGCAAGAGAATACGGGAGGTTTTCTGTCCTGCTTCAATAATCCGACCGATCAGACCATCTCCGGACAGCACAGCCTGCCCTTTTTCAACGCCGTCTTCACGCCCGGCCTGTGTCAGAAGGCTTTTAACGAAGCGGTTCCCAGAATCAGCCAGAATACGTGCTGTCACATAGCTGTGCTGCGGCTCGATCTTCACGTTCAACAAGGCTTGAAGCGATTTGTTTTCCGCCTCCAGCAGCAAGGCGGCCTGATACCATTCGCGTAAACGTGCGTTTTCCTGTGACAGGCGAGTATTCTCTGCTTGCAGTTCCGCAAGGCCGGAAACGTCCTGCAAAACCAGAACCGCTTTTCGGAAAGGTTGCGTTACCACGCTGAGTGCCGGGGCTAGCGCATCTGCGGCAGACGAGCGCGCACCGCTCATTAAACCCGGATTGATGGTCGACAGAAATAAAAGCCCTAACGCCAGCAGGATAAAAAAGAAGCTGGAACCGCTCCCGCCTGTCAAAGGTGCAGGCAAAGCGCGAGCCCACCCTTTCGATCTGCTAAAACTGTGCGGAGCGGAGCGGCGCCTCAACGGTCTATCCTTCCAAACTCAAGATGATCATGATTCTTTAACTTTTAGATAAAAGTGGAGGGAAGCACAACAAGCTGTATAAATTCTACAGCAAAAAAATGGGGATTCAAAGTACGGTCGCATGTGCCGGGGTATTAATCCCCCCTCCCGCACAAGGAAAAGGGTTTGTACGAGAAGGCTATGGGCTCTCATACACCGCAAATTTGCCTAAATACATTTTGAATTTTATTTACTTTATATTCACTCTTTATGAGTTATGTTAAATATATAGAGGTTATGTATATATCCCGGTAAGGAGTATACAAATTCGCCCTCCGCTTAAAGTTGGAAAAAAAGAATAAATAAGGGGAATCCACAGAAGAACAAGCACGCCGCAGAAAGGTCTGACTCTTCGAATTTTTTAAGGGTGTTTTTGGCTTTTTTTCGGCTTTCAACATGACTGAATCATGCGCACTGGCCTGTATGGTCTTTGGACAAACGATGTTGCCCCGTAAAGTTTGTCTGAATAACACCATACAGGCTTTTTTTTTGCCTGATTACACGCTATTTTCATGTGGTAGACGGATATCGCGCGATTCACATTCGGGAAAGGCTTACCATGAAACACCTTTTTGCACTGATCGTTACGCTTGCCTTGCTATCCGGCGGCGCAGTCTCCCCGGCTTTTGCGGAGGAAAGCACGCAGACCGATGCTTCTGCGGGGGAGGCGGTTGTCGCTCCGAAAAAGGCCATTAACCTTGTTGAATTTCAAAAAGGCCTCTCTCCCCGCGATAAGCAGCATTTCAATATTCTCTACGCCAATTATAATATTGCGGGCGTTGTCAAAATGGTCCGTGCAGATGTCGCCAACGCGATCGAACAATGCTCTGCGAATAACCCGGACATGGCGGATGCCCTGAATGAGCGTTATAAAAAATGGGATGGGGCCATTGATCCCGTGATGGCCGAAGCGGATGCGATGATCAATAATATGCTGTTTGCTCAGGATTATGCGGACCCTAAGGATATAAGGGAGGTTTTTCAACTGATCGACGATAACCGGACCCAATATCAGAGTGAGATTAAGAAGGTTCCGGTGACGACACCGGAAGCCTGCGAATATCTGCGCAACAAGATGGATGAGACGCAGGAAACCATGACCGGCTTGTTGGAAAAAACGCTTGTAGGTTTGCCGCAGGCGATGCAAGCGCTTGATGAGGAACCGCCGGAAGGTGCAGTCAATGACGACACCGGAGAAGGAGACGCACAGAAAAGCGCTCCGGCTGACCAAGAGCTTTAAGCCTGTGCGCCTCTAGGATACAACAGCCTCATGAGACTTCTTCAAATTATGGCTGGGGCGGCCCATGGCGGCGCAGAGACAGCCTTCGTGGATATGTCGATTGCCCTGCATGAGGCCGGGCATACGGTCGAGGCCGTGACCCGTCCCAGCGATATTCGTGTCCCCCGCCTCGAGAAAGCCGGGATCAAGGTTCATTCTTTACGTTTTGGCGGCAAATTCGATCTGGCCACACCGCGCCGCATTCGCGGCATTATCCGTGATTTCCAGCCCGACATCGTTCAGGGCTGGATGAGCCGTGCGAGTTCGGTGATGCCGCGCTGGAGCGCTTCGATGGGCATCCCACGCTATCTGACCGTTTCAAGGCTGGGCACACCCTACAAGCTTAAATATTTCAAAAACACGGATTATTTTGTCGCGATCACCCCGGATATTAAGGACTATCTGATCGAAAACGGGGTGGCGACCGACCATGTCTGCCAGATCAATAATTTTGCCGAAACCGAAAAGGATTTTACGCCGATTAACCGCGCCGATTACGGCGTACCGGAGGACGCGCTCCTTTTGCTGGGTATGGGACGGCTGCACTGGGATAAGGCCTTTGATACGCTGATCAAGGCGGTATCACAGCTTGAGGGCGTTTATCTGTGGATCGCCGGAGAGGGCAATAAGAGGGGTGAGCTGGAAGCCCTGATCACGGCTCTGGGTCTTGAGGACCGTGTTAAACTGCTCGGCTGGCGTAACGACCGTACAGCCCTGTTTCAGGCTTGCGATATCTGCACCTTTATATCGCGGGACGAAGGATTCGGTACGGTATTCGTACAGGCTTGGGCGCAAGGTACGCCATTGCTCGCCTCCGCGTGCGACGGTCCCCGGCAATTCGTCCGTGACGGAGAGGACGGGCTGCTCGTTCCCGTTGATGACGAACAGGCCATCGTGGAGGCTGTTCGGCGCTTAAACGCGGACCCGGCCTTAATGAAAAAAATCGCGGAAAACGGCCTGAAGCGTTACGAAGGTGAATTTACGAAAGAGCGCTGTGTGAATAATTATCTGGCCTGGTATCGTGATATCCGTGCTAAAGAAGGCCGCCAACCTGAGTGGGCAAACGGGCCTGAAGCAAAGAAAAACAGGCAAAACGATAAAACGCCTTGATCAATGCCGCAAATTCGGTATTTTACCCTCAGACTGAATTTCAGGAGACTTGGCCGAGTGGCTGAAGGCGCTCCCCTGCTAAGGGAGTATGGGGTCAAAAGCCTCATCGAGGGTTCGAATCCCTCAGTCTCCGCCATTTTCCCTTTCATCACCATTCATTAACGATTTCAGTCGGCCTTATAAATCACCTCGAGAATTTCATAGGTTCGTAAACCTTTGGGTGTCCGAACGTTCACAGAATCTCCAAGGGATTTCCCAATCAGGGCCCGTGCGATTGGCGCACTGATCGAGATTTTTCCTTGCCCGGTGTCGGCTTCGTAATCGCCGACGATCTGGTAGCGCAGCTCTTCGTCCGTGTCTTCATCGACGATCAGGACAGTTGCACCAAATTTGACCGTATTGCCGCTCAATGTCGACAGGTCGATGATCTGCGCCTTGCCGATTACGAATTCCAGCTCCTGAATACGCCCTTCGATAAAACTCTGCTGTTCGCGGGCGGCATGATATTCTGCATTCTCGGACAAATCGCCATGCTCGCGCGCCTCGGCAATCGCGGCTATCACGGCAGGGCGCTCTACGCTCTTCAGCGTTTTCAACTCCTCTTCCAGAGCCTTATAGCCTTGCGCGGTCATAGGAACCTTATCCATTTTATCTCGTCCTTACAGCTGTTAAAAAACAACCCGCCTTTAAAAAGGCGGGGCGGTTCGGTCTTTCGAAGCTCACAGTTTCTAATATAGGGCGCGTCTATACGCAGGTCAATCTTTAGCCCCGGCGGTTTTGATCTTGATTTTTCCAGCAAGGCGGGCCTATATAGGGGCGGTTTTTTTCCGCGCGGGTGTAGCTCAGTGGTAGAGCATCAGCTTCCCAAGCTGAGGGCCGTGGGTTCGATCCCCATCACCCGCTCCAGAAAAAACCAGATAAAGCTGTTTCTCTGCACATTTTTACGGTAGAGACAGTGATATGCGGGCGTAGTTCAATGGTAGAACGTCAGCCTTCCAAGCTGAATATGCCGGTTCGATCCCGGTCGCCCGCTCCACAATCTCCTGATATAAGGCGGATCTACGCCCTGGCCGTATCCCTTTAAATAAGCTTAGGCCTGTTTCGGGAAACTCAGCCGGATCGCGCTTTTAACCTGCGGAAGATCGGAAATCTGGGCAAAAAGCGAATCGGGCAGTGCAGCATCCAGAGAAATCAGGCAAACGGCTTCGTTCGCGCCCTCTTTCCGGCCAAGCCGGAAATCAGCGATATTCTGGCCTGCATCGCCCAGAAGGCTCCCCAGCTTGCCGATCAGACCCGGCGTATCGTCGTTACGGACGAACAGCATATGCGCGGACAGGGCCGCTTCTACCGGGACGCCTTCAATATTGACGATACGTGGTTCCTTACCGGTAAAGAGCGTTCCGGTGACGTTACGTTCCCGCTCGCTGGTTTTAACGGTGACATTAATGATGGAGCGCCATTCTTTGGCTGCCGAGCTATAGCTTTGCTTGATCTCAATGCCGCGCGCCTGCGCAACCTGAAGGGCGTTAACCATATTGACGGAATCTGTCTGCCTTCCAAGCAAATTGGCAATCAGAACGGATGTTACAGGGTCGGTGTTGACCTCCGTGATCGTGCCTTCATATTCGATCTCAATTTTTTCGATCGCATGTTCCGTGATCTGCCCGGCGAAGCTGCCCATCTGTTCGGCCAGTTTGAGGTAGGGTTTAAGGCGCGGCGCATCCTCTGCCGAGATGGAGGGCATGTTGAGGGCATTCGTGATGGCGCCGTTCATGAGGTAATCGGCCATCTGTTCAGCGACCTGTAAGGCCACATTCACCTGTGCTTCGGTTGTTGAGGCGCCCAAATGCGGCGTGCAGACGACATTTTCATGTCCGAAAAGAATATTTTCCGTCGCCGGTTCTTTTTCAAATACGTCCAGAGCTGCGCCTGCGACCTTGCCTGAATCCAGCGCTTCTTTCAGATCCGCTTCTACGACGATCCCGCCGCGCGCGCAATTGATGATCCGTACGCCGTCTTTCATCTGCGCGATCGTCTTTTTATTGATCAGACCCGTTGTATGCTCGTTTTTCGGGACATGGATCGTGATGAAGTCCGAACGCGCTAGCAAATCATCCAGCTCGACCTTCTCAACGCCGATCTCGACAGCGCGCTCTTTGGTGAGGAACGGATCATAAGCGATCACATGCATTTTCAGCCCTACACCGCGCGCCGCCGCGATGGAGCCGATATTCCCGCAGCCGATGACGCCCAGCGTCTTGGCGGTCAGCTCGACTCCCATGAATTTTTTCTTTTCCCATTTTCCGGCATGAGTCGATTCGTTAGCCTGCGGAATCTGGCGCGCCAGCGCGAACATCATCGCAATTGCGTGCTCGGCTGTCGTAATCGCGTTGCCAAAGGGCGTGTTCATCACAACCATCCCGGCATTCGTCGCCGCCGGAATATCCACGTTATCCACGCCGATTCCCGCGCGGCCTATTACTTTGAGGTTTTTCCCGGCCTCGATCATCTCAGCCGTAACCTTCGTGGCCGAGCGAATCGCCAGCCCGTCATACTCACCGATAATCTTTATTTGCTCTTCGGGGGAAAGGCCGGGTTTAAAATCAATCTCGACGCCTTTTGTCTTGAAAATTTCTATAGCAAGGGGGTCCAGTTTATCGCTGATGAGAACTTTGGGGGCCATGATATATACTCCTAATTTTGTCTTGTTTAGGTAAACAGGCCTCCAGCTCTACGCCTCTTGGTGAAGGAAGTAAAGAGGGATTTTAAACAGTATTTTTTTGCGCGTCTTCAACGGCTTTCCGGACGCAGCATCCGTGCAGGTGATCATTGACCAGCCCCATGGCCTGCATATGGGCGTACATGGTTGTTGGCCCGACAAATTGAAAACCCCGTTTTTTGAGGTCTTTGGACAGGGCCGCAGATTCAGGCGTTTGCGGGTTGTTTTTGAGAAAATCCAGCGTCACACGCACCGGACGATTTTCAGGCCGAGGGCGAAAGCGCTCGAAATAAGCGTAAAGTGAGCCGCATTCGTCGACCAGGTCGCATGTGCGCTGCGCATTATTGATCGCCGCTTCGATCTTACCGCGATGACGGATAATCCCCTCATCGCGTAACAGGCGCTCTACGTCTTGATCCGTAAAGCGCGCGACCTTTTCGAAGGTGAATCCGGCAAAGGCGCGGCGGAAATTCTCCCGTTTCCGGAGGATCGTCAGCCATGACAGCCCGGCCTGAAACCCTTCGAGGCAGATTTTTTCATACAGGCGGATATCGTCCCGGCAGGGCCGCCCCCACTCCTCATCATGATAGCGGAGATAGTCTGGATCGCTCCCGGCCCACCAGCAGCGGTCTTTCCCGTCTGCGCCTGTCAGTAAGGCTGTATCGGTCATGTTACCCTTCACGTTCCGGTAGAGAGCGGGACAGTTTGGCTCTCCGGTGCAACCATAGCAATAATATTGGCTTTTTGTCCGGTGTAAAATTTTTAACAGCGAAAATCTTTACTGACAGCCACTTTTGAAAAAATCTTTCATTTTCCGGAATAATTCTATTGCTTTTGGAATATGGATCGTATTAGAAAAAATCCTCTCATGATGATTTTTGGTAATTTTGTAACGAATTAATGGAGTATGGAAATGGCAGAGAGTATTATTGATCAGGACGAATTATGGCCGACCCCAGATACGTTGGGAAATGTTTGGAATAGCGCTCTGGAACAGGTGTATACAGGGCAGGATGCTAATCCTTTGAACGAAATGGATGAACCCGTATCACATAACAAGGTTATGGACCTCATAAACAGTCTTTGAAAGACGAAGGGTTAAACCAAAACGTACCAGTAAATATTTTAACACTCTCAAAAAACCCGTTGACATCGGTCGGCGGGTTTTTTACATGAGGAGACTGGTTTTCGGCGTCGGGCCTGAGAGCCTGTTTTGTTATGATCTTTACATTAGGGAACGGACGAAAAACATGTCTAAGGAAAAATTCGAGCGGAATAAGCCGCATTGTAACATTGGGACGATTGGTCACGTGGACCATGGTAAGACGACGCTGACGGCGGCGATAGCGAAGAAATACGGAAAGGGCGAGAGCGTTGATCAGATTGACAAGGCGCCTGAAGAGAAAGCGCGTGGGATCACGATTTCAACGGCGCACGTTGAGTATGAGACGGCCAAGCGCCACTACGCGCACGTGGACTGCCCCGGACA
>JAGRKA010000019.1 GCA_020442475.1 Alphaproteobacteria bacterium | reverse complement strand
TTAACCCGATCGCAAAGCTTGCAGAGAGCGTACGAGCCATAAGTTCTGCCATGGAGCCGGTATCGGGCAGGGCGCCGATCGGAAACATTTCGTAGCTTTCTACAAGGCCTGCGATCAGGAGGTGGTGTAAATTGGCCGTAAACAGGACAGTTACACCAGTGACAGATAAAAAAGCGCCAACCAGCGAGCCTTGCGTGGCCAATGAGGGGTTAAAGACCTGTGCATTGCCGAGACCTGACGAAGTGGAGATAATCATTCCGGCAGTATCAAGCGCAGTCATAAAAATCCGGGCAAGCGTACCGAAAAACAGGCCGATGATAAACTCCATAATAATCAGGGATAGAAGCATAAAGGTCGGTGGGATTGGGTCCGGGATATAATGCATCGTCAACGGAAACAGAACGAAGGATAAAGCAGCTGCGATATGAATTCGGACTTGTGTGGAGACAAAGGAATCTCCGATTCCCGGCATGATCATCAGCGCCGTACCCATCCGGGTGAAGGTTAGGGCAAAGGCCAGAACGCTTAGGGTGAGGTAATCTTCGAGAGCGCTACCCATTTGTGAACTCTCCCGTATTTATCCCAGCCCGATCATGCGGTCGGCGAGGCTTTCCATGAAGATAACAAGGGTTTTCATCATAGCCGGGAGGAAGAGGAACATAGCGAGGAAAATTGCCAGAATCTTCGGGACGAAAACGAGTGTGATTTCCTGAATTTGTGTCAAGGCCTGAACGAGCGCGATGGCGACGCCTACAACCAGTCCGACGAGCAGGACCGGCGCGCCGATCTGAATGGTAATCAGAATGGCTTGGCGGGCAACGTCGATGATTTCAGTTTCGTTCATGGCGGAATCTCAGAATCTTAGAGCTTCAGAATCTCAGAGTAACAGAATTCCAAGAAATTGAAACTTTCTGAGATTCGAAGATTCTGAAATTTAAAGATTTTATCTAAATCGGCATGCGCATGATTTCCTGATAGGCGGAAATCAGCCGGTCACGGACAGAGACAACGGTTTGGAGAGTCAGCTCGGCGTTTGTGACAGCCGTAACGACATCGGTTAAGTCGGCCTCGCCTGTAATAGCCTTGGCAGACATTTCTTCACTCTTTTTCAGCGTATCGACGCTCTCCACAGCTTTTTGCCGGAGGAAGTCGGAGAAGGATACACCATCATCGCCGGAGGCCATGCCGCCGCTTTTGCCTAAATTGCGGTTATTCGCATAGGCGTTGGCTGCGATATTTGGGTCTATGATTTTATCAACCATGAAAAGTCCTTCCTGACAGCATGACTATACGCAAGCTTTAGGCGCGCAGCAAATTAATCGTACGCATCGCCATCCCCTTGGCCTGTTCAATCATGCCAAGATTGGCCTCGTAGGAACGCTGAGCTTCACGCGCATCCATCATTTCCACCAGCGTATTCATGTTAGGCATCTTCACATAGCCTCGCGCATCCGCAGCCGGATGTTCAGGCATGAATTTCAGCGGGAAGGGCGCTTCGTAGTCTTTTCTGATTTTATCGACTTCCACCAGATCAACTCCCAGCTTTTTATCAAGCTCATTCTTAAAGGTAATCGTTTTCCGGCGGTAGGGATCAGAGCCGGCCGTTTTCCCGGTCGTATCCGCATTCGCGATGTTTTCTGTGATTACGCGCAGGCGTGTGCCTTGTGCGCGCATGCCCATGGCAGAAATTTGCATGGTGTTGAGTATTTCAGAGCTCATTGTTGTCTCTCCTTTTCTTCAAAGCGTTATTTTATTGGCCGCGGCCTATGGCCGTTTGGATCATTCGGACATTCTTCTGGTACAAATTCGTCATCAAATTATAGTCCATGACGGTCTGCCCGGACATGATGAGCTGTTCTTCCATGACGACAGCGTTGCCGATCGGGGCGACTTCATATGTGTCTTTTTGCTTGCGTGACTTAGGGTTCTGCACATCGCCGCCGGGAGCCATATGCCCGGCTTTAGTTGTTTCCATCTGGACTTTGTTCGAGCCCGTGACATTTTTCAAAACGCTGTCAAACTTAACGGGGACAAGATCTTTCGGGCGGTAACCGGGCGTGTCCGCATTCGCGATATTCTGCGCAACGATACGCTGACGCTGGTTCAGGAAATCCATTTTTGCACCGAGCGCTTTAAAAAGTGTGATATTTTCTGTCGTCATGATCTGCAACCTTGTAGAGTCCGGAATAAACCTTACCCCTTCACCCATGCACAGGGCGTGCCAGATGATTGATGAATATGATGACGGGCGAAAAATTAGCCCTGAAGAGCGACTAAGGCCCTTAAATATAAAGAAAAAACAAGGGCGGCAGACAGCCGTGGCCTTAAAGGACGGGACGGCTGAAGGGAAAATTCCGGAGATTAAGGCGGCCGGGCGGGGAAAAATTGCCGAGAAAATCTTGCAACTGGCGTATGAAAACGGCATCAGGGTCCGTGAGGATAGCGCTCTGGCCGAAATGCTGGCCGGGATTGAGATTGACAGTCCTATCCCCAGCGAGGCCTTTATGGCTGTGGCCGAGATTTTATCCTATGTTTATCGGGCAAACGGCCAGCCGAATCCTTTCGAGGCCTTGCATGAAGATGCTACAAGGCAGAAGGAGTGAAAGGATGGCTGTATGAGTGAGGCGCAGGATTTAAAGACCCGTTTTGAAATATTAACCGATTTTATCGCTGAATCGGCTGTGCAGGCGCATGAGGGGCGCATAGTTGCGCTGGATGATCTGGATGCCAGGGTCAATGCGTTGTGCGAAGAGGTTAGAGGGGCGCCGAAAGAGACGATCCTTGAAATCCAGCCTATGATGGAGGCGATGATCGCACGGCTCGACGAGTTGGCCCAGTCTTTGGAAGAACGCCGTTCAAGGGTCGGAGAGAGCGGGAGCGCGTAAAATGGAACCGGAAGGGCTGGGGCAAATCATAAAACTGATCGCGGCGTTACTCTTTGTATTGGGGCTGATGGGCGGGCTGGCTCTTGCCCTTCGCCGGTTAGGTCTGTCCGGCGCTCTCCCTGTTTCTCCACAAAAAAAGCGCTTGCGTCTGATCGAGGCTTTGCCGCTGGACGGGCGGCGGCGGCTTGTTTTGATCGAACGCGACGAAGTCCAGCACCTTGTCATTCTCGGCGCAAACGGAGAAACTGTCGTTGAAACAGGGATTCGAAAACAGGATATATTGCCCGATGAAGGTTAAAGCTTCACTCTTAGCCGCTATACCGCTCATTTTGCTGGTATTGTTAGCCTTTTTCTCAGAGCCAGCGCTGGCGCAGTCGGTGAGTATCGATCTAGGGCAGGACGGAGACGGGACGGTTGCCGGGCGCGTGATCCAGATGGTTGCGCTGCTCACGATCCTCTCGCTCGCACCGTCGATCCTGATCATGATGACCTGCTTTACGCGGATTATCGTGGTGTTGTCCTTCCTGCGCACGGCGATCGGCATCCAGCAAACGCCGCCCAATACGGTCGTGCTGTCTTTGGCGCTTTTCCTGACCTTCTTCATCATGGCGCCGACCTTGCAATCAGCCTATGACAATGCGTTCGTGCCTTTGATGAATGAAGATATCGACGAGGTGCAGGCCTTCGACCGGGGCGTTGAGCCATTCAAGGCCTTTATGCTCAAACATGTGCGGGAAAAAGATCTCAATCTCTTTATGCAGCTTAGCGAAACGCCCGTGCCGGAGCAGGCGATGGATATCCCGCTTCAGGTCATCATCCCATCTTTTATGATCTCTGAACTCCGGCGAGCGTTCGAAATCGGCTTTATGCTGTTCCTGCCGTTCCTGATTATCGACCTTGTGACGGCTTCGATCCTCATGTCGATGGGGATGATGATGCTTCCGCCCGTGACGATTTCCCTGCCGTTCAAGATTATCTTCTTCGTGCTCGTGGATGGCTGGTACCTGATCGCCGGTTCCTTGATCCAGAGCTTCGATCCCGTTTCAGTCCCGATTCCGGGGGGGTAGGCGGCACTTGCCTCAAAATGTATTGGGCGGTGTATCGGGCTGTTCGGCGCGGCTCCAGTCTTTTTCAAATTTTGCCCGGAAAAAGCCGGTCACGACCGGGTGATTAATGACAAAAATCTCTATATTGTCCCGTTCGAACAGGATCATGGCCGTCTTCGTGCCGTAAATATAAAAGGGAAACTCTCCGAACTGTTCCGGGTCCACCCATCTGTATTCCGAGTGACGATGCGCTGAAAAATGCGTATCGCCCTTCTTGGAGAGCGAACGAAACTTAAAGCCGGGGCGAGTTTTTCGGATTTCGGCCATAGCATTTCTGTAATTGTCGTTCACATCCCCCTCGCCCCACTTATCAAAAAGCCTTTCATCCAGATTGCTGATACAGATATCCGCCCCGTCCCTCTGAGCCGCCTCCAAAACGTCAAGCCTGAAGAGCGCAAACCCTTCTTTGCCCTTGAATGTCGCGATATCGGAAGATTTCCTTTTTACGCCGTCGTGTTTCCCAAGCTCTACGCCCTCGTTTGCAAGAGTTAGGGCAATGCGCGTCAGCGTCGTTTTCGTCGGCGTGCTGGTTTCATGCTCAAAATTGCTGATGGTCTGAACATGAACGCCGCAGCGGCGCGCGAGATCAGGCTGGCTCCAATTCAAAAGAGCCCGCGCGGCCCGGCATTGTGCGGGGGTTATCACGTCCATTGATGTACTCCTTTCGTATTTTATACGACCCCCATTATAGAGATTAAAATATTAACATATTGTAAATAAATGCACTTTTTAGTATACATAATACATCACTTAACTTATTTTGAAGGGGACTTAAAATGACAAACACACAACAGACTAATTTTGCACAAGCCAATAATGACTCCTCCGTACACTTATACGACCTGCTTGAAAAAATGCGGGAAATCGTTTCGGGAGCAGAAAATCTTTTCGGGGATGGACACATTCGCTATATGGAGGAATCCATAGCCGCCACTGGTGAGGGCATCTCTATAGACAGTCCATTATACAAGTTGCATGAGGGTATAAGCCTTTTGGCGTATGAAAAGGAGGGCTCTCCCCTCAAACAACCGCCTTACATCGACCAAATAATGGCCTATTTGCTGGCATCCAGAGAAGCAGGCATAATTTCACAACAAGATGAAATGGATTTGGTTGGTGAGTTGCATCATGCAGTGACAACAAAAGATCTGACGTACATGACGGAAACAACTGCAAATCACAACTCAAAACACATTCTTAATAATCTGGAGCACTCTCAAAACCCCTATGCACGCTGTGCAATTATTCAAATAAATCTCGAATATTCTCGAAGCGCTGTTACACGTCGTAGTATTTTTAGGATGCTTCTTGAGTACCAAAACAATCCTGAAATCAGAAAAAAATTGAGCGATATCCTTAATGAGAAAGCTCTTGAGGGAGTAGTCAGCACAATGATCAGTTCAACCCCCCTAGATAGCGATGATCTTCCATTCATTTTAGATAAGGCCAGAGAATTTGGTTTTTCTGATGCCGCAGAGCACGCTAGAGAAATGGCGTTCGAATTTCATACCCTTGAAAGACAAAGAGAATTTCTTGAAAAACAGAGAGAATCTCTGGAAGAACAGAAAAAAACTTTATCCGATAGGTTTTCCAAGTCCAGTTTTGCCAAAGATGGCCCAGTCGTTGTGAGGAAAAATCCAGAACGGTCCGCACAATTGCCGGATTGGGCACTTCAACACTAAATCTAAAAACCTTCTCACCCCCCATAAGGTAATCCGGCAGAACGCTGGGTTACCTTTAATCATATCAAACCACAATATCTCTCAATTCGAGGGCGTTTGCGCGGCTTTGTAGTTATTCAGGAAATCCCCGAAGAGATCGACTTCCGAGATAACGGACATCAGTGTTTCCCGGTCGGCGAGTGCGGCGGACTGGCGGGCGCGGGTGATAACCTCGAAGGCGCGGGCCTTATCCGTCTGGGCCATCGCGTCCGCATATTTCTCCCGCATATTCGTCAGGGCAACGCGGTTATTGCTGAGGTTAAGCGCAACGGCGCGGTGCAGGATCAGGATGGAATCCTCTTGATCCAGCGGACGGGTGAGGGAGATATTCTTATCCAGTATGACATCTTCGAACGCGGCGGCGGCATCGTCCCAATAGCCGGCCTCCCAGGCGATATCAGCGCGTAGCCGGTTCACATCGCGGCTTTTATCCAGCTTGTCAAGAAGGGCGAGCGCCTGATCAGGGCGGCCTCTGCGCGACAGGGCGCGGGCGCGCAGCAGCGAGAGTTCAAGAAATTTGTCGGGAGTCTGGGCCTCAGCGGGTAAGGTTTGTAATTTGGAAGTCGCAAGATTAAGAGCCTTTTCAGCCTTGTCGGGCTTACGGTCGAGTAGGCGGATCGCGGCAAGCCGGACACCGACCCTATAGGCCTCTTCGCCGCTCAGCCTGTGTTCAACCTGATGTTCCAAGAGATTTCCAGCCCGGTTGAGAAGGTCCGCTTGTACCAGACGCTCTGCCAGCATTTCAACGATCTGATCGCCTTTTTTCCCAACAGGGACCAATTCAGAAAACTCCTCATAGAGCGCAACCGCCTGCATTGCTGAGAGTTTTTCAAGCTCCGGTCCCAGATAGAGCTGCGTAAAACCGTCCGTCATTTCCTGTGCGATATCGTCGGCCAGCCGCGTGCCTGTGCCGTGGGAAGCGGCTTCACGCATGATGTTCAGCCCCTTAATATAGTCCTTGGCCTCAAAATAGGCCCGCCCCAGCCAGTACCCGATCTGGACTTCGAGCTGGTCGCCGCGCCACGCGTAACGGAGCCGCTCAAGGTTATCAATGGCCTCTTCGGGGGATATATCTTTCCGGTCAGCCTCCAGACGTGTCAGGGCAAGCCCGGCCTTTGCACGGTAGCGATCATCAGGGCCGCCGGCTAAATTTTCCCAGAGCGCTTTTGTGCGGTCTATGTCGTTTTGTTGGCGTGCGGACTCTCCTTGAAGGTAGTGCAGTGCTGCCTCTTGAGCGGGGAGAAGGCCGTTTTTGTTGCTTTCCACAAGGCGCAATATTTCATCGGCCGTTTGCACGCGTCCGGCCCTGAGTTCGACCTCGGCTAGTCCCAGACCGAGTGGGATAATGACATAGGCCGGATAATCGTAAAGCGTGTCGATATTTTTCGGCAGGACATCCATAGCTTGCTGCCAGTCTCCGAGGTCGGCCAGCACGAAGGCGCGCCAGAAACCGATTTCCTCGAAATCTGCCAGAGGTTTAATCGATAGATCATGGAAAGCAGACTCGCTTTGTCCGGCCAGCGCGCGCGCCGCGCCGCGCAGGGCCAGAAACTCCGTACCGGTTTCAAGATCCGGGACTTCCGTATGGGCAAAGCGTAAAAAGCCAAGTGCTTCAGGGGCGTGGCCATTTGCCAGATGCATTTTGGCTAATGTGACTATATTTTCAATTTGTTGACTTTCAGGAGAATCGTGGAGGCCTGCCAGAATAATATTTTTGTTATCCTGCATGGCGTCCAGCCCGCCCATCTGCCAACTGCCGAAATCAAAAATCCGCCGGGTCTCTCTGTAATCCAGACGGTCCGGTTTCAGCTTTGCCGAGTGCGCTGTCAGAACAGCCTCCTCAGGCATAAGCGTCAGGCCGCCGGGGCGGGTGATTTTAACACCCTCGCTTGTGATTGAAATCTCCAGATCGTCTACTTTTGGAACAACAGCCAGCCCGACCGGGGAGGGCAGTGTCTCGAAATCTACGAATTGCAGGGCCGGGCCTGCGAAATCCTTTGCATTTTTGACGGTGACCACCTGAATGGTGCGGCCTGATACGGGGTCGGTGAGGGATATGATTTTATCGGCTTCCTTAAAGGGCCACAAAATATGGCCGCCGCGTGTTTCATTCTTGTCAACGCCGATGCGCTCCGGTTTAACAGGTTCATGCTTATTGTCGGCAGCAGAAATAACGATCTTCCAGAAAATGCCGCCACCTTCCCCTTTAACCTGCGTACCATCGCGGGTCTTGGTAATATAGGCTTTGGCATTGTCCAAATCCATGCGGCGTAAAGGGGTAAAGTATCCGGCTTCCGGTCCGCTGACAGAGGGGCTGACAAACAAATCCGGCCGGTTGTTGATCAGCCAAAGACCATCACGGAGTTCGAAAACGCCGACTCCGAGAGCTTGCGTTGAGGAGAGCGAAATCAAAGTTGCCTGTGGGCTGCGTTCTTTTGCCAGTTTTTCCAGAGGCGCAAGCGGTTCGCTTTCAACCTTTTCAGGCTCTACGGCAGGCGTTGCCGTCGGTGCGTGCAAGGTGTGAGTGTCCGGCATATTATCATGTTCAGGCTCTTCCGGTTTTTGTGCATGTTCCGTTTCCGCCGGTGTTTTAGCGCTTTTGGCTGGCGGCTTAGCCGGGGCCGGATGTTCTATGGGAGGCGCTGTCTCTATTTTTGTCACAGGTGCAGGTTCGGCTTCATGCTCAGGCATAGTAAGAGGCGGCGTGGGTGGCTTTTCTATCTGTGCTTGCGTTTGTGCTGGCTCTTGAGTGTGCACCGGTTCGTGTACCGGGCCGGTCGTTTGCATGTTGACGGCGAAATTGTCAGGGGCAGCAGGCGCGCCGCCGGGCGGGTTATAGATATCGACGACGACCCGCTCCCCGGCCCTGAAAACACGGGAACGGCTGCCCGCAGGAATCGAAAGCGTCAGGCGCAAAGGTGTTTCGGAAAGGATATCCATGCTCCGTATATTCGCGACGGGATTGGCTTTTGAAACATCAAGTGAGGCCGCTTTTTTAAAACTTAGCCGGAGCGTGTCTTCCGAGACGTTTTCAACGTCATATTCCACAGATTCCGGCCAGTCGAAAACAAGACGGGAATATTCGTCATGCTCTCCGGTCCGTATGCGCACGGATTCAGCCGCCAGCGCATTGTGGCTGAAAATCAGGAACGACAGGCCTGCAACAAATAACGAACGGAGCATGGGGAAAAGGTGCCACATGTGCGCCGAAAGGACAACATGAATAGAGGAGAATTCACGTTTAAAGCGTGAACAAAAGTTTTTGGCGCCCGTCATCTTTCATAATGACGATATCGACGCGGCGCGCGAGAGACTTTCGTTCTTCGGCACTTAAAGTGTCGGGTAACTCGGCGTAGCGGGTGCTGGATACGCCCCTGATAATGGCGGGGCGCTCATAGCCTACGGATTTAAGGGCTGCTGCAACGCTTAGGGCGCCCGCAAGAGAACGGGACCAACCGGATGAAGCCCCATCAGCAGCAGAAAATTCGCCTGTAGAGGTGGCCGGACCCGTATGGCCGATAATTTCTATACGGTTGCGCAGGCGCGACAGGACGCCGCCAAGCGCAAACAGGGTTTTTTGGCCTTGAAGGCTGATTTGCGTATTGTCGCCGTCTTCCGTATCGCTGTTCTCGAATAAGAGGGCGCCGGGGAGAGAAACAACCAGCGCATTATGGCGCGGCGTGATAACAAGTTCTGAAAGCGCTTCATTTTTTGCAAAGGCCGCACTCATGATCGTTGATAGATAATTCAGGTCGAGTGCGTCACTCACCAAAATTTTGTTAATATCGATCGTGTCCAAAGCCCCCGCCCGCATATCCGGTTCGTAATATTCCCCGAATTGCCGTTTCATGGCGGCGGTCATTTCCGACCAGCGGTCCTCTTCGGGGACGGCCATCGAATAGAGCAAAACAAAGAAAGTCAGCATCAGGGCCATAATATCCGTAAAGGTAATCAACCAGAGCGGCGCAGGCTGGTCTTCTTCGACCTGTTTTCGCCTCAAAAAAAGGGTAGAGGATGCGTTCGATATGATTTTCATATCCTGCTGATCGCCGGAGGGGGCCGTCATGGGCGTACCTCCTCGGTCAGAGGGGAGGGCGGTGACGGTGCAAGCGCTTCGTGGCGTCTGAAATACAGATCGACATATCCTGCGCGGCCTTTGCCTAGCCCTGCAGTGAGTAGATCTTCCGGAAATCCTTCGTCTTCAAGTGTTTGCGCAATCCGGGATATGGTTTGCAGGCTGTCCTTGAGGGCTTCAGGTTTGTTTGCCGCAGCTTGTGCAGGGTCTGTTTCAAGATTTAGAATGATATCCATATCATAGGGAGCGCTCTCGCGCGCATGCATGAGCGAGATCAGAGTCGGCAGCATAAAACCACCGGCCTCCTCACGTCTGCGCTCGGCTTGCGGGTTGGGGAGGATGATACCGTTTTGAAATTTTTTCAGAGGCATGGAGACATGCATAACAGTCCCCAAACGGTTCCGTTCAACGTCAATTCCGGCGATGTTAGCCTCAAAAAAGGCCTGAAGTTGTGCAAGCGTATCACCTTCGCGCGTCGAGTTCGCCGTGCTTTCGATAATGGCAGGGGGGGTGGCGTCCTCGATGACGGTATCGCGCGCAGAAAAGGTGGTAGCAACGCTGTTGAGGACGGGCTTGGCTTTTACGTCTTCAAAACTGGCCAGCCCGTTCAGAATGATAAAGAACGAGAGCAGCATCACAAACAGCGATAATGCAAGAAATTGATTGGCCATGGTTTTTTATTATAGGGGAAAAGGCCGTGCTGTGACAGGGCTATTCTTGGGTGCGTAGCAGCCGTTGCTTTTGTTTGTCCCAGTCGCGTTTTTTCTCTGTTTCACGCTTGTCGTGGAGCTTTTTCCCTCTGCCGAGCGCCAACTCAAGCTTGGCCAGCCCACGATTATTGAAGAACAGGCGCAAGGGTACGATCGTATAGCCGGAACGGCTGACTGCGCCCAGTAGCTTATCCACTTCGCGCTTATGGAGGAGGAGCTTGCGCGGCCTTTGCGGTTCGTGCTGCATTTTCGGACCGGCTTGCGGATATTCCGGGATGTTCGCGTTAAAGAGCCAGATTTCACCGTTTTTTGGCCCGATATAGCCTTCGGTAATTGTGGCTTGTCCAAGACGGAGGGATTTGACCTCTGTGCCCACCAGCATGATTCCGGCCTCGAATGTTTCCCCGACCTCGTAATCAAAACGCGCACGCCGGTTTTCCGCTACCGTCTTATTGGTGGAGATCATCCCTTTCTTATCTTTTTTCTTTTTCGTGCTCATGAGGCTGTTTTAACCGTGAAGTGACAAAGAGGCAAAGGGTTTCCCGTGAATTGACTTCTTTTTCCTTCTGTCATACCATCTGTTATCGTTTTTTAGGTAAATGCTTAGGAGGGTTTAAGATTATGCTGAATGAATTCAAAGAATTTATCGCTCGCGGAAATGTCATGGATATGGCTGTGGGGATTATTATGGGGGCAGCTTTCACTGCGATCGTGACCTCTATGGTGGGTGATTTGATTATGCCAGTGATCGGCGTTGTAACAAGTGGCGTTGATTTCTCTAACATGTTTATCGCCCTCGACGGGCAGACCTATGAAAGCCTGAAGGTTGCGCAGGATGCCGGTGCCCCGGCCTTGACCTACGGCGCTTTTATTAATGCCGTTATCAATTTCGTGATCGTGTCGTTCGTGATTTTCATGCTCGTTAAGGGTGTTAATAAGCTGAAACGTGCGGCGGAAAATCCTCAGCCTGATGCGGATGCGCCACCACCGCCACCGCCGGCAGATGTTGCGTTGCTGACAGAAATCCGCGATTTGCTTGCAGCTAAAAAATAAAGCCTGTGATCGTGTGGCAGAAAAATATTTTGCCATAGCAGAGTACAGTTATTTTTTTTGCAGGTTTGTGGTGGTGACTTTCTCATGTCCCCTTTCCAAATTTAACATGGCTGTTAGAATTTCAATCTCATAGCTGGATAGTTCGTCCATTTGTATTAGAGCCCCTTAATATTTCAACCCCGCATATGCCATTGCCGCTTCGACTTTTGCGCGGGAAGGCTCACTGATGGGGAGGAGCGGGCGGCGGAGGGTGTTTTCGCACAGGCCGAGGAGACTGGCGGCGTATTTGACCGGGGCGGGGTTGCTCTCACAGAACAAATCTTTGCCCAGCGGCGCCAGCAGGTCACGCAGGCGGGCGAATTCGCTAAGATTTCCGGCTTCCCATGCATTTTGGAGGTCGGCGCACAGTTTCGGTGCGATATTGGCCACAACGGAAATGACACCGTGCCCGCCCTGTGCAAGAAAGGCCGGGGCCGTGATATCGTCGCCGGAAAGCTGACAGAAATCCGGGCCGCACAGGCGCGCCGTTTCCGGCGGGCGGGCCAGATCGCCGGTGGCATCTTTTACACCGATAATCTGTGGCAACTTGGCGAGGCGGGCCATGGTCTCTGCGCTCATGTCGATCACGCAACGCCCGGGAATGTTATAGATCACAATTGGCAGGCGGGCCTCGTCATGGATGGCTTTGTAATGCTCATACAGCCCGTCTTGCGTAGGCTTATTATAATAAGGTGTGACAATCAGGGCCGCATCCGCACCCGCCTCTTTCGCATGGGCGGTAAGGCGGATCGCTTCTCTTGTGGAATTCGAGCCCGTTCCGGCCAGAACCGGAATTCTCCCCTTGACCACGTCCACGCAGCGTTCAATGATGGCCATATGTTCGTCATGAGACAGAGTCGGAGATTCCCCCGTTGTCCCGCAGGGCACAACCCCGTGCGTGCCTTGTTCGATTTGCCATTCAACAAAATCTTCAAACGCCTTCCAGTTGATCTCTCCGTCTTTGAACGGGGTGATCAGCGCGGTGATAGAGCCTTTGAACATCGTTTTGTCTTTCCCAAGAGAGTTTTCAGCGTGGGCCACAATCTATATGGCCTGCGCCGGGAATGCAAGAATATCGCCCTGTTTTCATTGGTGGCCCTTACCTGTTTATGGGGGCTTCAAGAGGCAGGTGCCATCGAATCGCCTGTTCACCGGCTGCAAACGTCAGCAGCCCGGAAGCAGACTGAGGACGCTTTGCGGGCGATGGCGCAAGGGCGCTGGACGCTTGCACAAAAGCAGGTCGCGCAGGCGCATGACCCGCTGGCTGCAAAGTTGTATTACTGGATGCTTTTTACATTACAGCCCGATGTGGATAATTACAGCCGTCTGGCACAGTTTATCCGTAAAAATCCGGAATGGCCGGGTATCTACGATCTGCGTTTGAAGGCTGAGAAAATCATGCCGGAGGATTTGCCGGGGGCCGATGTCATCGCCTGGTTTGACGATTATAAACCACTAACAGCGCCGGGGATCGACCGCTATATTGAGGCCTTGACGGTTGGCGGAAAAACAGCGCAGGCTAAGGCCTATTTGTCGGAGCGCTGGGCAAATACGAAACTTTCGCGGGACGAACAGCGCCGCCTCTACCGGAAATATGGGCGTTTGATCGACCGCGAGGCTCATGTGAAACGTCTCGATACGCTGTTGCTTTCCGGGCAATATGAGAATGCAAGGGCAATTGCAGAGGTGCTGGGGCATGGATACAAGGAACTTGCCGCCGCCCGGATTGCGTTGGCGCAAGAGAAAAAGACGGTTGGGCCATTGATCGCCGCCGTGCCGCACGCTTTGCAAAACGATCCGGGGCTTCTCTATGAGCGGCTCCGTTGGCGCAGGCGGAATGATCTGGACGTACGGGCGATGGAAATCCTTCACAACCCGCCACCCGTCGAGACTATTCGTAATCCTGACGATTGGTGGCGTGAGCGTCATATTCTGATCCGGCGTTTGATCGAGAAAAAGCACTATAAGAGCGCCTATCTTCTGGCGAGCGGGCATTTCCAGCAAGATGGCCTATCTTATGCGCAGGCTGAGTGGCTGGCTGGTTGGCTTGCGTTACGTTTTCTGCATGAGCCCACACAGGCCTATGAGCATTTTCAGGCCCTTTACGAGAAGGTCAATTCGCCGATCAGCCGCGCGCGCGCCGCCTATTGGGCCGGGCGGGCTTCGGAAGGGTTCGGCGACAAAACGATCAGTCAAGACTGGTACCGGAAGGCTGCGCAGCATCAGACCGTCTATTACGGGCAGCTTGCAGGGGCAAAACTTGGGATGGAGGAGGCTTTGCCGCATGCTGCGCCACCCTCTTTGAGCGCTGAGGACAAAGCCGGTTTTGAAGAGCAGGAGCTTATGCAGGCGGCCCGGCTTTTGCACGCCGCCGGTATGCGTAAGGAGGCCAGCGCTTTCGTGCAAAGCTTCGTTAGATATCAGGATACGCCAAAGGCTTACTTTTATGCCGCGCAGCAAGCGGCGGCGATGGATCATTATCACGATGCAATCCGTATATCGAAAGAGGCAACCAAAAAAGGTATGTTCCTAACGGCGCAATCCTACCCCGTGATTACCGATAAGCTGAGCCGGAATGCTCCGGAATGGGCTTTGCTGCACGCATTGATCCGGCAGGAAAGCATGTTTGATTACAAGGCGCGCAGTCCAGTGGGGGCGCTTGGGTTGATGCAGCTTATGCCGGGAACGGCCAAGGGAACGGCCAAAAAGCTTGGTATTGCTTATCAAGAGGGGGCTTTGACCAATGACCCGGCCTATAATATCAGGCTTGGCAGTTCTTATCTTGCGGAGATGCTGGAGCGTTTCGATGGCTCGTATCCGCTGGCGATTGCCGCTTATAACGCAGGGCCGGGCCGTGTAGACCAATGGCTTGACACTTATGGCGATCCACGAAAGGGAGAGGTCGATTTTATTGACTGGATCGAAATGATTCCTATTTATGAAACAAGAAATTATGTTCAAAGAGTTCTGGAAGCAGTGTACGTGTATCGCTTACGGCTGCGGAACATTCAAAAGCCACCCATAACGCCTATCCACATTGCGTTTGTACAAAATGTGACACGTACACCCTGAAGACTCTGAATACATTGGAATTCTTTTATTTTCTTTACGGAGTTTTTAGAAACTTACGCTAAAGTATAGGGTGTCTGCGTTCCTGCATTTTTTCAAAACAGATATGAAGGAAAGCATGTATGAAGCTTTTGCTTGCTGACGATCATACGTTATTCAGGGATGCGCTGGTCCAGTATATCACGCGCGCAGACCCTGATGTGGAAGTCTCTGTCGCTGCGGATTTTCCGGGGGCTCTTGATATTGTTAAGGCCGCACCCGATCAGGATCTCGTGCTGCTCGATTTACGGATGCCGGGTATGAACGGGCTAAAAGGCTTCGAGATTATGCGGGACGAATACCCGAACATTCCTGTCGCTCTGATGTCCGGTGTGGCGGAAAGCCACGATGTGAACGCCGCTATGGAATTAGGTGCGGCGGGCTATTTTCCAAAAACTCTCTCCGGAAAAACTTTATTGCAGGGGATACAGCTTGTCTTGTCGGGGGAACGCTTTATGCCTACGGATGGGCAGGGAGACTCCGTTATGCCGTCTTATTATACAGATTCTCCCGCAGGAACATCTGCGGAGGTCATCACAGTCAAAGCCGCTGGCGTGCCGCCGGGTGAACTTGGCTTGGACGCCGATCCGGGGTTGACGCCGCGTGAAAAAGAGGTTCTGTCCTACCTTGCGGAGGGGTGTTCTAATAAGGAAATTGCGGACAGGCTCGGTCTTCAGGTTGTTACGGTCAAGCTTCATGTCAGGGGTGCCTGCCGCAAGCTGGGTGCCAAAAACAGGACGCAGGCCGCTTTGATGGCCCGTGAAATGGGGATGGAGTCTTTTTCTTCACAGCCTTCTACGGTCTGATCATGAATACGCGTTATAAGCTTATTACGGGTGTTTTTAATTATGTTCCGGGCTTCATCATTCTGATCTTCGGAATGCTCGCCTTGCATTCTACGATGCTGTTGATTTCTGATTATGAGGGTACGTTCTCCTTTTTCGATCCCAAAGCATGGATGTCGCACAGGCAGGAAATGCAGCTTTACTGGTCGGTGATCGCGATCGGCTTGTCCGGTTTTGTTTTGACAGTTCTGAATTCGGATAAGCTCAGGGCGTTGAAAAAGATCAATGATGAAAAAAAGCAGACTTTAAAGCTTCTGGAGGACCGGCTGGCGGCTATGGAGGCCACGCATGACGGAATTGGGATTGTGGATAGCGAGGGGCATCTGGCTTACATGAATAAGGCGTTTAAGACCTTGCACGGCATAGAGGATACTGGAAATTATATCGGGCAACATTGGAGCCACCTTTATGAAGGGCACGACCATATTTCGAAGGAAGCGCTTTCAAAGCTTGAGGAGCAGTCTTTTTGGTGCGGAACCATGCCGATTATGCATGGTGACGGTAAAATCGTGCATGCCGAGCTCTCGCTTGCTCAGCTTCCCGATGGCGGCTTTATCGGTACGGCTCGTGATGTGACGGCGCAGCATTTGTCTGCGATGGAGAAAGCTCAGCTTCAGGAGCAATTTTATCAGGCGCAGAAAATGGAAGCGGTAGGGCGCCTTGCAGGGGGGATTGCGCATGATTTTAACAACATTCTCGCCGCGATTAACGGTTACGCGGAATTTCTGGTTGAGGATATAGAGCCTGAAAATCCGTCACGCCAGTTTGCCGTTAATATTCTTCAGGCCGGGCAGCAGGCGCGGAGCCTTGTCGATCAGATTTTGGCGTTCTCCCGGCGTAAGACGATGAATACGGAGCGGATGGATATCGTCCAGCCTTTGCGGGAGAGCCTTTCCATGCTGGAGGCCAGCCTGCCTAAAAGCATAGATGTCGTCACGGATATCCGGCTTGAGCACGCACCTGTTACGGGGAATGCGACCCAGATATCGCAGGTCATTATGAATCTGTGTGTCAACGCAAAGGATGCCATGGCTGAGGATAAGGGCGAATTGCGCTTGTCTTTGAAAAAAGCGGATATCAATGATTACAGAACATTCGATATTGTCGGTGCAAGCGCGTCTTTGGAGCAGCAGGAAGAGGGAGAGGAATCAAACCTGCCGATCCGGATCGATGATGTTTCCCCAGGTCGTTCGAGGCTGTTTTTGGGGCACTTTAGGGAAGGTACGGATTATGTGTGCCTGAATATTATCGATACCGGGAGCGGAATGAGCCGCGCCATTATGGAGCGTATCTTTGAGCCTTTCTTTACGACCAAGCCGGTTGAGCAAGGGACCGGGCTGGGGCTGGCGACCGTACATGGCGTTTTGACGGTTCATAAGGGGGTTATGATTATCGATAGTATGATCGGGCAGGGTACGTCGTTTGAAATCTTTCTGCCGATGCTCAAGGATGAAGAGGCCAGCCGGATTGTTGATTTACCGCATGCAGAGGATGGAAACGGCTCTGGCCGTGTGCTTTTGGTTGAGGATCAGCCTCATGTCGCCGATATGCTGGTGAATATGCTGGAACGCCTCGGTTATGAAGCGCATGCTTGCAAGACGGGGCTGGAGGCGCTTGATGTGCTCCGGGAAACCCCTGGAGCTTGGGATCTTGTGATTACAGACCAGAATATGCCGAAAATGACGGGTCTTGAACTGGTCGTGCAGGCGCATCTGGATTTCCCTGAATTGCCTTTTATTTTGCTGTCCGGTTATAGCGAGGAGAAGCTTCAGGAGTTGATGGAAAAACATCCGGCGATCAAGGCTATCCTCAGAAAACCGGTCTCTAAACCTGTCCTTGCCCAGACGATCAAGGCCGTCCTGTCCTCATCAGTTCAAAAAGAAACTTCCTACGCTCAAGCGTAGTGGTCAAAGGTAACTGCTATGGGCTGTGGCCCTCCCGCCACCATGTCAGCACGACCAGTCCCAGAAGGAGCAGGGTGGACAGCCATGCGGGCAAGAGTGGTGTTTCGCGTACGTCTTGAACAGTGAACGCATTGTTTTTGCGTAAGGCGATCCAGTCTCTCCCGGCATAGCGGCGGGCGGGCGGGGCATATTGCACACGGACATCGGGCGCTTCCTCAAGCCATATAAAGCCGCCACCGCTAGTCTTCACAAGAGGGGAAAGAGGGACCTCGCTTGTCCTGATATCCTGAAACTCCGCTGATTCCGGAGCGCCAACAAGGGCAAAGCGTTTATTCTCACCTTGCCCAAAGCTGTAGAGGCCCGGCATATCGGCCATCAGGCTGTGTCTGAGGAAACCGTTTTTGTCCCGACTGAGTGTCAGCTTCTCTGTGCGCCCATCAGGCCTTTGCATGGGAATATGGAGTTCGTTTGTTTCGTGATCCCGGCTTTCGACGGTGATCCGGTTGCCGTTTACATGGACATTCAGGGCTTTTTCATCCAGTTCCGGCTCTTTCATCAACCAGTGCACGATCCGCCGCAGAAGCTCAGCGTGAGGGCCGCCGCCTTCATAACCGCGTGACCATAGCCAGATCTGGTCGCTGGCAAGTTGTGCGACGCGACCTTTACCGACTCTGTCCAGAATCAGGAGCGGACGTTCTTCTACGCCGCTCATTAGGACATCACCTTTTTCGGTACTTAGAGGAATCTGACGTAGCCAGCGTCCCCAGCCTTCCGGTCCGGATGGCCAGGCAAGATCCTGTGTAACCGGGTGATAGCGGCCTTCCGGCGTTACGGATGGCCTGTAAGGCGTCTCTATCACCGTGCCTGCGGGTGCGCCGGGTAAAATGCTTTTGAGTGCTGTGTTATACAGCGAGTCTTCTCCGGCGAAAGAGGGGCCTCCCGCCTCAAGCAGCGCGCCGCCATCTTCTACATATTTGGCAATATTGCTGAAATAGCTGGGCGGCAGGATATGGTTGAGCCGGTAACGGTCGAAAATGATCAGGTCGAATTCATAGAGTTTGACCTCAAAAAGCTCTCGAAAAGGGAAGGCGATCAAAGACATTTCATTTTGTGGCGTTGAATCCAGCTTTTCCGGTTCACGCAAGATAGTGAAGTGAACGAGGTCTACGCCCGGATCGGCAGTCAGCAGATCACGCCATGTCCGCCCACCCGCATGCGGTTTCCCGGATACAAGCAGGACGCGCAGCCGGTCGCGTACTCCATTCACGAGAACAGCGCTGCGGTTGTTGGCTTGTGTGATTTCGCCGGGGAGCGGCGCGGCACTGATTTCAACGACATTTTGTCCTGCATGGGTCAGCTTGATATTAACGCTTTGCGCTGTGCCGACTGGTACCCGGACGGTTTGTGGCGGGGCATTGTGATCGTCGATTGTCACCACTGCGAAGCGAGAAGAGGGTGCGTTGTGCCGTACGCCTTCATCCTCAACAATATATTTCAGGGTCACGGGCTGCCCGGCAATACCGAAGGCAGGGGCTTCCAGGACTTTCAGGCGACGGTCTGTTTCGTCTTTTTCCCCGCTGAGCAAGGCATGGACGGGGCCGAATTGCTCGTATAGGTCCGGATTGTCGGGTACGTCACGGATCTGGCCGTCCGTGAGAAAAATAACCCCGGCGCGGCGGGCGGGCGGGACATCGCTCAAGGCCTGCTCAATGGCGCCGAACAGCTTTGTATCCTGAGCAAGAGTGCCGTCCGCAGGTGCGTGTACAATGCGAACATTGAGCGTATCATAACGGCTTAGCGCATCCTGAAGGTGGGCCAGCGCTGCGTCTGTGCGCTCTTTACGTTTGCCGATGGTCTGGCTGGCGCTTTGATCGACGACGATGAGCGCCGTATCCGGAACGCTTTGCCTGTTTTCCCGCAGTACGGCGGGGTTCAGCAGTACCAGCAGGAAGGCGGCGAAACTTATCAGTCGCAAGAGCCAGCTTCTCTTATTCTTCCAGAGTGAGAGAAGGAGGATCAGTGTGCCAAGCGTGAGGGCGACGGGGAGCCATGCGCCGGGCAGGAGCGGCGAAAAATGGAGGCTGAGTGACAGGCTGTTTGGGTCCATATCAGCGCCCCAGCCGTTCGAGGATATGCGAAACATGGACCTGATCGGCCTTGTAATTGCCGGTCAGGGTGTATATGACCAGATTAACGCCGAAGCGCCGGGCCATTTCACGCTGGCGAGCGCCGCCGGCGAGCGGCGTTCCATCCGCCCAGGCCGCAGCCCAGTCATGGGACCCGATAATAACGGGAGAAACGCCATCCCGACCACCCCCGGAGCCTGCGGCTTCGACCCAGAGCGCACCGCCTTCGTAACGGCCCGGATAGCTGTCGAGCAAGTAAAAGGACTTTCCCAGAACATGATCTTCTCCGATCGGGGCCAGCGGCGGGATATCAAGGGCGCCCGCGATCATCCGCAGGGATTCTGCATTGGCCGTTCCCGTCAGGGAGGTACCCGATGCGTTGCGGTCCTGCGTGTCAAAGAGGATGGTGCCGCCGTGATCCAGATAATCCTGAACGTTCCTGAGGGCCTCAGCTGAAAGGGCCGGTGTTCCGGCTTTGACGGGCCAGTAGAGCAGGGGAAAGAAGGCAAGCGTATCACGGGCCGGATCAACGGCGGCGACTCCAGCGGGTTCTGCTGATGTACGGTTGTTCAAAGTTTCTACAAGTGCATCCAGCCCCGCACGGCTTTTGGAATCCAGCGTAGGATCACCTGTGCGGACATAGGCCAGATAGAGGTCTTGCGCATATCGCATATTCGGCGTGGAGGAATCGGCCAGTGCCGTACCGGCTTGCATGCTTAGTGCGGAGAACAGAAGCAAGAGAGCGGTTTTCCTTGGAAATAGGCGAGAGCGCAGGGAAGGATGTGGCAGGGCGGAGAATGCTAAAAGGCCCATGAGTGCCCAGTCTGCCAGCAGCAGGATGAGCGCGGTATAAAGCAAAGGCGGCATCAGGTCGCGTTCAATGTCGTTCCCGTAGATGCGTACATGGACGCCCGCAGGCAGGTTTGCTGGAAGAGCGCTCAGCCTGTCGAGGCGCTCTCCCAGATTAAGCGCGAGCGTTACACCGCCGCGCCCATATAGGCCGGGCGGGTGGGCCGGGCCGGGGATCGTTTCATCAAATGTGCTGACCTCTATGGGCGCGGCGGTGCTATCAGGTTCCTGAAGCGCCCCAAAGCCATCCAGTGTTTGAATTGGGTGAAGTTGGCCGGTTTCATCATGCGCAGAGCCTGTGCTTCGTGCGTTCCCGGCCATTGAGAGAATACGGCGGAGCATTTCAACATAGAGGCCGGAAAGCGGTAGGTCGGACCAGTCCGGTCCTGCCGTGGTGTGGATCATGACCAGTAAACCGTCTCCAAGCACGCCCGCAGTGACAAGAGGTGTCCCGTCCTCAAGCATAGCCCAGCTTTTTTGAGCCGTATCGGGGAGTGGTTCTGCCAGAATTTGTCGCCGGATTTTGACGTTTTGGTCTGCATTCAGGCCGTAGAAGGGGCTTGTTTTTGGAAAAGTCTGCAAGCCCATTGGCGTATCCCAGCTTAAAGCGCCCTCAAGGGAGCGTCCGCCGAAACGTAAAGGTACGGGGGTCAGAGCGTTCGCAGCGCGCGCTTGCGCCATATGAGGTCCGGCAAAGCGCAGAAGCAGGCCGCCGTCACGGACCCAGCGTTCAAGCCTCTCCAGCGTGGCGGGCGGCATGGCGGCGATGTCCGGCAGGATGATGACGGGGATATCCTGTTCCAGTAAGGATTCTACGGAGCCTGTATGGAGATCGGCGTAGGGTTCCAGCGCTCGTTCAAGATAATAGCGGGCTTCAATAAATGGACGGGTCTGGGCTTCATCCGCTGGACCTGCAATCCCGACGCTTCGCCGGTGCGAACGGTCGTCCAGTAGCAAGAGGGTGCCTGCGCCGCTCCGCCCGGCAATCGTGAAGCGGCTTATATCACCGCGCAACGGCTCAGGGATATCGAAAGGGATTGTCAGTGTATCCTTCCCAGAGGGGGCCTGTGTGTTTTCCTGTCCTAGTAATCTGCCGTCTTTCGAGAAGGCCTGAAGCGTGACGGGCAATCCCTCGGCTATACCGGTCGGTGTGTATACGGTTAGAACCGGCAATCCGTCTCGGCTTTTGGCGGGTCCCAGAAGCAATGGCAAATGTTCGGGGGCCGGGGTCAGGAGCGTGATGCTGCTTTCATCTGTGAGGTGGTCCAGAAGCGATCCCCAGCCTTCACCCGCCAAACCTGTTGAGAGGAAAAATGTATGGATTTCGCCTTCTTGCTCTTGAGGGGCGGGGATAGACTTCGCCAGAGCCTTATCCAAGCTCTTATAATCTGCGGCCCATGGCATAGGCGTTATCCCTTTGAGTATGGATTGTGCTTGCGCAGCGCTGAGCGGGCCGTGGAGGGCAGGGGCATCCTGTCCGGGTGCAGACGCTGTGGCGGCTATAAACACGGTGCGCTTTTCCCGCCCGGCTTGTGCAACCAATTGAGAGGCTTGCGCGAGCTCACGGTCCCAGTTTTGCGCGGACTCCCAGCCATTATCAATGATAAGGCGCAGCGCGCCATGCTCTTCGATCGTGCTTGCCGGGTTATAGACAGGGCGGGCCAAAGCCAGAATAACCAGCGCCGCGATCAGGAGCCGCAGCAGGAGAATCCATAAAGGCGTCCGGCTTGGTGTCTGGTGGTCCGGGGTCAGTCCAGTCAGAAAACGTGCCGTTGGCAAAGCGATAATTTTCGGTGCAGGCGGCGTAACGCGCAGGAGAAACCATAGGGCGGGCAGGACGGCCAGAGCCGTCAGAACCCACGGGTTCAGAAAGGCGATATTAGGTAAGAGGCTGTTCATAGAGCGCCTCCACCGGGTTTATAGCCAAGAGGGTTCATAATGCTCCAGACCTTCAAAAGCGTATCGGCAAAGGGGCCGTCCGTTCTGTGAAGGAGGTAATGGAATCTGTTTTTCTGTGCAGCTTGTTTGACGGTGGCTATATGCGTTTCGATCCGCTCCTGATAGGCGGCGCGGATGGAAGCTGTGTTATCGACGAGTTCCCGGATATCAGGCGGTCCCTCGAAGAGAATTCTGCCCTGATAGGGGAGTTCGATCTCTGCCGGGTCGAGCGTCTGGATCACAAAGCCGCCGGCTGTACGAGCGGAGAGCATTTCAAAATGATGTTCGATCGAAGACGGTGTGCTGAGGAAGTCGCCTGTTAGGATCAAGGAAAAGTCACGTGAGCCGTTTCCGCCTTTTACGCTGGGAAGGGCCTGATCCTCTGCACCTGTATCTCTGCGCGTATCTCCTCCTATCAGAATTTCAGCAAGATTTTGCAGCGCGGCTTCCGAGCGGCCTGTGCGGCCCTGTCCCCAAAAGCCGATATGCTCTTCCGCGCGGGTCAGCAGCAAGGCGAGCGCAAGTGTCAGGACGCTTGCTGCCTCTTTCTTCGAGGGGTGGGCGGGTGAGGAGGTGAAATCCATAGAGGCCGCACGACTGCACCAGAGGAAAACGCTTTGCGGGGTCTGCCATTCTTTTTCCCGGACGTAAATCCGGTTGGCTTTCGCGCTTTGCTTCCAGTCGATATCCTGCGGGCGGTCGCCCTCCCTGTACTCCCGAAACTGCCAGAACCGTTCCCCGCTGCCGGTTTTGCGCTGCCTGTGCTCCCCGTGCAGCATATCCGTAACGGCCCGCTCTGCCGCTGCGCGTAAGGCCGGAAGAGCGGCAGATTCGTCTTCGGCTTTGTGCCGGAGGGATAAGGGGAAAGAATTATTTTTCATTACATTTTTTGCCGGTTCAAAATAAAAAAAACTCTTTTAAACCCCTCCCCCTTGAGGGGGAGGGTTAGGGTGGGGGTGTTAAGTTTGAGGGCAGATTAGAGCTCGTAAGCCCCCTCACCCCGACCCTCTCCCCGCGGGGGAGAGGGGAAGGACCATATCATGATCTTACAACGCGTCCACGAGGGCCTGAATAATTTTAGCTTTTGTTACGCCCGCTGCCTGCGCCTTGTAGTTCAATTCCATCCGGTGTTTCAGGACCGGCTCGGCCAAAGCGGCCACATCGTCGATTGAGGGGGTTTCACGACCTTCCAGCAGGGCTTTGGCACGGGTGGCTAGCATAAGCGCCTGTGAGGCGCGTGGCCCCGGCGCCCAGAGCACATAGTCGTTAATAAGGTCAGGTGCGTCTGTTCCGGGGCGGCCTGCGCGGACGAGAGCAAGGATTGAGTCTACAACGCTTTCACCAATCGGCATATCGCGGACCAGCGATTGAATCTCTAAAAGTCTCTGAGCGTCCAGAACGGTTGCAACCGGCTCCTCCCGGCTTGTCGTCGTGACCAGCATCATATGGCGCTCGGCATCGGCATCCGGGTAATCCACGTCGATTTGCATCAGAAAACGGTCGAGCTGTGCCTCAGGGAGTGGATAAGTTCCTTCCTGCTCAATCGGGTTTTGTGTGGCCAGAACGTGGAAGGGCGCAGGCAGGGCGTGCCGGTGCCCGCCGATACTGACCTCCCGCTCCTGCATAGCCTGTAAAAGCGCCGATTGCGTCCGAGGGCTGGCGCGGTTGATCTCATCGGCCATCAGGAATTGCGTGAAGACGGGGCCGGGGATAAAGCGGAAATGCCGCTTTCCATTGTGATCCTCTTCAAGCACTTCGGTGCCCAGAACATCGGCAGGCATCAGATCCGGCGTACACTGAATACGGTTGGAGGACAGACCCAGAACGGTTGCCGCCGTTTCAACCAGCAGCGTTTTCGCCAGCCCCGGCACGCCGATCAGCAGGGCATGCCCGCCTGAAATGAGCGTAGCAAGCGTGTATTCAATTACCGTATCTTGTCCGAAGACGGTCTTGGCAATTTCCTTACGGGCCTTGATTAGAGCCGAGGACGCGCTTTCAAGGGATTGATCCGAAACGGAAGAGGGGGAAGAGTTGGGGCCGGTCACGGTTTATGCTCCTTCTTTGCAAGAGTCTGCGTTACTATAGCGGTCTGTACCGAACAGGAACAAGCCGGAAAACAGGAAAAAGATGACCCTTGAAATCGCCAGAACGATCAGGCCGCAAATCTGGATGAAAACGCCCGGCGTAAAAACGCTGATGGCGCTTCTGAATGATTCGAAGACGCAGGCCTTCTTTGTCGGCGGATGCGTGCGTAATGCGCTGCTCGGTGAAGAGGTTGAGGATGTCGATATCGCCGCACAGCTTCTCCCCGATCAGGTTATGGAGCGGCTGAGCGCGGAAGGGATCAAGGTCGTGCCGACCGGAATTACCCACGGGACGGTCACGGCGGTGCTGGACGGGCAGCCCTTTGAGATTACGACGCTGCGCCGCGATGTTGAGACGGACGGGCGGCGTGCCGTTGTGACCTTTACCCGCGATTGGCAGGAGGATGCACAGCGCCGGGACTTCACAATGAACACGCTTTTGGCTGATATGGATGGGCATATTTATGACCCTCTGGGGACCGGTCTGGCCGATCTGGAGGCGCGGCGCGTTGTTTTCGTCGGGAAGCCGGGGCAGAGGATTGCGGAAGATTATCTCCGGATTCTCCGCTTTTTCCGGTTCCATGCTTTTTACGGGAAGGGCGCGCCCGATGAGGCAGCGCTCAAGGCTTGCCGGGCAGCAGCAGACAAAATTGAAACCCTTTCAAGGGAGCGTATTACGCAGGAATTTTTGAAAATTCTGTCCATTGACGTGCCAACAAATACATTAAATTTAATGTTTGAAAACAATGTGTTAAAGGAGTTTCTTTTTTCTGAGTATGAGGAAGATCTTCTTAAGCATCTTTGTGTCTTCCAAAAACGATACGGTCTGGCTTTTATCGCTGCGCGTTTGTTCGTACTGGCTGGGCTTAAGCTGGGCAATATTGAAGATATGGAGGAACTGCTCCTTTTGCCGAAGGTTTTCAGGAAGGATATGGACGCGATCCACGCTATTTTGGGGCTGGAAGATTTATCCGACGACAGGGCCGTGAAGACCGCGATCTATAAATATGGACGTGTACCGACAGCGCAGGCGCTCATGATCGAACTGGCGCAGGACCGCGTGATGAACGGTTATGCGCCTAAAGCGCTCGATCTTGTGCAGAATTGGGATATCCCGGATTTCCCCGTTTCAGGGGAAGACCTCCTGAAGGCCGGGCATAAACCCGGCCCCGCCCTCGGCGAAAAACTCGCCGAACTGGAGGAAGAATGGATTAGGGGTGGGTTTATTATGCCAGTGACATAACGCGATCTGTATTACGTGTGCTAGTTGTTCGCTTGTCTAGGAGCTGTATAAGTGTGCCATTCTGTTCTGGCTTACCTGTATGGACAAGGGCTTGGGCAGCGCCTGTAAAATTCATTAGGGTGCTAAGCACTCCATTGTGCCCACCCAGTGATGATGGGCCATCATAGATGAAAAAGGCACCTTTGCCTGAATCGTGTGCTATTCCGGCGCTTTCACGAGAAATCTGTTTGAATGTACCCGTGATCCCTAAAAGGGACAGTTTCGCTTCTGGTTCAACGAGGTGGCTACTCATGTGTTTCCTTTCTATCTGTTGCGTTATAAACTCTGTTCCTGAACGATAAGGTCAGGTGAATTTGGCTGTTTAGGAAAAGGCACAGTATCAAACGATAACGTACGGTTACGGCCAGAGCTTTCAATATTGCCGATCACATTTGTGTTAAAAGCGTTTTTAATAAAGTTAATAGCTGTTTGATCATCTGTGCCGTTGCGTAGTTCGGCAGTGACACGGACTATTCCACCGTTTAACCAAGGCAGGTTGTCGCTGGATGTGCGCGCTATGTGGACTTCATTCTTCCATATAAGACTTAAAGATCTAAGGTTTTTTGCTGCGGCAACGCACTGCTGTGGAATTTGGTTGGCTTGAGTAGAAGGATCGTATTGAGCACAATTATCGATCTTTCTTGCGGTTTTAAATGCCTCTACTCTCTGGGAGGTTATAAGCGTTTTGTAATTGGACTGAGCTATATTACTTATAGCAGAAACCGCAAGTTCTAGATTGTTTTCTGATTGCTCTAGTGCTGTTTTCAGCGCGTTGGCAACCATGATGTTGATTTCATCTGCGAAGGCGGAATCGTGATTGCCCGTCTGTCTTGTACTCATAACATTAACTCTTATAGCTTTAGCGCGTTACACATATTTTGAAATATGTATAATATATAGTGCCCTTTAAATGCAACAAAAAAACATAAAAGGGTATAATTTCGTAATTTTCAAGATGTTTTTAGAGATTTTTCACGGCCATTTTACTTCCGGGGGGAGGGACATAAGAATGGCCTCCGTATTGCCGCCGGTTTTCAGGCCGAACTGCGTGCCCCGGTCATAGAGCAGATTATACTCCACATAGCGGCCCCGCCGGATAAGCTGGTGTTCGCGCTGTTCTTCTGTCCATTCCTCATTCATGGAGCGCCGGACGATTTCCGGGTAGATGTCGCGGAACGTTTGACCGACATCCTGCGTGTAGGCAAAATCGGCGTCCCAGTCCCCGGTGTCCAGATAATCGTAGAAAATGCCGCCCACGCCGCGCGGTTCGTCCCTGTGGGGCAGGAAGAAATAGCGGTCGCACCAGTCCTTGTGTTCCTTGTAATAAGAGGGATTGTGGCGGTCGCAGCAGGCTTTGAATGCACCGTGAAAGGCTTTTGTGTCCTCTTCGTCCGGGAACATCGGGGTGAGGTCCGCGCCGCCGCCGAACCAGTTTTTAGAGGTGGCGATCATCCGCGTATTCATATGCACCGCCGGGACAAGGGGGCTTTGCATATGGGCCACCAGAGAGATTCCCGAAGCCCAGAATACGCCGCCGCTGTCTTTTGCGCCGGGAATTTTATCCGCGAACTCTTCGGAGAAGGTGCCGTAAACTGTAGAGATATTGACTCCAACCTTTTCAAAAACACGTCCGCGCATGATCGACATCTCGCCGCCACCCTTGAGGACGGAGCCTGATTCGTTCGGCTGGTCCGTATCGGCGCGGTTCCATGGCGTGCGCTCGAAGCGCGCAGCCTCCATGTCGGCCTTGTTCCCGCCGGAGAGCTCATCCTCCAGCGTTTCAAACGCCGTACAGATTTGATCGCGCAGCGTTTTAAACCACGTGGAGGCGGTGTCTTTACGTTCGTCTAAAAGGGAAGTCTGTTGTTCTTGTGCTAAAGCCATCGTGTTTGCCTCAAAGCCTCTCCTAAAATCATCGCGCTTGCATTGACGATATTGAGGGAGCGCAGCCCCTCCTGCATCGGGATGATGATGCGCTCGTCCGCGCTGTCGTGGATGTCTTGCGGGACACCGGCGCTTTCGCGCCCAGCCAGCAGGATATCCGTGTCCTTAAATATAAAGTCTGTATAGGGCAAAAGCCCTTGTGTTGTCATCAGGATTATCCGGTTTACGGTACGCACGCTCTGAAAGGCATTCCAAGAGGTGTGGCGTTCATAAACCAGTTGTCCGACATAATCCATCCCGGCCTGACGGATTTTGCGTTCGTCCCAGGGGAAGCCGCATGGCTCTATAATATCAAGCCCAGCTCCCATACAGGCGCACAGCCGGATCATCGCGCCGACATTTTGCGGGATATCGGGCTGATAAAGCGCTATACGCATAGCAAAGCCCCTCTGTTTGAAAAAATATACAAATTTTTCATGCGCATATGGATATAGAAGGGTTGATCATTTATAAAGAGAGAAGTAGAAAAACGCTTTCGGGTGGATCATTCTCCCGTGACGATAGCAAACCAAGAATTAAGAACGATCATGACAGCACATACAAAAGACGATGAAAATGCCCGACGCGATTTCCTGCAACTAACTGCAGGCGCTATGGGTGTTGTAGGGGCGGCCTGTGTGGCCACGCCTTTGGTGAATTCCTTGAATCCGGCAAAAGATACGCTGGCGCTTGCGACTATTGAGGTTGATGTCAGCGACTTGAAACCTGGTGAGGCTAAAACCGAGATGTGGCAGGGCAAGCCGGTTTTTATCAAGCACCGCACGCCCAAGGAGATTGAGGAGGCTGAGGATGTCGATGTTGCAACGCTCAGGGACAAGCAGCCTGATTCGGCCCGTGTTCAAAAGCCGGAATGGCTCGTTGTGATCGGCGTATGTACACATTTGGGGTGTATTCCCGTCGGAAACAAGCCGACCGATGCGCACGGGGACTATGATGGCTGGTTCTGTCCATGCCACGGCTCGCATTACGATACGTCCGGGCGCGTTCGCAAGGGGCCTGCACCGAAGAATCTTGCGGTGCCCCCGTATGAATTTGTCAGCGATACAGTTATTAAGATCGGGTAGGTAGGAGAGTACAGCAAATGGGCAGTGGTGAACGTGCAGAATTTAAAAATCCGGTGATAGGCTGGATCGACGAGCGGCTTCCGCTCTTTACGTTGATGCAAAAAGAGTATGGTGTCTTTCCGACGCCCCGGAATTTCAATTATTTTTGGAATTTCGGTGCTATTGCGATGTTTATGCTGGTGGCGATGATCGTTTCCGGGATCGTGCTGGCTATGCATTATACGGCGGATACGGAGTTAGCCTTTGATTCGGTCGAACGGATCATGCGCGACGTGAACAGCGGGTGGTTGATCCGCTATATCCATATGAACGGTGCGTCATTCTTCTTTGTTGCCGTCTATATCCATATTTTTCGGGGCATGTATTACGGCTCCTATAAAAAGCCGCGTGAGCTTCTATGGATTCTCGGTGTTTTGATCTTCCTGCTGATGATGGCCACGGCCTTTATTGGCTACGTGCTCCCTTGGGGGCAGATGAGCCTGTGGGGCGCGACTGTGATCACGAATTTGTTCTCGGCAATTCCGTGGGTCGGGGACAGCATCGTGACGCTGCTTTGGGGCGGGTTCTCGGTTGATAATCCGACGCTGACGCGCTTTTTTGCGCTGCATTACCTTCTGCCCTTTGTGATTTTTGCGGTCGTGTTCCTGCATGTGTGGGCGCTGCATATCACAGGTTCGAACAACCCGCTGGGGATTGAGCCGAAGGGGCCGCAAGACACGCTGCCTTTCCACCCTTATTACACGATGAAGGATAGTTTTGGGCTGGTTCTTTTTGTGATCCTGTATGCGTTGTTTATCTTCTATGCGCCGGATTCTCTGGGGCATCCGGATAACTATATTCCGGCTGATCCGTTGGTGACGCCGCCGCATATCGTGCCTGAATGGTATTTCCTGCCGTTCTATGCGATCTTGCGGGCGATTACGTTCAATATGAATATCTATTTCCTTGCCGGGATTGCCGGGCTGTTTACGCTGCTCGTCGAGTTCGTCTGGAGAGAAAAACCAAAAATGATTGCTGCGCCTTATGCGTTGCCTATTCTGGTCGCTTCACTCTTTTTGGCAGCCTTAGGCTTCATCGGCGACCAGTATCCCACGCTCGGTATTCCGTTCACGGCAGCGGAGGATGCGCTGGTGAGTGCCAAACTCGGCGGTGTTTTGGCGATGTTTGGGGCTATCGTATTGCTTCTAGTCCTGCCATGGCTGGACACGCATCCGATCCGCAGTGCGCGCTTCCGTCCGCTCTTCAAGTGGAGCTTCCTGTTGCTGTTTGTCGTGTTCGTATTCCTTGGCTATATCGGGTCTCAACCAGCGGATGCAGCGTTCGGGCCGGTACCGCTCAGCCTTTTGGGGCTACTCTGCACGGGATATTATTACGGGTTTTTCCTTGTGATTCTGCCGTTCCTGAGCCGTTTCGAAAAGGGGCGCAATCTGCCGAAATCCATCCATGAAGCCGTTTTGGGTAAAGGGGCATAAACTAATGAATAGAGCTGTTTTTTCAATATTGGCGATCTTTGCGCTTTTTGCGGTTGTTACTATGCCGCAAGCGGTGCAGGCTTCAGAAGGGACCGTTCATCCGGCTCAGCAAAGCTGGCATTTTGACGGGTTCGCAGGGACTTATGACCGCGGAGCCTTGCAGCGCGGGTATAAAATTTACCGCGAGGTGTGCTCAGCCTGCCACTCCATGAAGCGCGTTCATTTCCGCAATCTGGAGGCTCTGGGCTATGACGAGTCGCAGATCAAGACGATTGCGTCCGGTTATAACGTCATAGACGGGCCAAATGACGAAGGTGATATGTATGAACGTCCGGCACGTCCGAGTGATGCATTTCCATCGCCGTTTCCGAACAAAAATGCTGCCAAATTTGCTAATGGAGGCGCTGCACCGCCGGATCTGTCCCTGATTACCAAGGCGCGTCATGACGGTCCTAACTATGTGTTTGGTTTATTGACAGGTTACGAAGAGCCGCCACATGGTGAAACGCTGAATGACGGCCAGCACTGGAATAAGTACTTCCCCGGCCACAAGCTTGCCATGGCGCCCCCTCTGTCTGACGATCAGGTTGCGTATGAGGATGGTATGCCGCAAACTGTCGAGCAATATGCACGGGATGTTGTGCAGTTTCTGACATGGGCGGCGGACCCCTACATGGAGGAGCGCAAGCGTACAGGTTTGAAAACGTTGATCTTCTTGCTGGTCCTTGCCGGTGTTATGTATGCGGTCAAGCGCAGGATCTGGGCTGATCAGCATTAATCTTCAGCAGCGGCTGTTTGATACAGCCGTTGCCCATTTGGGGAGGGCTGGATCATTTCTCATCCGGGCGAGAATAGCGAGGAGTCAAAAAAATGGGAGGCGCGGGCGCTTTTGCTCAAGAGGCGCTTTTTCAGAGTGCTCGCACTGGTCTTTGCCGCTGCCGGCCTGATTTTGTTTTCTATCCTGTATAACAGGCAATATGAGGATGGCGGCCTTATGGAGGCGCTGCGTAATCCGTTATTTGTTGTAACCCTTGTTTTTCCTTTTGTTCCTTCTATCGTTTTATTGTGGTGGTCGCGGCGGCTGGATAAAAAATTCAGAGTTATGATTCAGGAGCTTAGAAACAGGAAGGATTAATAGGGATGCGTGACACAAGACATGAAATCAACCATTTCTGGTTTGAAGAAACGCATCCCCAGCAATGGTTCCAGCAGAGCGAAATTTTAGACAGGGCCATCCGCGACCGTTTTTCGATCACATATGATATGGCGAAAGATCATCTGTGCGATAGCTGGCAATCGGATGAGGAAGGAGCGTTGGCGCTTGTGATCCTGCTGGATCAATTTCCCCGCCATATTTTCCGCGGTAAGCCTGAGGCGTTTGCCACCGATAAACAAGCCCTTCTTGTGGCGAAACAGGCCATCAAGAATGGTTTTGATCAGATACTCGAACCGGTGAAGCGTGGCTTTCTTTATGTACCGTTTCAGCATAGCGAGGATTTACGGGACCATGATCGCTCCGTAGAGCTGATGGGGGCCATGAAGGATGATAACCCGGCAGGGTATGATTATGCCCTGCGCCACCGCGTGACAATCGAGCGCTTTGGTCGTTTTCCGCACCGTAACGCTGTTTTAGGTCGCGAAAGCACGCCGGAGGAGCTCGACTTCCTCAAGGAAAAGCCGATGGGGTTTTAGCGGAGGAGCTAAAATGAACGCTTATCTGGAAATTCTTGAAAGACTGAATTTAACCGCGCAGGCGCAAGGTGGTGATCTAGAGGTTTTTTCTCCGATTGACGGACAAAAAATCGGGGCGGTTACGCAGGATAAGCCCGCCGATATCGGCAAGATCGCAGCGCAGGCTGAGGCTGCGTTTAAAGCGTGGCGGCAAGTGCCTGCGCCGGTACGCGGTGAATTCGTACGTTTGCTGGGGGAGAGGCTGAGGGTGCATAAGGCCGCGCTGGGCGCTTTGGTCACGCTGGAGTGCGGCAAAATCGCCTCCGAGGGGCTGGGCGAAGTGCAGGAAATGATCGATATTTGCGATTTTGCAGTCGGCCTGTCCCGCCAGCTTTATGGTCTGACGATCGCGTCGGAACGCCCTGAACACCATATGCGCGAAATGTGGCACCCGCTGGGGCCGGTCGCGATTGTGACCGCCTTTAACTTCCCCGTGGCCGTTTGGGCCTGGAATGCCGCGCTTGCGCTTGTGTGCGGTGATTCGCTCGTCTGGAAGCCTTCCGAGAAAACGCCCCTTACGGCGCTGGCTTGCCAAAAGCTTTTTGACGAGGCTGTGGAAGAGTTCAGACGGGCTGGACACGATATTCCCGATCATCTGAGCCAGCTCGTGATTGGCGGACGTGATGTCGGGCAGGCGCTTGTTGAAAATGAGATATTCCCACTGGTCAGTGCGACCGGCTCCGTACCGATGGGGCGCGCGGTCGGGCAGGTTGTGGCCGGACGCCTTGGCCGCTCGCTGCTGGAGCTTGGCGGTAACAATGCCATGATCGTCGCCCCTTCCGCCGATCTGGATATGGCTGTGCGGGCGATTTTATTCAGTGCTGTGGGTACATGTGGGCAGCGCTGTACGTCCTTGCGGCGCTTGATCGTGCATGAGGATGTTTACGATGTCCTCTTGCCACGTTTGAGCAGCGCTTATGAGCAGATCCGAATCGGTAATCCGCTGGAGGAGGGAACGCTCATCGGACCTTTGATCGATGAAGGTGCGTATGAGGAGATGCAGACAGCTTTGAAACAGGCGCGGGCACAAGGCGGCGATGTTGTGTGCGGCGGAGCGCGTCTGGAGATCGAGGGGCTGGAGGGCGGCCATTACGTACGCCCGGCGATTGTCGCCATGCCGGCGCAGAGCGAGATCGTCCGGCACGAAACCTTTGCGCCGATCCTCTATGTCCTAAAATACAAGGATATAAACGAGGCGATCCGGATGCAAAATGATGTCCCGCAAGGTTTGTCTTCCTGTGTTTTTACAGGGCTGGTCAAAGAGGCTGAGCGGTTCTTATCCGCAGCGGGCAGCGATTGCGGGATCGCCAACGTGAATATCGGGCCGAGCGGCGCCGAAATCGGCGGGGCGTTCGGTGGCGAAAAAGAAACAGGCGGCGGGCGTGAGAGCGGCTCCGATTCGTGGAAAGCCTATATGCGCCGCCAGACGCAGACGATTAATTTCTCGGATGCGCTTCCCCTCGCGCAGGGCGTGAAGTTTGATTTGTAATTTTTTTCATAATTCTTGACAGGCGGTGTTTTAATATGTAATGTCCTCTGGAATTCAAATTTAAGAGGTATTACATATGAGTTTTAAAAAAGAGAAAAAGGCCGCTATTGTAGGAGTTTTCGCGCTATTTACAACAGCTTGCAGTACTATTCAGCGTATAGATCATGCTATCGTAGTTCCCCCAAAAAAAGCGCTGCCAACCGCCAGCAATCCTTCTCAGGTAGAACTTATTCCATCAGATAGTGCTCTGGAGACGTCTGGTACAACCACCGTTGCAATTGGGCGGTCTGTATGGATGGATGAGCCATATTGTGCAGAAATCGAAACGATCGGCACGCCTAAAGGGTTATCTGTGAAATGGACGCAAACACACCGGCGCGTGGATGACGAGGCGTGCGGGGAGCAAATGGAACCGATCAGGCACCCCGAAAGATTTAGCTTCTCGGCATATGGCGACCAATGTCGTGCTTATAGGGTTGATACGCCGGATAATGTAGTGGCGGTGGTAGAAGAAGAGGCTGATTTTGCGCAGTCGAATGAGCGCCCAGACGTTGCAGTAATCAACAGAGGAATGCCGGTTAATCCCAGCCTGTGTTTTGCAAAGGACTGATTAAGCTAAGCTGTTGCGCCGCCGGCCTTGTGGGTTTGCACCATATCTTTGAGGGTCGCCAGACAGGTGCAGCAGCTTGGCTTTTCGCCATCCGCGCAGGCCGTGTAAACGGTTGAAACGCGGGCGCTTCCACCTTGTTTTTCAAGATGTTCACGAACCTTTTTGTCACTGAACGGATGGCAGAGGCAAACCATCATGGCAGGGAATCCTTTTCCGCATTGAATAATCTTCCAACTAAGAATCAGTATCACATAGCCCGCATGATAATGCAAGTGATTTGCAATTGCGTTTTCTAGCCTTCGGAGTCCAGCGGGCTTTCCGAATTGAGCTGGAGGTAATTCTGGAGGCCCATATCCTTGATCATCTGGAGCTGTGTCTCAAGATAATCGACATGGCCTTCTTCCTCGGCCAGAATGCTGATGAACAGGTCGCGGGTGACGTAATCCTGAATGGAATCGCAATAGGCTGCCGCTTCCTTGTAGGCTTTGACACCATCGATTTCGAGTTTGAGGTCACATTCAATGACTTCTTTGACATCCTCGCCGATCATCAGCTTGCCGAGTTCCTGAAGGTTAGGGATGCCTTCAAGGAACAGGATACGCTTGATCAGCTTATCGGCATGCTGCATTTCTTCGATGGATTCCTTGTATTCATGCTTGCCGAGCTTGGTTACGCCCCAATCTTCCAGCATGCGGGCATGAAGAAAATACTGATTAATGGCGGTCAGCTCCTTTTTCAGGGCATCGTTCAAATATTCGATGACTTTCTTGTCGCCTTTCATGGTCTTTCTCCCTTTATGCGCTGAGTGCCCGTTCAATGATGGAATTAATATGGGCCGTGTAGTGCCGATAGTCAAAAATATCTTTCAGTTTTTCTTCATCCAGCCGCGCGATAACATCTTCATCTGATGAAAGCGCGTCGAAAAGCTTGAGACTGCCCTTGCTTTCCCAGACTTTCATAGCGTTCCGCTGGACAATGCGGTAGGCATCTTCACGGCTGATCCCGGCTTGGGTCAGGGCCAGCAGTGTGCGCTGAGAGAAAACCAGCCCACCCATTTTCTCCAGATTATCCTTCATCGTCTCCGGATAGACGAGGAGCTTGTCGATAACGCCTGTGAGCCTGTTCAGCGCGTAGTCGGCGGAGATTAAGGCGTCAGGCAGGATCGTCCGCTCAACGGCAGAGTGGGAAATATCTCGCTCATGCCACAGCGCGACATTTTCCAGCGCGGGCGTCACGGCGGCGCGGATAATGCGGGCTTGCCCGGTTAGATTCTCCGAAGAGATCGGGTTGCGCTTATGTGGCATAGCCGAGGAACCCTTCTGGTTTTTGTCGAAATATTCCTCCGCCTCGCGGACTTCCGTGCGCTGGAGGTGGCGGATTTCGATGGATATATTTTCGATGGAAGAGGCGATCACGCCCAGCGTTACAAAGAATATGGCATGCCGGTCACGCGGGATGATTTGTGTGGCCACGGTTTCGGGCTTAAGGCCAAGTTTCTCTGCGACATAAGCCTCGACCTCCGGGCTGATTGTGGCATAGGTCCCGACCGCGCCGGAAATCGTGCACATGGCGATCTCTTCACGGGCGCGAATCAGGCGCTCTTTCGCGCGGCTAAAGGCTGCATAGTGCCCGGCAAGCTTCAGGCCGAATGTCGTTGGTTCCGCATGAATGCCGTGTGAACGGCCAATGCACAGCGTTTCTTTATGCTCCAGCACCCGGCGCTTGAGTGCGGCGAGCAGCGCGTCCAGATCCTTGAGCAGCAGATCGGCGGCTTGTGTGAGCTGTACGGAAAAGCACGTATCCACCACGTCGGAGGAGGTCATGCCCTGATGGACGTAGCGCGAATCTTCGCCGATATGTTCGGCTACGGAGGTCAGGAAGGCGATCACGTCATGCTTGACCTCGGCCTCGATTTCATCGATTCGGGCGATATCGAATCCGCCTTTTTCCCGCAGCGCCTTCGGGCAGCTTTCGGGGATGACGCCAAGCTGCGCCATTTTCTCGCAGGCCAGCGTTTCAATCTCCAGCCAGATTTTAAAGCGGTTCTCAGGTTCAAAGATTGAGGCCATTTCAGGGCGGGTATAACGGGGTATCATCTGGTTTTTTCTTTCTTATTAGTCGCAATGACGGGCTGAATATTTAGCATTGAGCGTCGCGCGGATCAAGCCTTTCAGGGCTATTGCGACGCACAATGGGTAAAGAGTGACAGGGCGGCTTAATTATGCGATCTTCTCCAGCCCTACGGATAACAGCTTGGCAGGAAGAGGAGCATCGTACGTCTATGTGCAGATGGGTCGCGTATAACGGTCAAAGACTTCATATGGAAGAGCTGGTAACAACACCGACTCATTCCCTTGTCGAACAGAGTATGAATACACGGATGAACCACTATCCAGACGGCAGTTTGTGGAGCATGAACGGCGACGGATTCGGGATCGGCTGGTATGCTCACCGGAACGAGCCGGGGCTGTTCAAGGATGAAAGCCCGGCCTGGAGCAATGAAAATCTCCGGGAGGTTTGCGCGCAAATTCGGGCGCGGATCTTTTTTGCTCATGTCCGGGCGACAACGACGGGCGCGGTCCAGCGGAGCAATTGCCACCCGTTCAAGCATAAAAACTGGATGTTCCAGCATAACGGGGATGTTAGCGATTTTGAGTTGATCAGGCGGGATCTCCAGATGGATATAGCGCCCGAACTCTATAATGAGCTTAAAGGGACAACGGATAGCGAAACCTTTTTTATGCTTGCCCTGACATACGGGCTGGAGAAAAACCCAAAAGAGGCGCTGCGCAAGATGGTGCAGCGTGTCCAAAAAGCATCCGCCGATCACAACACATCGGCTGTTCTTAACCTGTCCTGTGCTTTGAGCGATGGAAAAAGGGTCTATACAATCCGTTATTCAGACAACGAGAAACATCCCAAAACACAATTCTACAAGATCAGCGACCCGTTCGTGAACCCGGAGGGACGTATTCCGCCGAGCCGGAATATCGTGATCGTCTCCGAACCGCTCGACCATACCGGCGATAATTGGGTCGAGGTCCCGCATAACAGCTTCCTGACCGCCTATAAGGGCGAGGTCGTCCGGGAAGAGTTTATGTAATATTTCATTTCTCAGCTCACCGAACTTTTATTAAACCTCCCCCCCC
>JAGRKA010000018.1 GCA_020442475.1 Alphaproteobacteria bacterium | reverse complement strand
AACCTCTTCATTATGCCTAACATCGAATCAGCCAGCATTGCCTTCAACATGGTTAAAGTCCTGTCCGAAGGCATTAATGTCGGACCGCTTCTGCTTGGCGTATCACAGCCTGCTCATATTCTGACGCCTGCTGTTACGCCGCGCGGCATCGTGAATGTAACGGCTCTGGCTACTGTTGCCGCCCAGATTATTGAAGATGAGCAACAACAGCCTGCGCAGGAATCGGCTCCAAGAAAGAAGGTCAGCGCCCTTTGATCCTGTGATATTTTTCTTTGTTAATCCGGTGAGGCTGGAACGATGCAAAATTCTTATATCGAACAGACCGCGCCGGATGCAGGGACACTGGATGAGCTGACAGTCCATCTGAGCGACGAAGATATCCGCGAAATTCTGGAGGCCGTTCGGGCTCAGGATTCGGATACGGTTCACGCCTACCTCAAATATCTCGGCTCGACAGATAGGGCTGAGCTGCTTGCGAAGGTTGGTGAGGAAGACCGCCGCGAATTGCTGGCTATGTACAGCGAGGCGATTGATGCGGAAACTTTCGCAGAGATGGACCCGCAGCTCAGACGTGACAGCCTCTCTGCCATGTCAGCCACTCAGGTAGCCTCTCTGATTTCGACGCTGGAGAGCGATGACGCCTTGGAGATGATTATTCATCTCGATGATAGCTTCCAAAAAGAAATCATCCATAAGCTTTCCGCGAAAATGCGGGTTGCACTTGAGGAGGGCCTGAGTTTCCCGGAAGACAGCGCGGGCCGCCTGATGCAGCGGGAAGTTGTCGCGATCCCCGAACTTTGGACTGTGGGGAAAACGATTGATTATCTCCGCGCCGCAGGCACCGACCTGCCGGAAGATTTTTTCGACCTGTTTGTCATCGACCCGGCCTATCACATTAAAGGGCAAATCCCTCTTAACCGCTTGATTCGAGCCAGCCGGGCAGAAAAAATTCAGGATATCGCCATAGATGCAGATCACACAGTCCGCGCGGAAATGGACCAAGAAGACGTAGCCCACCTCTTCCGCCGCCACGATATTGTCTCCGCACCGGTTATTGATGATGGCAACCGGCTTCTGGGCGTGATCACAATCGACGACGTGGTGGACGTTATCGACGAAGAGGCGCAAGAAGACCTCCTCAAAATGGCCGGGGTGGATAAGGGCGACCTTTACCGTGCCGTGCTCTCTACAACAGGTACCCGCTTCCGCTGGCTGTTTGTAAACCTGCTGACGGCCATTTTGGCTTCGATCGTCATTTCCTTTTTTGATGCCACGATTGATGAAATCGTTGCACTGGCTATTCTGATGCCAATCGTGGCCTCCATGGGTGGTAATGCAGGCACGCAGGCTCTGACCGTTGCCGTGCGGGCCCTGTCTACGCACGAGCTGTCCGGGACGAACGCCTGGCGTGTCATCTGGAAAGAGACGTTGATCGGCATCCTGAACGGCACCGCTTTTGCTGTGATCACCGGTGTTGTCACAACATTCTGGTTTGGCAGCCCCCTTCTGGGGCTAATTATTGCAGCGGCTATGATCGTTAACCTCATTGTCGCAGGTTTTTTTGGGGTCAGCATTCCTCTCCTACTGGAGCGCGCAGGCAGCGACCCGGCCGTTGCCTCAACTGTCTTTTTAACAACAGTGACCGATATTGTCGGCTTCTTCGCTTTTTTGGGGCTGGCCGCACTCTTCCTGCTCTAGAGATGAGAGCTTAAGTTTTCCATAAATATAACCATGTCCGGGCCGATACAAAAGCTTCTGCAACCATCTTTAAAATTATGAAAAAATGCACTAGATCGGCAGCAGTAACTGAGATATAAGGGTTCGAGAAATCTGACTGGGGGGCTTGGGCCGCACTACAGGGTAACGCAATGTACATGCCGGCCCCTTCCCCGAATAACCGGTTGCAACAACTCTATCGGAGATGTTTGAAGACGACATACTGGCCCTTGATCCCATCCATACGATTCGGCTTTATAGCCCGTTTCAAGTGCCGCTTCCTTATTCTTCAATCCTAAAGAACAGCTTATGACCGCATCAAAACTTGTTAAACCCGGTATCGAATATAAAGACAGCTACCTTGAGGCTTTAAAGGAATTTCAGGCTGAAGGGCGTTATACTTTTCTGGATATCGACCATGTCCGTGACAATTTCGAAGATTTTATCCGTAAAGTGAATGACGGGAAAAAGCACCTTCATAAACCTTATGCCGACTGGGTGGAACCGATCCCGGAAACAGTTTTATGGCTTGTAAAAGACCGGGAATTTATCGGAACGCTTAATATCCGGCACAGGCTCAACTGGCATCTGGAAAAATGGGGCGGACATGTTAATTTCGTTATACGTCCAACCATGCGCGGAAAAGGCTTCGGGAAGAAAATCCTCCAAAAGGGAATCCCCTATCTTACACATTTCGGGATTGATCGCGCCTTGATTACACTCTCGCCAAACAATAAGGCCGGAGTCCACATCGTCGAGTTCTGCGGCGCTAAATTTCAGGACGAACTCCCCGCCACGGATAAATTCCCCGCCCGCAGACGGTACTGGCTGGATTGTACTTAGGGTTCCTTGGAAAAATCAAGGAGCGTAGCCTGCTGCTGTTTTTCGTATTCCGGATAAACAGTTGTCGTATAGGTTCCGACATAGCCGTCTCGGTTCAGGGGGTTCATGTTATCGCTTTCCCGGACAACCAGCGAAGCAAGCTTGGATTGATGCCAATTATCAGGATTTAATCCGAACGGGTTGACCGGATAACCTACAAGAGGCATTTCAACCTCTTGGAACCGGAGCGTCCCAATTGAACGCCTGAGATACGGAGCGTACGTCATAATGGTAGCCGAATCAAACTCCTGCATAAGCTGCTCTTTAAGAGCCTCTACGATCTGGTTGGCGTGTTTCTTCCGGTTATCACCGATAATAATATCACCTTCCGGCACATCGTTTTCGAGCAAGACCTGCTTCATATAATCGGCTTCGGTCTTCAAGGTAAAAATATCTCTGAGTGTATGCTTGCTCCAAACGGCCTTATTCTTGTCAAGCAAAAGCCCTGCAAAAACCTCCGGCTGCGTAATAATGGCCCCTCCGGCCACCATAATCTTTGGAAAGCGTCTATTATGGTATTCCTCCGCGGCTGTACGTGCAATGGTACCGCTTGTACTGCGCCCACCGAAAAGAAGGGCAATACCCGTTTTTTTATTCGGGATGTCCCTAAACGGTGCAAACAGCCTGTTATTGACTTCTGCGATTTTTTCAGTGCTATATCCCATCAGCTTTATTCCTGCTAGTTTAGAATTTCGATGGACAGTACAAACATTTTAAAATTATGTCAATAATAAACCTATGACAAAAAAGAAACCGGCAAAAACATCGAAAAAAACGCAAAGCGCCCAAAAGCCGAAAACCGCTAAAAAAACCGGCAACCGGCGGAGCGCCTCAAAACAAAAGAAAGCCCGGCGCGCTTTATGGCTGCGCGGGGTGAAATGGCTGTTCGTGCTGGGCCTGTGGGGCGGAATTTTCCTTGCGCTCCTTTTTGCATGGTATGCGCAAGATTTGCCGGATATCGCGAAAAATGCAGGGTTTGAGCGGGAAACCTCGATCACTATACTAGCCGCAGACGGCTCGGAAATTGCGCGTTACGGCGAAATCCGGGGTAACAGCGTCACCACAGCAGACCTGCCGCCACACCTGATTTATGCTGTGCTCGCGACAGAAGACCGCCGCTTTTACCAGCATCACGGAATTGACCCGGTCGGGCTGGCGCGTGCGATGGCGGTCAATCTGCGCTCCGGGCGGCTTGTGCAGGGCGGCTCAACGATTACACAGCAGCTTGCAAAAAACCTGTTCCTCAGCCATGAACGCACTTTCAAGCGCAAAATACAGGAAGCCATGCTGGCCCTATGGCTGGAGCATGAGCTGACAAAGGATGAAATATTAAGCGCCTATTTGAACCGGGTTTATCTTGGATCCGGAACTTATGGCGTTGACGCTGCCTCAAGACTTTACTTTAAGAAAAATGTTCAAGATATTGATATCAGGGAATCCGCTACACTGGCCGGACTACTCAAAGCGCCCTCTCGCTACTCCCCGTTGCGAAATCCCGGCCTGTCGAAAGAACGAACAGATGTCGTTTTGAGTGCAATGGTCGATGCAGGCTATCTGACCCGCGAACAGGCTGAAAGCTATGAAGTTCTGCCGCCCTCACCTTTGCGCAAACCCTCCACAGGCAGCGCCATCCGCTACTATACGGACTGGATCGTAGATGGGCTGGACGAGATGATCGGTACGCCAAATGAAGATCTGATCGTTACAACAACACTCAACCCGGCGCTGCAATCCGTGACCGAGGACTCCCTGTCCCGGACAATCCGTGAAAATGGAGAAGAGAAAAAATTCACGCAAGGCGCAGCACTTGTTATGCGGCCAGATGGTGCCGTGCTGGCGATGAGCGGCGGATTAGACTATACGCTCAGCCAGTTTAACCGGGCCACGCAAGCCCGGCGGCCTCCCGGTTCTGCCTTCAAGCCGATCGTCTATCTCGCAGCGCTTGAAAATGGCTGGAATCCAGCTTACCGGATTGAAGACGCCCCGATCACGGAAGGGTCCTACAGGCCCAAAAATTTTGGCCAAAAATATTATGGCGATGTCACACTGGCAGAAGCGCTGGCCTATTCGATGAATACAGCCGCCGTTCGCCTGATGAAGGAAATCGGGGTCTCCCCCGTTATCAGCCTCGCCCGTCGCTTGGGAATCACAGCTGACCTTGCCCCGGACCTGAGCCTTGCGCTGGGCAGCAGCGGCGTCTCCCTTCTGGAAATGTCAGGGGCCTACGCTGTTTTAGCCAATGGCGGAGGAGCCGTAACGCCCTACGGAATCACTAAAATCGCCTCATTAGACGGAGAGCTTTACTATCAGCGGCCCGAGCGGCAGGCTTTCCGCCGCGTCATTGAGCGCCGCCCTGTGCGCGATATCACGGATATGCTGGAAGGTGTCGTAGAGGAAGGTACGGGGCGCGGCGCAAATTTTGGAAAACGGGCGGCAGGTAAAACCGGTACATCTCAAGACAATCGAGACGCGTGGTTTATCGGCTTTACGGATGAACTGGTCGCAGGCGTATGGTTGGGCAATGACGATAATTCTCCAATGGAGAGCGTCACAGGCGGTTCTTACCCGGCACGAATCTGGCGGGAGATCATGAGCAAGGGCGACGGGCTATATGAGTCAGACCAGCGCAACCTCTTTTCCTCAGGCTCTTTCGAAAGCCTTCTAGGCCGCCTAATTCCAATAGAACGGGACAAAAACGCCCTGCCGGAATCCCGGAGATACAATAACTAACCATAGCGGCCTGACGATTACTGCCTATTTATAGTTATTCCAGTTAAAAATTGGACATATTTCTCAAACGTCATCCCGTTGGCGCTTTCGCGAAAGCGAAAGCTTGCACGAACGGGATCCACATAAGGTCAGCCGCTTTGCGGCTGACATTCCCGGATCCCCGCTGTTTTAGGTTCGCTACGCTCACCCGCGGGGACGACAATAGGAAGATGTATGATTTTTAACCGGAATAACTATAAAAGCAGTTCATCCCAGCGCGGATCGCTCTTACCGGTAACAGCCCCACAAGGCTTGCACCCTTGCGGCCATGCGCCTTCTGTTGTGTTTTCCCAATATTCTTTGAGCGCCCGCAAATGCACGGACGGCGCACAAGCCTCCCAAGCGGCACGCTCCAGCGCACGGTCTGCAAAGCGGAGAAAATCCGCTGGAAAAGCTTCACGCGGCGCGCGCAGCCCCAGTTCCACCAGATATTTCGCTATATAGGCATCGCTATACCCGGTCATATCAGCAGTGAACTGAATAGCTGAGAGAATTTTGATCTCTATGCGTCCATTTTGTACATGAGGTAAATAGCCCATAAAGCGTTTATAGATCTGAGACTCCGCGCCCTCGCAATGCGCTTCCTTATCCCCGGATGGTACCGGCAGTATAATCCGGGCTGGAATGAGGAGCGCGGCTCCTGCAATTGTCGTTGTCATGGTTAAAGTTGTGCTCATGGGCTTGGCCTTTCCTTACAAGGGTTGGCTTAGGCCGGGTACGGTACAATCCGTTTGGCCCCGGCTCTCATAATTCCAGCCTGCATCCGAATCATTAAGAGAATCTTAACAAGCCGAAACCTCCACCTAAAAAGGCCGTTTTCCTGTGTGTAACTCCTTTTCACGAAAGAAATTTCCGACGATCAGCTACGTGGGACCGCTCCCGTGGCCAGCGCGTCCGCCCGTTCATTTTCGGGGTGGCCGTTATGCCCCTTGACCCAGTGAAAGCGCACGTCATGTTTTTGCGTCAGTTCGTCAATACGCTTCCACAAATCCTGATTCTTGATCTTTGCCGGCCAGCCCTTTGCTTTCCAACCGGCCATCCATTCATTCACACCCTTCTGGACATAAATGCTATCCGTATAAAGCTCGACTTTAGAGCGCCTTTTAAGGGATTCGAGTGCCTTAATGACGGCCATCATCTCCATACGGTTATTGGTTGTTTCTGCCTCACCGCCGGAAAGCTCTTTCTCATGATCCCCGTAACGCATCACAGCCCCCCAGCCTCCAGGCCCAGGATTTCCGCTGCATGCACCATCTGTATATATCTCAACGATTCGGTCGCTCATCCCTTAGAGCTAAAGTCTTACACTCACCCGGTCAAGGCGTCTGTAGAGGGGGTTCGAACGGCAACGGGAGCAACGCAAGCCTCTTCCGGCGGCGTCTTTCAATCCATATCGAACACAGATTGAGGCCCATAGACAGGGATTCTGCGATCAGAATTGCCGTATAGCCCTGCTCTGCCGCATAGAGTATCCAACAAAGCTGACCAAACAAGATACCGATCCTGATCCGCTGCTGGCAGCTCTGCATCTCGACAAGGCGCGCACCGATGACCGCCAGAAGAGGATAAATTTCACCCAGATTCTGAACACAGGCAAACGCACTAATCACAGCCATCGCAATCCCCAGAAGCTTGCGCTGTATCCGCGTCCTGTCCAGCGTCTCATCAGAGAACACGGCCTGCATAAGGCTGCCCATCATAGAGATCGCGCAGGCAACGGCTCCTGATGTACCGCCGATCCCAAGCATATAGATCACGAAAAAGCCTGAGCTGCCGACGCGCATCGTCATCATGCGGCGGCGTCCGGGCACGAAGAACTGCAAATAGGTGCATGCGTACGACGCAGCAAAAAAAAGAAGCAACCACGAACTGTTCATAGTCCGCACCTGTCCCTTGCCCTCCGCTTTACGGAGGCTTTTGTACTACACACGCCTGGAGTACGTTCCGAATTTTTCAGGAAGCCTGTTCAGGATCTTATATTTTACTTATTATTATTGAATTATGCAACGAGAGATTTTGGCAGCTTGAAAACGAGATTTTCTTCCGTAATGGCCTGCTCTTCAATGGTCACATCAAAATGCACCCGGGCAGCCGTGACAAGCTCCTCAATCAGGCGCTCCGGCGCTGAAGCGCCTGCCGTTACGCCAAGTGTCTTAACCCCGTCCAGCCAATGCCAGTCAATCTCGGCGGCACGCTGAACCAGCATGGCTTTAGGACAGCCGTGCAGCGTCGCGACCTCCACAAGCCTGTTAGAATTCGAGGAGTTCGGTGCACCAATCACGATCATAGCATCGCTGCGCTGTGCAATAGCCTTAACGGCTGCCTGCCGGTTGGTTGTCGCATAGCAGATATCTTCTCTGTGCGGGCCCTCTATCGCTGGAAAACGCTGCTTAAGCGCCTCAACAATCTGCGCCGTATCGTCTACGGAAAGGGTTGTTTGCGTACAATAAGCCAGCTTTTCCGTTGCCAGCGCCGCTGGTAGCTCCCCGACATCTTCAAGCGTTTCGACCAGTAAAACAGCTTCCTCCGGCAACTGCCCCATCGTTCCGATGACTTCCGGGTGCCCCGCATGACCGATCAGAACAATTCTATATCCTTTTTCAAAATGCCGCTCAGCCTCACGATGAACCTTGCTCACCAGTGGGCATGTTGCATCGATATAAAACATATCCCGGCGTCCGGCTTCTTCCGGAACGGATTTAGGAACGCCATGCGCTGAAAAGACCACCGGGCGCCCATCGTTTGGAATTTCACTTAACTCTTCGACAAAAATCGCGCCCTTGGCCTTCAGGGAATCTACGACGAATTTGTTATGCACAATTTCATGACGGACATAAACGGGCGCGCCATATTTCTCAAGCGCCGTCTCGACGATCTGGATCGCCCTATCCACACCCGCACAAAAGCCGCGAGGCGCTGCCAGTAAAATTGCCAGGGGCTGTTTTGTCATCCGATCACCGCTTGCGTTGGGGCGTATCCTCTCGTAAGCTTCCCCGAAATGAGCGCATATATATCGCTGCCGCCCTCCTTCGGGAAAGACAATGGTTTTTATCATCAGGATTTTAAAAATGAAACATCTAAGATTCCTTGCACTGGCCGCCTGTGTGACGCTTGTTATGCCTGCCTGCGAAACACTGGAAGGCGTCAAACAGGATTTCACTGCATTAAATCTTTCCTCTTCGGCACAGCAAGGCCGCTCTGAAAAGCTTCTATCTCTTGGCGCCTGCCCCCATATTGAAATCGTTGAGGAGTTGGGCACTTTACACGATTTCGGCAATCAAACCGGTGCGCAAGAGAGTGATCTGATTTCAACCGTACAAATCCGGGAATCCTCCAATAGCTGCTTCTATGAAAATAAAAGCGTTACGATCGACCTTGAACTGGCCTTTGACGGTGCTCTGGGACCACGTGGCCGCCTGAAAGACTCTGACAAACCCTCTCTGTCCTATCCCTTCTTCGTTGCCATTACGGATGGCGGCGGAACTATCCTTGCAAAAGAGATATTCTCCGTCTCTCTGGTTTACGGCGCAGAGCAAAACTCGCAGACGGCAACTGAAAAACTTCGCCAGATTATTCCTGTTCCCAGCAAGCAAAAAGGCGCTTCCTATAAAATCCTGACAGGCTTCCAGCTTTCCCAGGATCAGCTCGCCTATAACAGAGCCATGATCGAAGCCCGCAAGCGACAGGAAAAAGAAGCGGCAAAGGCTGCTGCAGCGGCCGCGGCTGTGTCCCCCGCAGCCAGCGACCAAGCTGTTCAGGTTTTAATCAAGGACCCTGACAATCCAGATTCCGAACCGATCGATATCACTGGTGCTGATTTCTAAAGCCCGCCCCTACCAACTCCAAACTGTGAGCACTTCCGTCATGAAAGATTTTGATACCGCAAAATTCTGGGCCACCGAGGCTGAAGAGCACCTTGAAACGGCACGAAAAACTTTTGACTCGCTTGAAAGCGAATTTATGCGCCTGATCGACATCTGTGCAGGCTCTATCGGCAATGGTGGAAAAGTCCTGTTTTTCGGCAATGGCGGCAGTGCAGCGGACGCGCAACACCTCGCCACGGAACTGACCGTACGCTACATCTCCGACCGCGTACCAATCCCCGCTATCGCGCTCACGACAGATACGTCGGCTCTGACAGCCATCGGGAACGATTTCGGCTTTGAGCATCTCTTCGCCCGGCAGATCAACGCGCTAGGCCAAAGCGGCGATGTTGCCATCGGGATCAGCACCTCCGGCACCAGCGCCAATATCCTAAAAGGGCTGCAAGCCGCCCATGACAAGGGTTTAATAACGGTTGGCTTTTCAGGCCGCGACGGCGGCGATATGGGAGAATTCTGCGACCTTCTTCTGGTCGTTCCATCCCACACAACCGCCCGTATTCAGGAAATGCACATCACACTCGGGCAAATGCTCTGCGGCGCGCTGGAAAAACGGCTCGGATTAATTTAGGAACATTTTAGTCCCCTATCTAATAAACGCTTGAGAAAACACGCTCTCTGGCTTACACTTGGCCGCCCGTCAACGAAGTGTGCATGCAAGAATTATGGCTGAAAACCGTGCGATTAAAGAGTTAAGTTTTGAAGAGGCTCTGGGCCGTCTTGAAGGCATTGTCCGGCAACTCGAAAGCGGTGAAGCCCCGCTTGAAAGCTCAATCGAATCCTACGAACAGGGAATCGCCCTCAAAAAACACTGCGAAACAAAGCTGCGCGAAGCCCGTGAAAAAATAGAAAAAATTACTGTGAACAGCGATGGCTCGCTCTCTACACAGCCACTAGATAAAACGGAATGAAACCAACATGGGCCTTGTAAATAGAAAGTATAGTCAAACTATTTTATTTTCTGGCAAGGCACGAGGAGCGCCGCGTATGAAATCATACGCAAGCGACAAGTAACACAGCCAGAAGATAAAAGAGGAAGACTATAAAATGGCCCCATCACCAAGAGACGCAAGCCCGAAACTTCAGGATGCAATGGATGATACGGTTGCAGCTATCAACCGTACGATTGACCGGCTGCTCCCCAATACGGATCTGGCTGAAAATCAGCTTTACGACGCCATGCGGCATGGAACGCTGAACGGCGGAAAAAGACTCCGTCCCTTTCTGGCCATCCAGTCCGCCAAGCTGTTTAATGTCGATACGAACCGCTCCCGCCGCGTAGCTGCCGCTATTGAGTTCGTCCATTGCTACTCCCTGATCCATGACGATCTACCTGCGATGGATGATGCGTCCCTAAGGCGCGGCCACCCGACAGTCCACAAACAATATGACGATGCGACGGCTATTCTGGCCGGGGATGCCCTGCTCACCCTCGCCTTTGAAGTGCTGAGCGAAAACGAAACCCATGAAGACCCGCGTGTACGTTGTGAGCTTATCCGCTCTCTGGCACAAGCCTCCGGCGGGCATGGCATGGTCGGCGGACAAATGCTTGACCTGATCGCTGAAAATAAAGAATTCGACCTCGGCACGATTTCCCGGCTCCAACGCATGAAGACCGGGAAGCTTATGGCTTTTGCCTGCGAGTCCGGTGCCATTCTGGGCCGCTCTGACGGGCCGCACCGGCGTGCGCTGTGCAATTATGCCCATGATCTTGGCCTTGCTTTCCAGGTTACGGATGACATTCTCGATATCGAGGCTGATCCGCAGGATACGGGCAAAGACACGGGTAAGGACGAGGCCGCCGGAAAGGCCACTTTCGTCTCGACCATGGGCAAGGAACAAGCCCGCGAGCGTGCGGAAATGCTGGTCAACCAAGCTGTTCGGCACCTCCATGTTTTTGAGAACCGTGCGGATATCCTGAAGGAACTGGCATACTATGTCCTGCAAAGACGGGCATAGATTAAAAGTTTTTCGGAAATAATTATTGACATAGACACACCTCTTCTTTAGTGATTTTTGCACCCTTATATTTTTTATAATGCAAAGGTCTTTTAAAATGCCTTCTCAAGAAAAAACATCAGCCTCCACATTCTGGGATGGCAAGCTTTCCGAATATGCCCAGATTATAATGTCCCCAAGCCTGCCGGATATATCCCTCCAAGAGCGACTTGAAAGGGCTAGTCAAAGCCTTACAGAAGCAGGAATTTTATGTAGCATTAATGTTTCGCAGCACTCCAATTTAGAAGCTGCCGACTTCAAGATAATGAACGCCCCCTCCCCAGAAATATTGGATTATTTACAGAATAACTCAAAAAGACAAAGGACGTTTATTGAATCAGATATCTCTTCCTTTATTCTCAAGACCCCGGACTTGAAAGAGAAACGCCTGATCGCTTTAGGAGATATTGGAGACAAAGCAAACCTCATCAAAACCCTCACAAAAACGCACCGCGTGGCTGTGCTGGCAGATTTCATACCCGCTGACGAACATTGCAAGGACACAATAGCAAACGCTATCAAAGCCGGAGCCTGTGTAATAAACCAGCAATTTGCCCTGAATCAACTGAGCCGAATGAAGCACGAGCTCTAGAAAAGCTTCCTCAATCCCACACCAAAAATAGATTGATAGCCGCACTATTTGGGGCTACAAACAAAGCCTCATGACATAGGCATACAAAATGAGCTGATTAACGCTTAGGCTTAAAGAAAGATCCATGTCATCCTGCGGCTTGACCGCAGGATCCGGAGATAAGCCAAAGAGTGGCTGTAAATATGAAACAATATTTTGTATACATATTATCAAGCCGTAAAAATGGAACCTTATATGTTGGGGTAACCTCTAATCTGCAAAAACGAATTTGGGAACATAAAAACGCGGCGGCAAAAGGATTTACTTCAAAATACAACGTACACAGACTTGTACACTACGAAATTTTTGATGATCCGGAAAACGCCATAAAACGGGAAAAGCGCCTGAAATTCTGGCTTCGTCAATGGAAACTCGACCTGATAAACAAGCACAACCGCGAATGGACAGATCTCTATGAGAGAATTTGCGCATAGAAAGACAATAGATCCTGCGGTTAAACCGCAGGATGACGAAGAAAGCGAACCGCAGGGTGATAAAAAAATAGCCTCCCAAAGCACTTACGATGTGCTTGACCGCGTCAATAATCCTGCTGACATGAAAGCGCTGAGCGATGATGAGCTTGTCACGCTTGCCTCTGAGTTACGCGGGGAGACGATTAAATCCGTTTCCAAGACCGGTGGGCATTTGGGTGCAAGCCTCGGCGTCGTTGAACTCACTGTTGCGATCCACGCCGTATTTGATACACCGGGAGACCGCCTGATTTGGGATGTCAGCCATCAATGTTACCCGCATAAAATTCTTACCGGGCGGCGGGATCAAATGCACACGCTACGCAAGGGCGGCGGGCTATCCGGCTTCACAAAACGCAGTGAGAGCGCATACGATCCGTTCGGCGCGGCACACAGCTCCACCTCGATTTCCGCCGGGCTGGGTATGGCGGTCGCACGTGATTTACGTTTACAATCTAATATAGTGTCACCCTGCGGTTCAACCGCAGGGTCCACACAAAACGGGCAAGATCCTGCGATCAAGTCGCAGGATGACACCTCTTTAGGCAACCACGTCATTGCCGTCATCGGTGACGGCGCAATGAGCGCCGGTATGGCCTATGAGGCCATGAATAATGCAGGCGCGCTCAAAAATCGCCTGATTGTCATCCTCAATGACAACGACATGTCGATCGCACCCCCTGTAGGCGCGATGAGCCGCCATTTAACACGGATTGTGTCCTCACGGCCCTATATCACGGCGCGGGAGATCGGCAAGCGGATTACCGGCGCCCTGCCCTCCCCGATCCGCCACGCCGCCAAACGCGCGGAAGAAAGTGCCCGCATGGCAATGGGCGCAGGCAGCCTGTTCGAGGAGATGGGGTTCTACTATATCGGCCCCGTGGACGGACACAACCTCGCCCATTTACTGCCGATCCTGCGCAATGCCCGTGACAGCCAGCATGAAGGCCCGATCCTGATCCATGCCATCACACAGAAGGGCAAGGGTTACAGCCCTGCGGAAAATGCTGACGATAAGATGCACGGAGTCGCCAAATTCGACATTGTAACCGGAAATCAAAACAAACCCGTACCGGCTGCCCCCTCCTACACCAAAGTCTTCGCACAAAGCCTGATCAAGGAAGCTCGCAAGGACGAACGCATTATCGGGATCACTGCTGCCATGCCGGATGGCACAGGAATGGATCTGTTCGGTGATGCATTCCCGGAGCGTATGTTCGATGTCGGTATTGCCGAGCAGCACGCCGTAACGTTTGCTGCCGGGCTGGCTACAGAAGGCTATAAACCGTTTTGTGCGATTTACTCAACCTTCCTGCAACGCGCCTATGACCAGCTTGTGCATGATGTTGCGCTTCAGAATTTGCCTGTCCGCTTCGCCATCGACCGTGCGGGGCTTGTTGGTGCAGACGGGGCAACGCACGCCGGATCGTTCGACACGGCCTATCTGGGCTGCATTCCGAATATGGTGTTGATGGCCGCAAGCGACGAGGCCGAACTGGTCCATATGGTCACGACCGCTGCGTCCTACGATAGCGGCCCGATTGCGTTCAGATACCCGCGCGGTGAAGGGACCGGTATAGAGCTGCCGGAAGAAGGCCGCCCCCTTGAAATCGGCAAAGGCAGAGTTATTAAAGAAGGCAATAATGTCGCTATTTTAAGCTACGGCGCCCGACTGCCTGAATGCCTGCTGGCCGCTGAGATGTTGGAGAAAAAAGGAGTCACGCCCACAATTGCGGACGCCCGCTTCGCCAAACCGCTGGACGAAGCATTAATCCGTGACCTCGCCGTACATCACGAGCAACTCCTTGTGATCGAGGAAGGCTCTATAGGCGGCTTCGGCTCTTACGTCCTCGAATTTCTCAACCGGGAAAACCTGCTCGGAAAATGCCGCGTGAAAACCCTTCACCTGCCCGATATATTTCAGGATCAGGACACACCGCAAAAGCAATATGAAGCGGCAGGCCTGAGTGCGGAATATATCGTGAAGAGCATTAATTAAGTCGTCATCTTAAATAAAAAGGAACATACATAATGTTTGGTATATTCAAAGCATCTAAAAAAAATGCCCAGACAAGAGAGTCCGGGCAAACAGATTCCACCTCAAATTCCTCAGACCCAGCCACAGAATCACTGATGCGTGCAATTGCTGAGCAAAAAAAAAATGATCCAATGGCAGGCTTGAAAATAGGGGCTATTGAAATCAATGAAAGATTTCTTAAAGCTATGAAAAACGAAAAAGGGGTTCATATTGAATCCCTTTTAACAGCGCTTGCTGCCCTTGCCGGTTTCTCATGCCAAATGGCTATCAGGGAGGAATTCATTAAAACAGGAAAAGCGACAGAACGCGAGGCGCTTACAGAGATCAAAACAAAGGATGGGCATATCTATTATTTCGGGGATAACCTGAACAAGCCGTTGGCTGAAAACAAGCTGTCCGTATGGGCACTCGTTGGGGGAGAGCTTCAAGGTCTTGGAGCAAAACTGCCTGACATCACAGATATTTTTTCACATATCGCAAACACTGTCGGTTCAAAGGAGTTTGGCCGTCCCAGAGTAGATGAAAAACATAAAGCATCCGATACGCCGGAAAACTATGTCAGAGATTTATGGCCTGTAACTTTGCCAATTATCGAACAATTCTGCGACAGGCCTATGGAATGGCCAATCCTTCTGAGCTTATCTCTTCAAAAAATCATCAACCTTGGGAAAGATGTTATCCCCCCCGAGACGGCAGGCACTCTTGTTATGGAAACAGCTATTTCAATGTCGAAAATAAATCCTGAATCCGTCAATATCTCTAAATAGGATTCGTGGCCATGCTGGTTATAGCTCGTTTTTTTAACTGCAGGTGTCCTATGGTGTACCACCAACTATTTATTGCCCATGCCTCTTAAAACACCCACGATTGTGATTTTCGATATGGACGGGACGGTTGTGCGTCACCTCTCACCATGGGTGCTGCACGTTCTGGAGAGGCTGGATGATGCGTGGTATACGGCGGCCCGCCTGTTCCGCTGGTTCGGGCGCCGCCGTGCGCAAGATCCTATCCTGCCACCGCCGGAAGAGATGCCGCCGCGCCGTAAACCGCGCCTGCTGGTACACCGTGCCATTCATAAGGTTCGCCGCAAAGAAGTTGATCAGATCGTTGAACCCTGCCCCGGTATTTATGACGTGCTGGAACTCCTCAAATCTGAAGGGATTCCGGTCGCACTCATCAGCAACGGGCTTGGGCAGGGATATGGCGAGGATATCGTCCAAAAATTCGGGCTGGACCAGTATTTCAGCGCCACCGTTTTCCGCGAAGACATTCGTAAATCAAAGCCTGATCCGGAGGCGCTTCTAGCTGCGCTCAGCCATCTTCAGATTACACCCGGTCAAGACGATGCAATCTGGTATATCGGAGACCGGCACAAGGACATCACGGCGGCACTCGCCCTCGAATCTCATATCCCGGCACAGATCGTGCCTGTGGCCTATGGTGTCAACGCCGCTGTCGAAGCCGTCAAGAAAGGAATCGGACCGGAACATATCATCATGTCCTATTACGATATGCATGCCCGATTGGAAAAGCTCATGAATGCAGCCGGGCGTGACAAGCAAAATACTAGGGAGCTGGACAGCCCGGCAAACTCCTCTGCGCTTGCTCCGCGTCCGTCTACTCCAGCCGCAAAGGCTCGTAAGTAGCATAAAGCTCCCGGTTACCGGTCACAGCCATCATCTCAAGCGCAGGTGCCAACCGTTCGACAATGGACATCTGCCATTGCACGGCTTGCCCAATTTCCCCTTGCTGCTCTAGCAGTTCAAGAAATTTTTCAATAGCTGTTTTAGGCTCGGGCATAATGACGACGTTCAGAGCGTGGCGATCTGCCTGCCCCAATGATTGAGCTACATAATCCAGTGCATTCTCCAGCCCGCCGATCTCGTCGGCAAGCCCGATCTCAACGGCCCGCTTCCCGGTCCAAACCCGTCCACCCGCGATTTTGTCGACAGACTCTATGCTCATTTTGCGCCCCTTGGAAACACGCTCCAAAAAGCCGTCATAAACCTGATCGAGCATGACATTAATACGGGCGGCTTCGCTTTCGGAAAAAGGCGTATTCACGGACCACATCCCCGCATTTTCACCCCAGCTTACACCGTCCCAGCTTACACCGAGCTTTTCAGACAAATCCTGTGTCGCGAATTTTCCGCCAAGCACCCCGATCGAGCCTGTCAAGGTCGTTGGCGTCACGAAAATCCGGTCCGCATAGGCCGCAATCCAGTATCCACCGGACGCCGCAACCGGTCCCATGGATACAATTACTTTTTTGCCTTTATTCTGCGCGCGCTCAACCGCATGCAGGATCGTTTCGGAAGCTACGGGCGAGCCGCCGGGGCTATCGATCCGCAAGACGATCGCTTTAATATTTTTATCCTCCGCCGCCTCCGTGATTGCCGGCCCGATTTCATCCGCCGCAGCCACTTCACTATTCATAAAGACGGGCGCCGCCGCATTACGCCCCCCGGACGGCATAATCATCCCCGCAGCATAAACCAGCGCAACGGAAGGCTTCCGGGCCTTATGTCCGGCCTCTCCCGGCTCTGTCTTTTCATGTTTCAGCCCGGCCATATAATGCGGGATATTGACAAAAAAACCGATCTCGTTTGAATCCCGGTCATAGCCCATCTTCTCCCGGATCGTTCCAAGCAAGACATCGCCGTAATCCACCCGCGTGACCAGCCCGGCCTTTAGAGCCTCAGGCGCCGGGAACAGGCCTTTATGAACAAGGCGCTCAAACTGCGCAGGCCCCATCCCACGATCGGCAGGGATCTCTTTGAGGATTTCTTCACGAATATCGCCGACTAGCCGGGTCATCATCTCCCGGTTTTCGGCGGACATCTCCTCGTTCGTCAGATTTTCATAGGCGGTTTTATAGTCTTTGCGCTTGAAAAACTGGGGCTGTACGCCGATCTTGTCGAGCACCTTACGAAAGAAGGGCATTTCCGCGCTCATCCCGGTAATGGCGACGATTCCCATAGGCTGAACCCATATCTGCTCAAAAGCTGAAGCCAGATAATAGAGCGACAACCCGCCGCCCGCATCACCATAAGAGGTCGAATAGATATAAGTAAATTTCCCGGCCTCCCGGAAGCGTTTAAGCGCCGCCCGCACCTCATAGACATGCGACATACCGAATTGGCCACCCTCTACGCGCGCCAGAATACCATGCACGCGCTCATCACGGGTTGCCGTGTCGATCATATTGACGATATCGCGCACGGAAGGCTCGGACGGGCCGAACTGGTCGGCAAATCCTTTGGCTTGCGGCCTCTCCGTCAAACCCTGATCAAGGTCGAGAAACAGCACCATCTCATCCGGTAGTTTCGGCACGCCACCGCTTTTAGCAGCCATATTGGCGATCATCACACCCGTCATGATCGAAAGCAGCATAAACGCACCTAAAACCATACAAGTGCGCTTCAACCCCAGCCACAGAATCGGCAAAATCCGCCACTTAATCCTTGGCTTCGCCTTCCCGCCTGGAACCGGCGTGGCAAATAGCGGGCGATGTCGCTTGAATTGTCTCTTATTGCGCATAGATAAAGAGTCCTTTTCCCTGCTCTCCGTAAGATCGCGCTACAAACACTGCGCCTTATGCCGCAGCCAGTGGTCGGCCAGCACGCAAGCCATCATGGCTTCGCAGACCGGGACGCCGCGAATACCCACGCACGGGTCGTGACGGCCCTTGGTCATTATATCGGTTTCGTTTCCATCCGTATCGATCGTCGCACGAGGGGTGAGGATGGAACTGGTCGGTTTAAACCCAACCCGTACCACGATATCCTGCCCGCTTGAAATACCGCCCAGAATACCGCCCGCATTATTCGAGAGAAATTCAGGCCTACCGCCCGCGCCTTTGCGGATTTCGTCGGCATTGTCTTCCCCGCGTAAGGCAACAGCCTCAAAGCCGGCCCCGATCTCTACGGCCTTTACGGCATTGATGCTCATCATTGCCTTGGCCAGATCGGCATCCAGCTTATCATAGACAGGTGCGCCGAGGCCGGGCGGAATTCCGCTCGCATGGATTTCGACCAACGCCCCGGCGGAAGAGCCGGATTTGCGGATACTATCCAGATAAGCCGCCCACTCCGCCGCGGCCTTTTCATCCGGGCACCAGAAGGAATTTTGGTCAATTTGTGCCCAGTCCCACCGCTCCCGGTCAATCTTTTGATCGCCAATCTGTATGACCGCGGCTCTTATAATAACACCGGCGTCATCCCCGCGGCTCTGCACAGCAGAGCTTAAACGGCGGGGATCTATAATGTCAGCAGCAAAACTGCTGCCTCTTTCTGGATCCCGTTCGTGCAAGCTCGCTCCGCTCGCGCCAACGGGATGACAGGAGATATCATGCTCCAAAACTTTCCGCGCTACGGCGCCAGCCGCGACGCGCATGGCCGTCTCCCGCGCGGAAGAGCGCCCGCCGCCGCGATAATCACGGATTCCATATTTCTCTATATAGGTGAAATCCGCATGACCGGGGCGAAATTTATCCTTAATCTCGCTGTAATCCTTAGATTTTTGATCCGTATTATGGATCAGGAGCGCGATCGGCGTCCCGGTCGTCTGGCCCTCGAACACGCCGGAAAGAATTTCCACCTCGTCGGGTTCCTTGCGCTGGGTCGTATGGCGGGATTGCCCCGGCTTACGTGCATCCAAAAAGGGCTGGATATCCGCTTCACTCAAGGGAATACGCGGCGGCACACCGTCCACAACACACCCGATGGCCGGGCCGTGACTTTCTCCGAAGGTTGTGTATTGAAATAATGTTCCGAAACGATTTCCACTCATAAGGTTTTATAAATGATACTTAGCGCTATTTCAAAGGGATAATCCTCCTCCATTTTTCTTGACATATAATGTAAGTTATGGCAATTGATTTACATGACCAACCCCTATGCAAGCAAGCATCTGGACACGCTCAAGGCGATATGGACGTTTCCGATAGAAAACATAGAACCCGCTGCACCGTTGTCGGCAAACTTGAAAAATGAATATAAAAACACGCCGGCCATACTCTTGGCATGGGGCATAAAGCTTCTTGAAGCTCATAAAAAATATGGAAAACTAACAAAAAAAGAGGGGCAGCTTTTAATAGATGATGCAATCAAAACCGCCCGCGACAAGGCCAAAGGCCCCACCGTAGACACCCGTGAGGCAAATGCTTTTTTTAGAAAAGCCATTCAAGATTTAGAAAAAAATAAATCTGCTCAAACACTATACAGCCGTGCAGTCATTGCAGCCCATAAATCCTTTCCAGACAGCCCCTATTTTCTATCGGCGCAAAGCAAACTCTTGATTAAAAAAGGGCAACTCCAAAATGCGGTCACGCTTTTGGAGCCCCCCCTCAAGGCAAATGAAGGCCATATCCTCCTGACCAATGCGCTTGGGAATGCATATATCTATAACAATCAACCTGAACGCGCCATTCAACTCCTGTCTCCCTACGTGCAAGCACGCATGACACAGTTCTCAGTTAATGACGAAAAACAGAGCTACAAGACATTATATCTTTTGGCAAAAGCTTACCTGCATGCCCATGAGCCGCATAAAGCCGTATCTTTACTCGAAGAACGCCTCACAAAAAGGCTAAGGCAAATATTTACCCATTGTAGTCCCGGTCATCTTTCTCCTTTTAAAAAAATAAGTCTGGCGATGCTGGCCAATGCTTACATTCTATCTAAAAGAGACACTGATTTTAACATAATCAGAAATCATTTAGCCGAGAACGATGAACGATATTTAACAGCCAAAAGCCTCTACAGGGATGGCAAAACAAGCCAAATCCCACAGCTTCTCATACCCTGCAATGAGCAGGCACAGCCGGATCATACGCCGCCTCATATTGCGGGACTGTTTATGACAGCTCTTCCGGAAGAGTTTCCACTGCATACAATCTACACGGATAAGGAACGCAGCTATTTTGAATGCTGCCGCTTAATCTGGGAAGAGGACACGACCGGGCTTTTAGCAGAGAGAACGCCTGCGGCGCTTGTCCGGAAAATGATCGAACAGCCGCAATACGCAAACGATAAACCTACGCGGAATTCAGAACAATCGTATCCTTCTGCGCGGACAGCGTTCCCTGCTCTATGATCGCAACGGTCAGGCGGGAGATACACACACGCTTTCCCGTCGCCTCTTCGGCGATGTCGATTTGCCAGACTTGCGTCCTGCGGCCTGTATGGAGCGGCTCGCAGCGCCCGGTTACGAAGCCTTCCGTCACTGCGCGGATATGGTTCGCGTTGATATCCAGACCCACCGCGCGGTGAGTCTCCGGATTGATCGTCATCCATGCCGCCACGGAACCCAGCGTTTCGGCGAGAACGCAACTCGCCCCACCGTGAAGAATCCCGAAGGGCTGCGTCGTTCGCGCATCCACGGGCATCCGGGCGCTTAGAGAATTTTCCCCGACATCCGTGAATTCAATGCCGATATGCTCGCCCATATTGGCGTTGCGCAGGCCTTCCAGCATTTCCAGCGTATAGGGTTTGAACCAGATTATCGTAGACATAGGGCCACTATATCAAAAAAATTCAGACAACGTCAGTCCCTCAAATTGAAAGATACTGAATACTTTTGAACTGATGATATACCCCCGATATCATGTCCCGGACGACATCCCGTTTTTTTCATTTCCCCTTTGGCGGGCAAGCCCCTATGCTAAGGGCCTGTTATAAATCCGGAACACCAACAGATACTCAACACCCATGAAATTTCAACTTGTCGGCTTTACGATTGGCATCCTTCTGGCCACAATGGGCATAGCCGAACTAATCCCGGCCTTTATCGACTGGCAAAACGGGCACCACAACGCTACGGTTTTCTTTGAATGCTCTTTTGTCTCGCTGTTTTTCGGTGGCGCGCTCATCCTTTCAAACAGCGCCTACAAGAGAGTGCTGGATATGCGCCAGGCCTTCCTGCTGACGACCTTAAGCTGGTTTGCCATGAGTCTGATCGCAAGTTTTCCGCTCTACCTGTCGGACCTTGACATAGATTTTACCGACGCCTTCTTTGAATCGCTCTCCGGTATTACAACGACCGGCTCCACCGTTTTGTCCGGGCTGGACAATATGTCGCACGGTATCCTGCTATGGCGATCAATGATCCAGTGGATCGGCGGGATCGGAATTGTCGCTTTTGCGATTATTTTCCTGCCCTTCCTGCGGATCGGCGGCATGCAGCTTTTTCAGACGGAATCCTCGGATCGCTCCGAAAAGGTCATGCCGCGCAGCCGCTTTCTGATCATCTCCCTGCTTCAGGTCTATTGTCTGCTGGCCATCTTGTGCGCAGCCACATACTACCTGCTGGGCATGAGCTGGTTTGATGCGCTCAACCACGCGCTGACGACCATACCGACCGGCGGTTATTCCACACATGACGCTTCGTTCGGCTATTTCGACAGTGCGCCACTTCAACTGGCGGGTGCCTTGTTCATGTTTTTGGGCGGCGTCCCCTTCGTGCTGTATATCAAGCTGCTCTTTCAGGGGAAATCGACCTTTTTTGAGGATGATCAGTTTAAAGTCTTTCTGGGGATGATGGTCGCATTCACGTCCCTTCTTACCCTCTGGCTTTGGTTGAACACGGATTACAGCGTGGGCAACAGCTTTCGCTATGCCGTCTTTAATATTATTTCCGTTGTGACGACGACGGGCTTTGCGACAACCGATTACACTCTCTGGGGACCGTTCCCGATCGCGTTTCTCTTTTTCCTGACCTATCTCGGCGCTTGCGCAGGCTCGACAACCGGCGGGCTGAAGGTCATGCGGATAACCATCGTCGCCAAGACCGTCAAGAAACAGCTCAACACGCTGCTTCATCCGCACGGCATCTTTACGGTCCGCTATCAAGGTAAACCCGTCGAACAGAGCATTACCATAGCCGTACTCAGCTTTCTGGGCCTGTATGTGACATCCAATGTCGTTCTTACGATCCTGCTTTCATGGACGGGTCTGGATTTTGCAACAGCCATCAGCGGCGCAGCAACGGCAATCGCCAATGTCGGCCCCGGCATCGGGAATGTGATCGGCCCTGCCGGGAATTTCGCCTCCCTGCCGGACACGGCTAAATGGCTGTTATGCGCAGGCATGCTGATCGGTCGCCTCGAGATCATGACGGTGATCGTCCTGTTCAGGCACCAGTTTTGGTACTATTAAAAAAGCAAACCATATGCGAAGAGAACACGTACATCTCGATAAACTATCCGGCCTACCCGCCATTCACTTCGCCGTTTTTCTCTTCGGCGCATCGGGGTTGTTCGGCGAGCTGATTTCTCTGCCCGCCCCGTTGATCACGCTGGGCAGGGTCGTCTCCGCAGCTTTGTTTCTGGCGCTTATCATTCGCCTGTTCCGCATTCCGTTTAAAATCCACAACCGAAGCGATCTAGGCGGGTTTATTCTCGCCGGGTTGTTGCTGGCCTTTCACTGGAGCGCTTTTTTCCATTCGATTCAGATCGCAGGCGTCGCGGTCGGGGTTTTGACCTTTGCAACCTTCCCCGCCTTTACCGCCTTTCTGGAGCCGCTCTTCTTCAGGGAGAAAATCCGGCCTGTGAACCTGCTATGGGCCTGCATCTGCCTCTTAGGCGTCAGCCTCGTGGTGCCTGCGCCCGAAGCAGGCCTGCAAAATGCCGAGGGCGTACTCTGGGGGATCGGTTCAGGGCTAAGCTTTTCGCTTCTAACGCTCCTCAACAGGCGCTACACGGCCCTTTATTCACATTTTACCCTGACCTTCTATGAATGCGCAGTGGCGGCCCTTTGCCTCCTCCCCTCCGTACTGCTTTTTGATTTTTCACCGCCGGCCCCTGCGGATTGGGTATATCTGATCATTCTCGGGAGCGTTTTTACCGCGCTGGCCCATGCGCTGTTTATCGCGGGCATGCGGAGTATCAAAGCGCAGATTGCCAGCATTATCGCCGGGCTGGAGCCGGTTTACGGCATTATTCTGGCCTGGCTTATTCTGGGGGAATCGATATCGGCGCAAACCGCTTTTGGTGCGATTATTATCCTGAGTGCCGCCTACGGAGCTTCCCGCAAAAGGCGGGCACGCAAAGCCGCAAACCCCAGTCTCTAAAACTTATTTTCAGCAGGTGGCATCCCTTGGCTAATCGGCTGGAAAATACTGCCCCGAATGGTTTCTGGATATATTCCGAAATGCGGCAACATCGTATCGATCAGATCAACCCAGCGCTCCGACTCTTCTGGTGTTAACGCACGCCCCTCTGCCACAATATCCTCATCGCTTGTATTCACGACATCTCGATCTGCAAGCATGAAGTAAGCCGGCCTGACATCGACCTGCGCACAGCGCGCCCATTCTCTTAGATCCAGCAAAACATGCGCTTTAGAAACACGAAACTCCTCCGCTGCCTCTACGACAAAACGCTGAATCTCCTCACACAGCCCATCCCTTTGACAATCAAACTCGTGTTGAATTGCTTTCATTCATTAAAATCCTTTTGTTTTTGCCGAAAAGTTTTCATATAAACATCCGTTCCCCCTGTCAACCCTTTGCATAAAAATCAGTGAGAAAGACAGATGCGTCCGGCGCGGGAATCATGCTAAACCCAGTCTATGAGTGCCGAACCGTCCCCAAATATGCCCCCCGACAGGATCACCCTGCCCGATATTCCGGCGCTGTGCGTAAACGGCTCTGAGGCGGCACTGCTGAGCACGGAAGGCGAGGTTAAAACGCTGTCCGTGCAGCAGGCCCGGCTGATCCTCCATGAGCAACCGGTTTTACTGTGCCATGCGCCCTATGTGAAGGCACGGCTGGGTCATGAGGCGATCAGGCCCTTCGACGTGCTGGAGCTGTTCGCATTCGTACACCCCACACTGTTCACCGTGCCCACCCCGGCGGGACTGTGTAAGGCGCTGGGGCTAACGTGCCCGGACGCCTTTGAGGACATGCCCGCCGCCCTGTTCGACATCACGCAGGCACTCTTGAAAGACGTGCAGACCAGCCCTGTAAACGAAAAAGCCGATCCGCTTAAAATCGCCGCCGTGATGGGCGCGCCCCCCTCCAAGGATCAGGCGGGCTGGGCCTGGACGCCCTTTATCTTCTCTGCGCTGGGCAAGGACTACGACCCTGCCCTCCCCCCCGGCAATAGCCGTGCGGGGCTGAATGTGTGGAAAACGATGCGCGAATGGGCCGAAGACGCGCCGGAGCCGCCGCCCTCCCATCACGGTGTTACGAAACCCGAGGCGCTGGAGCGGCTGACAGCGCTTTTAGGGCCAGATGCCGAGCAACGCCCGCAGCAAGTCCAATATGCCGAGGCGTCCTGCAAGGCCTTCGCGCCTGTGGACGATGAAAACAAACCGCATGTCGTGCTGCTGGAGGCCGGGACGGGCGTAGGCAAAACGCTGGGCTATCTCGCGCCCGCTTCTGTCTGGGCAGAAAAAAATAAGGGCAGCGTGTGGGTTTCGACCTTTACCAAAAACCTCCAGCGCCAAATCGAAAAGGAGTTGGACCGGCTCTATCCGAACCCGGAGCTGAAAGAGGCGCATGTCGCCGTGCGCAAAGGGCGGGAGAATTATCTGTGCCTGCTCAATCTCGAAGATGCGGCGGCGGGCGTGCAAACTGCCCGCGACCCGCGCCATGCGGTCGCCGCCGGGCTGATGGCACGCTGGGCAGCGGCGGCCAAAGACGGCGATTTGTCCGGCAGTTCTTTTCCCGGCTGGCTGCCGGGCCTTGCAGGCTTCAACCAGACGACAGGGCTGGCCGACCGGCGCGGGGAGTGCCTGTATTCCGCTTGCGACCATTACCGGAAATGCTTCGTCGAGCATTCCATGCGCAAGGCCAAACGCGCAAGGCTGGTCGTGGCCAATCACGCGCTGGTCATGATCCAGACCGCGCTGGCCGGACCGGAGGATTCCACACTCCCGGCCCGTTACGTCTTTGACGAGGCGCATCACCTCTTCAGCGCGGCGGACAGCGCCTTTGCCGCGCACCTCACCATGCAGGAGACAGCGGAGCTGCGCCGCTGGCTGCTGGGGATAGAGGGCGGTAAATCTTCCCGCGCGCGGGGTCTCAAGCGCAGACTGGAAGACCTCATTGCCGGGGATGAACAGGCCGAACGCTGCCTTCAGGATATCGTACAGGCCGCACATGCTTTGGCCTCACCCGGCTGGAGCCGCCGCCTGAAAGACGGTGCCCCCATAGGAACGGCAGAACTTTTTCTGGCCGCGCTTTACAGGCAGGTACAGGCCCGTGCGGATGGACGTGAAGGGCCGTATTCCCTTGAAACGCCTGCGCACCCGCTCTCGGAGGAGGTCTCGCCCCTCACTATAAAATTCAAGAACGATCTGGAATCTATTGAAAAACCAATAAAAAATCTCACAAATCTGCTCATGAAAAAACTGTCCGACGATCAAGGCATGATGGAACCTGAAACGCGCAGGCGGCTGGACGCGATCGCCTCTTCGCTGGAGCGGCGCGCGCGCATGAGCCTCAAAGCATGGATTTCGATGCTGGACTCCCTCCTGCGGGGCGAGACGCCCGGCGAATTCATAGACTGGATGGAGGTCGAGCGCGTGGACGGACACGCGGTCGATGTTGGGCTGTACCGCCATTATGTTGATCCGATGAAACCCTTTGCGGCGGCGCTTAAACCCCATATGCACGGCATGACTGTAACATCGGCCACTTTGCGCGATTCCACCGGTGATGAAGGGCCATCATGGGAGAATGCGCAGATGCGGACCGGCGCGGCCTATCTCGGCGTGCAGCCGCATATGGAGGAGATCGCCTCCCCGTTCGACTATGAAGCCCAAACCCGGATTTTTGTCATCGATGACGTGAACAAAACAGATGCCGGGCAGATCGCCGGCGCCTACCGGACGCTGTTCGAGGCTTCCGGCGGCGGAGCACTCGGCCTGTTTACGGCGATTTCCCGCCTGCGCGCGGTGCACAAGCGCATTGTAAGCCCTCTGGAACAGGCCGGGCTGCCGCTTTATGCGCAGCATGTAGACGAGATCGATTCAGGGACGCTGGTCGATATGTTCCGCGATGATACGCATGCCTGCCTGCTGGGTACGGATGCAATCCGCGACGGGGTGGACGTTCCGGGCGAATCCTTACGCCTGATCGTTTTTGACCGTGTGCCGTGGCCGCGCCCGACGATCCTGCACAAAGCACGGCGCGAAGCATTCGGTGGCAGGGCCTATGACGATATGATCACCCGGCTTAAGCTCAAGCAGGCTTTTGGCCGCCTTATCCGCCGCGCGACTGACAAAGGCGTTTTTGTCATGCTGGACGGCGCCCTGCCTTCAAAGCTCCATAGCGCGTTCCCGGAAACCGCGAAGATACAAAAACTCAGCCTCAAGGACGCCGCTGCTCTGATCCGGGATTTTCTGGGGGAGGAAACAAGACAATAAGATTGCAAAATAGCGCTAAAAACTCTAAAAAGGATTCATACTCATAGACTTAACACAACAACAGACAGGGCGATCAAAAGGTTCTGCCGCATGAAACCATTTATTCTGGAACTGACAGAATCCGATCCTTTACGCGTTTTCGCGGCCTTTGAGCATCTCCCCTACAGCCTTCTCTTTGACAGTGCCGACCGGAAGCATCCGGATGCGCGTTACTCCTTCATCGTCTCCCACCCGATCGAAACGATCGAGTCCACGGGGGATCAGATCACCGTGACAAACTGGCACGAACAAAAAAAGGTAAAAGGCAATCCATTCAAAGTTTTAAAGAAGCGTATTAAAAAATGGGTTCAAGAAACGGAAACCGTGCGCGGCCTGCCTCCCTTTCAAGGCGGCGCAGCGGGGATGTTCGGCTATGACCTTGCCCGCACGCTCGAAAAGCTTCCCTCTAGCGCGAAGAGCACTCCGGACGTGCCGGATATGGCCGTTGGAATTTACGATCAGGTCATCACGTTCGACCACCACAAAAACCAGACATGGCTGATTACGCATGCACGCAACTATAACGAGGCCTGCAAGAAGCAGAATTACCTGCTGGCCATGATCCATCACGGGCCGGACATCCCCGCTTATGAGGGTGAGGCCCTTGAATGGGAAAGCAATTTCGATTCGGCCTCCTACAGGAAAACCATCCGCAAGACGCTGGACTACATCCGCAGCGGCGATATCTTTCAGGCGAATATCGCCCAGCGTTTTGATGCTGCCCTGCCGCCGGGCTTCAGCTCTTTTGCGCATTATACGCGGCTGCGGACCGTGAACCCGGCCCCGTTCGCAGGCTACATGAATCTCGGCGGGATCAGGATCGCCTCCGCCTCGCCGGAGCGCTTCCTCAAGCTTAAGGATTTCTATGTTGAAACGCGCCCGATCAAGGGTACGCGGCCCTGCCTCGCCGATGCCGTACGTGACCAGAGCAACCGGGAATCCTTACAGACCAGCGAGAAAGACCGCGCAGAAAATACGATGATCGTCGATCTGCTCCGCAACGATTTATCCAAGGTCTGCCGTGCTGAAAGCATCCGCGTACCGGAACTGTGCAAGCTGGAGAGCTTCGCGGGCGTTCACCATCTTGTCTCGACCGTCAGTGGACAGTTGAAAGAGGATAAGGATGCGATCGACCTGCTTACGGCCTGCTTCCCCGGCGGCTCGATCACCGGCGCGCCGAAAATCAGGGCGATGGAAATTATCGAGGAGTTAGAGCCAACACGGCGTGGCCCCTATTGCGGCTCCATGGGCTATATCGGCTTTGACGGTGCAATGGATTCAAACATTCTCATCCGCTCACTGGTCTACGAGCACGGCGCGGTCAGTCTCCAGACGGGTGGCGGGATCACAGCTGGATCGGACCCGGAAGCCGAATACCGCGAATGTTTCGACAAGGCCGAAGCCGTCTTCCGCAGTTTCGAATCTCCTCACCCCGCCAATGACCGGCAATACAACGCCCGCGAAACCGTCATCATTCCTTTACGCCCAGCCACCGCCAGCCAATAAATTCCATAAAAAGTATTGACTGTTCTTTTTTCGTAAAGTAGTGTCGGCAAATCCCGTAACTGTATGAAAGAAAATTGCTCTAATGAGTACCCGTACCGGCAGCGCCAGAGACATATTTCTGAATATCGCAAATAATCTCATCAATAAATTGACGAGAAAACACACAGGAGATGTAAGCAGCGCTATGACGAACACTCTGCGCATTCTGAAGCAACATGAAAGCATCACGGAATCTCTTATCAAAAAGGCCGTCGAACAAGCCATTAATGAAAAAAGATCGGAATTATTTCAGGCCTACGACACAGCAAAAAATGATCTGTATGCCTGTTTTGAAAACTCCCCTCCAGAATCTGCCGACACGGCAGCGACCATAGAGCATACTCAAAAAGAAATCCAGCTTTCCAAGACGCTTCTGGAGGCCAGAGAACGCCTTCAGCAGTTTGATCAAATTAAAGAAGATATAAAATCCACCCTCACAGTGAATCTCCTCCACCTCTATACAAACCCGACGGATGCACAAGATAACATCTATTCTGAAGAGTTTGGAGACAAACAATTTGAATCTGTTAAAACTCTGCACGTCGCACCTCAGAGCGTAAAAACGACATCCTCCTCCCCATCGTTATCCGGCGAAGACAAAGACCGTTTTCTGGGTGCGGTAGCAGACCTTGCCCAGCACTCTGAAAAGGTGCGCCCCCATCTTGATGTCGTGCTGGGTGCCCTAAACGAGGTTCAAAAACAGGAAACAGTAACGTTTGACGATACAATTGGTACGCTTTTTAGGCACTTTAAACAAAACTGTGAAACAACATACAACACATATAAGGATGCACAACGTGAAGGCCGGGAATGGGAAACGCTTGAGGCCCACCACCAGAATGCCGTCGACTTTTATTACTATAGCCTGCAAGGCTTCGGCGATGAAATCAAAACGCTTTTCGATAATCCCCATCAATGGCAGCAAGCGCCGAGTATTCTTGAAATCACACCCTTAGGCTATAACGGAGATTTAACGATGGACACACAAGCCGAACCTAACAAGTACATACCTCGGTGGATGCACGACCCGGCGCAGAGCAAAAAATATACCTCCCCCTACCCGGCGCTCAGCGGGGAAGATAAAGAACAATTTCTGGCCGCCCTGAATGGAGAAAACCCGGATATTCTGAATCAGTTGAGAACCACCCCCTCCATCGACCCGGCGACGCTCTACGGCACGGCTTACGCCTCAACCAGCGTACAACCTGAAAAACAGCTTGCGACAGCACAACGCTTTTTCAAGGCATACGCGCAATCTCCGGCTGTGAAGGCGGCGCTGGAACAGACGCTCCAAAGTGAAATGCGGAATCAACGTACGCTGAATTTTAAAGAGAGAAAGCAGGCACTCTACAACGCTATAAAACACCAACGCGATGAGAATGAAAATGCTCGATATCCGCTTCACCGCACAGTTTTCAAGAGGGCAAAAGACATACTTTCTGCGGTCGCCTATAACGATTCAACAGCGAAACAGAGCGGTTTTTTTACAGTTCAAAAGAAATTTGATTTCGATTCTCTCAGAACATGGTGCCAAGACAACGTACTGTCTCAGATAGAAGACAACACGTGGGAGGAAGAAAAAACCAGACACGCCATTGATATCGTTTTGGATCAAGCCATTCAAAGCGCCAATGCCAAAACCCACCCGATTCCAGCCACAAACCGGGAAGAGTTCCAAAACACTGTCCAAAACCTGAGCAAACAACTCAGGCCCGGCAATGAGCGGGCTGCGGACAGGCTGGCCCTGACCGCCGCGCTGCTCACCCGTGAAGACGTCACGGAAGCCGATGTGAGGGCCGCCTTGGCCGCGGTTTTCGATGCGGAGAAAACAGACCTTGAGCACAGCTATAGCTATCAAAGCGTGTCAGACTTTCAGAATGATTTTGCAAGGCCCAACCCTCTGACCCTTTTTACTCAAAACGCCACCACCGACAAAAATACCCTTTTGCGCCTGATGAACGCAGCCATAGAAAACCCGAACAGCAAAGCGGTGCAGGACATCGTGAAAAACCTCGGTGGAACTTCCACCCTCCAAACGCCAGAGCCCGAAACACCTGAAAAAACGCTGGAAGACACCCCCATCCTTTCCCCTGCCCCCGCGCAAACGGCAGAAGACCGGACCGGCGCCATGAAACGCGCCTTCGGACAGGCCGTAAACCAAAACATGCCCCGTTTGCACAGCAAGGATAAACTGGCCCTGTCTTCGTTCCTTGGAAAAATCAATACATTCCTGAGCAATCCCGAAGCCCTCAGCGTACGGAGCATCGCGCAAAACTTTGATCCCGACACGGGGTTCAACACTGATGAGATTTTGAAAACGATTCCCGCGAATGCATCGGAAAGTTATAAGGAGGCGCTTACGGATGCTCTGGATGTCGCCAATATCGCTCTAGAGAAGCACACACCGGAATTTTCGTCCCTAAAAACAGCCTTCAGGCAAGCTGCCGGTGACTTTCTTGCTTCCGGAAAACCTGCGACTTATGAGAGTGAGCACTACGATCTGACATCGGAACAGCGCGCCTATGTCAGAAAAGCTGTAAACCTGTTCATGAACATGTACGCATTCGACGAAAGAAGAGCAAACGCGCACTCTGTTTTCGATAAGCCGCCCTCCAGCAGCACCCTTATCAGCGTAAACGCTCACTTCTACTATTCAGCTCTTCCTGTGCCGAAGCAGGAAGACAACCGAGCTATCCATGTCGGTATTTTCCGGACGCTTGACACCGCGCACGAAAAAGCGACAGCGTCCCTCACAAACGGCTGATACAAAACTACTGGGAAGACGGTATATAATCCTCTAAACTCTGCAGCATGATCCTTGTCATCGACAATTACGATTCCTTCGTCTACAACCTCGCCCGCTATGTCGAGTTGGCGGGGAGCCCTTGCGAAGTCGTACGCAATGACGCGCTGGACATCACCGGGATCAAGACCAAAGCGCCGGAAGCGATTATACTGTCCCCCGGCCCCCGTACACCGAAAGAGGCTGGGATCTGCGTGGAGCTCGTCAAAGAGCTAGGCGCGGACATTCCAATTCTCGGCGTCTGCCTCGGCCATCAGGCGATTGCGGAGAGCTATGGCGCCTCCGTGGTGCGCAGCGGCGATCCCATACACGGCAAGGCCTCTCCGATTACCCACAATGGCAAGGGGCTGTTCCGGAGCCTGCCCTCCCCCTTGAGCGTTGGGCGCTATCATTCCCTCATCGTGCATCTGCCGGAAAACTCCCCCTTACGTGTGATGGCCAAAACTACGGACGGCACAATCATGGCGCTCCAACATAAAACGCACCCTGTTTACGGCGTGCAGTTTCATCCCGAATCTATTCTGACGGAGCACGGCTTGTCTCTGATCCAGAATTTCCTGAAGCTCGCGCAAGCCCGGCGGAAAAAGGCAAAAGACTCGAAAGAGGCCGCATGAGCGTCTGGCATAACGGTGAGATCAAACCTGATGAGGCCCCGCTTTTCACGATCGCGGACCGGGCGCGTTTCGGAGACGGCATATTTGACACCATGCTGCTGATTGACGGGCGGCCCGCCCATGAGGACCGCCATTTCGCGAAGCTCGAACGCAGCGCCGCCATCATGGGGTTTGAAATCCAAAACGAGATCGAAACGCTGCGGAAACATCTCCCCGCCTTTATCCGGGAGAATGGGCGTGAAAAGGGCCACGCCGGGCTGAATGTCATTATATCCAGAGGCTCCGCTCCGCACGGGCTTGCGATCCCTGAAAATCCGGCCCTTCAGGTCGCGCTGCGCGTGTTTCCGGTGCCGGAAAGCTTTCCGCCAGTGGAGGTGGTCTTCGCCCGAACCGTACGGCGCAATGAAGGCTCGCCCCTGTCGCAAATCAAGAATTTCAATTACGGCGATAATATCATGGCCGCGCAGGAGGCTCGCCAAAAGGGCGCAAATGAGGCACTCATGCTGAATAATGCCGGGCATGTCGCCACGGCGACGATCGCGACGCTGCTTATTCAACAGGCCGGAAAGCTCTACACTCCGCCGCTATCCGACGGCGCGCAGGGCGGCGTCACACGCGGCCTTCTGATCGAGCGTTACGGCGTGATTGAAAAGAGCCTCACCGAGCAGGATGTCACAAACGCGAACGGCGTTTATTTAAGCAATTCCATCCGCGGCCTCGTCCCCGTGGTGAAGCTGGAGGGGCAAAGCCGCGTGAATATAGATTCAGGCGTGGATGGAGACTATTATCTATTTTAATCACGGATGGTACTCCGCCGTCACCTGTACTTGCCCATCTTCATAGACAGCCGCCTGCACCACATCTCCCCTATGCCCTACACTGGGCATAACAGGCCTGGAAACCACCATCACCGGCTTGTTGACTTTCAGCAAGGCTTGATCCAGCACCGGCCGAGGTGAATACGCTATGGTAATTGTTGTTGTGCTCGTTTTCAGGGAATACTGCTCAAAATTTTTTATTACCTGCCCCGTCAAAGGCACAATTTTCCACTCTGCACCAACTGTATTTCTAAATTCCTCACTGATTTCATGAAGAGCGCGGCGGGGTTTTTCTGGTCTGTTCATAGCCTTTTCAGCAAAACGCGCGACCAATTCCCCTTCGGCCTTATCCAGCGGACTCAGAAGCTCCGTGAGATTATAAGGCTCGGTCAAAGCCTTAGAATCACGCAGTCCGTCAAATCCCTCAAGAAGAAGTTTCGTAAAACCCGTGCGAATAACAGCATTATCAATCTGCCGCTGGACAGATCTTGCCTTGGCCATAAATTGATTGAAATTCGGCGTTGTGCCGTTCTCTTCACTTTGGGAAACCCAACCGTGAAAATGCCGGTCAGATAAAAGCGCTTTCCAGCCTTTTTCAATAAATGAATCACTAACCGTCTCAAGAACAGACAGCGCTCTAGGAAAAACAATATTTGGATCGGTCTCCGCTATTTTTTGGGTGACCTCATGCCCCAACGCATCCTCAAAAGACAAGTAATCGAAAATTTTATCTACATCACTTTGTTCAACCAGATATTCCTGAATAACCGGTTCGCTAAAAACAGCGACCGCCATTTTCTGCTGGTTTGTTGTCAATTTCGAGAGGCGCAAAATTATGGCGTTAATAGCCTCTGAGCCGGGTTTATCTTTCAAATGATCCTGCACAACCGAATGATAAAAAGTCCCTTCAAAATCCGGAGTTTCAGAAATCAGTTGAATAAGAGAGAGGTCTTTCTCTTTTTTTGAACTGGCCTGAACGACAGGGTTTTCGGAAACATCCGGCCCTTTCCCGGAAGAACCTATCAGGGCCATAGCCTTTTCCGGCCTTTCTTCTATGAAAGTCTTAATCGCCGTATTTTCAAAAAACAGTTTTTCTGCCTCAGCCTTATTCTCATCCCCCACAAGAGAGGTCAGAGGTTTCAAAGAATTCATGCGATCCAAGTCTTGATAATCTTCATACGGACCAAAAAGAACCTTAAAAGACTCGACCGGATTTCCGGCTATAAGTTTTGTCACAGATTCATCCGTAAGAATCCTTTTTAAACTGGAAAATTTTTCATCGGATGGGACCTTTTTATCATTAAATAAAACGAGCATCTGAAACATCGCCGCCTTAACAAAAGCCGGGTCTTTATCTTGCCTATATTTATTGACGGACGCTCTTATAGTCTCAAGCTCAGAATCCACAGCTTGTTCAAACGGGCTTTTCGGGTCTTGTACTGTTTGATCCTGCGTTGCTGCGGCTTCGGCCATAAGATGTACTCCTTGTCAATTTCCCCGCGTACAAAGCCCTTTGCGCTTGTCGGCCAGAGAACTGTTCTTCATAATGAATAGTTTGGAACAAGCCTTAAACAAGATATGAAAACAAGTCAATTAACATTATGAATAACACCCAAACCCTGACCGTTTATCTCGGCTCCTCTGGCCGCGCACGGCCCGTCTTTAAGGATGCGGCGGCAGCGCTGGGCCGCCTGATCGCGCAAAATGGAAAGCATCTGGTCTATGGCGGAATGGATGCGGGGCTGATGGGTATTCTGGCCCGCACCGTTCTGGAGCATGGCGGAGACGTGACCGGCATCATCCCGCGCAAGATCAAGGATAGCGAACGCATTTTGGGCGATTTGACCGAAACGATCCTTGTCGAGGAACTATGTGAGCGCAAAAAGCGGATGTTCCTGACAGCGGATGCCGTGATCGCGCTGCCCGGCGGCTTTGGCACGCTGGATGAAAGCCTCGAAATCCTTTATTGGGGCGCATTAAAGCTGCATGCCAAACCGCTTATCCTGGTCGATCTTGAGGGCTATTGGAGCACCCTCCTGCCCTTTATCCGCGCACAAAGCGACTTTGATCCCGATTTTCTGATCACGGTGGGCAGGCTGGAAGATATCTTCCCCGCCCTTGAGCGCTGGTGCCCGCCCACGGGCATCAACACAGACCATAACCATTACCCGCATTTTGAAGATGAAATCATGCGCGGCACGGACGAGCCGATTATCATCGACAAACCCTCCATCGAGAACGCCTATTTCGCTGTGTGCGCTCTCGGCCTGAAACAGCTTGGGAAACATGCCCGCCCGATCGGATTTCTTAATACAAACGGCCAATTTGACGGCTTGCTAGACTGGATCCGGCGCGCGGCTGAGGAAACCTTCATCACGGAAAAATGCCTGAAACTCTATGATGCGGCGAAAGACAAGGATACACTCAAAACGCTCCTCTCCCGTCAAAAACCGGTCTATATCGACCTGCACACGGAAAAATGGGGCGCGTGAGGTTTCTTTAAGGCTCCGGTCTAAAGCCCTCCACAGGATCCAAGCTATAGCCCAGAGCCTGATAGCCGGCTCCAATCGCCTGCCGGATACGCATAATCTCACCGGCAGCGAACGCATTATCCATGTTGCCGGCAAATGCGGCGGTCATCCATAGATTGCTCAGACTCTCGTTAAACATCTCCTGATGGGCTTCAAAAAAGTGCTCCAATTGCCTCCGCTCATCGACAGTCGGAAGGATGTTGCTGGCGCTGACAGCAAACGCATAAATTCTGTCAACGCTGTTAAGGGCCTGCATCGCTGGGTGTTCCGCTGCGAGCGCAAGCAATTTTTCAATATGCTGATGCTCCGCCTCCTGATTTAACTTTCCGCTTAAAAGCCGTTCGCCGATGCGGTAAAGCTCCGAACCCTCTTCAAACATAGTCAGCAAAGTACGCTCTAAATCCGTATCCCGCTCCCCTAAAGCTTGAGCTGCTTCCAGCAACAATATCTGACATACGGGATTCACGGTCTGTATATTAACCGGCGGCTCCGACTGAAAACTCATATCATTCAGAGGTATATTCTGAACGGACGGATAAGGGAGTGCCCCGGCATTTTGAATATTGGCGGCAGCAAGCAAAGCCACAAGAGTTTTCAAAGGTGCTTTCATGATTTTTTATAACGCAGGCTGTTTCAAAAAAAAACCATAATACAGATATAAAACTTATGTCAACATTCCTCTTGCATAACATGGCTTTGCCGCCTTCCTTTCTTTTGATAAGATATTTCTTTACCTTCAAAAATCACCGACCTATGAAAACACTCTCCACAACCGCCACCTTGATCATCGGTCTTATGATCGCCGCTGCGGCATGCATTCCGATCTATTCATGGGTGCTGTCTCAGGAGCCCGGCCCGAAGGGACTAAACTGGGCGGGCGCAGGGCTGACCTATATGGCGACTTTCTTCCATGAGTTAGGGCATACACTTACAGCGTGGTTTTACGGCTATCCGACATTGCCGATGTTCGACTTTACCCATGGCGGCGGGTTCGCCGTTCACGCTACCGGTTTTCAACCGCTTATCGTCGGCGGCATATGGGCTTTACTCGCTTACGGTATCTTTTTCTGGCGTCATGCCAAACCTCTACAAATTTTGCTGGCCGGGCTGCTCTTGCTCAATTTAGGCACGGTCTGGAACGAAGAGACACGGTTTTTGATGATCGACGCCATGGGACCGGGCGCAGAAATCCTTGTGGCTGCGTTTTTGCTGACAAGGGCGCTGTTCGATCTTGCGCCGCGCGGTGATGTCGAGCGTGTCCTGAACGCCGTATTCGGCTTCGGCCTGATTTTCGCCGCCCTGATCGATTCCTACGGCCTGCTCCACAATCCGGTCCACCGGACATTGTACTACAACCAGAAAGGCAGCCACGGTTTCGGGGATTTCGACAAAATCGAGGACGCTCTTCCCGCACTGGGGTTTGAAGAGGTGATCTATATCAGGATTGTTCTGACGCTGCTGTGCCTTACCCTGCCCTTTGCGCTCTTCGCCATCAGGGCAGGAAAAACGATCATCCGGTAGAAGTGTCTACCCTTGAATGGCGGCCTCAAGCCGGGCCTGCGCAAGATCGATCTTACCCTGAATGCGGGCCTTATCGGCTTCTTCCGCTGCCAGACCGAGATCCTCTCTCAGATTCGCGATATCCTGCTCGATCGCGGTACGGTTCAGGTCTTTCACATTCACGGCAGCCTCGGCCAAAACCGTGCAATTGTCCGCTGTGATATCGGCAAAACCGCCCGCGATAAAGATTTTACGGCCCGGCTGCTTGCCCTCTTCGACATAGAGCTGCACTACACCGGGTTTGAGCGCAACAACGAAGGAAGAGTGCCCGGCCATCACGCCCATCTCGCCTTCAACGCCCGGCACCACAGCCATGCTCACCGGCTCGGAAACAAGTTTTTCCTCCGGAGATACCAGCTCGAACTGTATTTTTTGTGCTTCGCTCATCGTAGAAATCCTATTTTTTAAACCGCAGAGGCGCAGAGACCGCAGAGTTTTTTACTCCACCGTTTTTGCATCCTTTGACAGCGCCATACGCTTAATACCGTTTTTCAAAAGTGTTTCGTTAAAATTCAAAATAAGCCCCAAAGGAGTATCTGAAAGCTTCATATAGGTCAATAACTGCGCCTCGTGTATCGGCAAAATTTTCTCGGTCGCCTTCAATTCCACAACCACTTTACGGTTGACCCAGACATCAATTCGAAAACCATCACCAACCTCAATTCCTTTATAGAACACGGGCAGTTTTTTCTGGTGTTCAACCTGAAGCCCCGCCCTTTCAAGCTCGTAAACCAGACACGCCTCATAAACACTCTCGAGCAACCCGGGACCAAGATGGCGATGTACTTCAATCGCAGCCTTGATAATGTCTCTCGTAATCTCCGAACCAAGATCCGGAAATTGTGAGATATTTTTATTGTTGTCTTCGTTATTGTCCAAGGTTTATTGCCCGTTTTTATTTTAACCGCAGAGGCGCAGAGACCGCAGAGTTATTTTCTTTTAGCTAAATTTTTCCAGTACGGAGTAGGACAAAAGACGACGCCCTTCTCTGCTCCTGATTTAAGCCTTTCGATTGTAGACAAAACTTCCTTATATTTTTTACACATAGCCCGGCTATACTTATCAAAAATTCTGTCATTCTGATCATTTAACTCTGAACGAAAAACATCCTCTATAAGAGATTCCTGCTCTCCTAATACCATCTCTAATTCGCTAATCTTCCATTTCAAAGTGTTTATATATTCATTTAATCGAGCTATACGTACGTCACTGGCCGTCAGTCGGGAAAAAGGTCCACAAAAAGCATCCCAAGGGTCAATATCAAACCACTCACCCTGTAAGGAGGATGTTACTTTATAAATGTCATGGAAATGCTGTTCTGCTTCATAAGCCACTTTTTCAAACGAGAATGGAATTGAAGCATATACCCCCACTTTTAAAGGATTCCCTGTCTGTATCTCTCTCAATCTTCTATCCAAATTGTTAGTAACACCTATCTTAATAGGTTTTACAAAGTCCCCGTCTTCATTCTTGTGGGCAACAACATATAGAAAAAACATCTTTTTCTCTGCGCCCTCTGCGTCTCTGCGGTTTAAAAAACCAGACCCCCGCACAAGGCGGGGGTGACGGGTTGCAGTTAAGCCGCTTCGGCCGCCATTTTCTTGGCCTTTTCAACCGCCTGGTCGATTGTGCCCAGCATATAGAACGCGCTTTCCGGCAGGTGATCGTACTCGCCGTCCACGATGCCCTTGAAGCCGCGGATCGTTTCTTCCAGAGGAACGAACACGCCCGGCGTACCGGTAAAGACCTCGGCCACATGGAAAGGCTGGGACAGGAAGCGCTGGATTTTCCGCGCACGGGCCACAACCAGCTTGTCGTCTTCGGACAGCTCGTCCATCCCGAGAATGGCGATAAT
>JAGRKA010000017.1 GCA_020442475.1 Alphaproteobacteria bacterium | reverse complement strand
TTAAAGGCTGGTCTTACGGTGGTCGAGAGTGTTTAAAGACAACCATGCCAGCGGGTTTAACGAAGGTTTGCTGCTAAGGTAGTCGGTAGTTGTATTGTCTCGCGTTTCAGTCACTCACAACTTAGGCGCTTGATTCCTGCCTAAAATCATATGGCAGAATACCAGCGGCTTCAAGATAAAAACTTTTGAAATGATTTTATTATTCTATTACAATATCTTGAGTAATGTTTGAAAAGTTAGAATGATTAGGTAGAATACACCACCATTTAGTCTTTGATTCCACGCATTCGGAGAATTTCAAAAACCTCTCTAGAATCGCCTAAATTCTTTAGCGGCGATTTTGGCGTGCGTTGGCTGTGAGTGGAGATTATCGAGGATTTATGATCATCAATTTGATTCAGCTCTAGAATTTTAATGAGTCCACAACGCACCGTATCTATGTTCGATTTCATGGGCGGGGATGCGGGCCATGGTTCCTTTCGGATGATCGCGATACTGGATCAAATTCTGGCTGATATAATACCGATAACGCTTACCGCCCTTGTTTGTGAAATCTGGACTGTAAGGCGTGCCTTCACAATCAAACAGCAATCCTTTCAGCAAATTTTGATCGGCGGCGATCTTGTCACGAATGCGCTCGGCAGAAACCTCACGTTCAAACTGCGCGAAAGATAGCAGGACGTTCCGGCGTTCGGGTCTCAGGGGAGTAGGTTCAGATCTGGAATGATCTTGAATAATTCTTTGTTTTCAGAGGCCGGATGTGTATGATCGCACCTTGATCGGTAACGAAGAAAATGCTCTCAGTTTTCTGTAATCAAGGGAAAATTCGGGGATAAAAACAAAATCGAATTGACGGTTTGCGTTTTGTTTGAGGCGCTTCTGCGCTCAATATCGGTGATATCCATCTTAATCTGGAAGCGGGAATGGTTGAATTTTCAAAAAAGCTGGCCCGTTTAAAGGCTGACAACCGCCTCCGGTCGTTGCGCTTGCCGTGCGGGATTGATCTGACCTCCAATGATTATCTGGGATTGAAGGACCATCCACGCTTGAGAACAGCGGCGATATCCGCGCTGGAAAAAGGCGTTGAGATCGGGGCGGGCGGTTCGCGTTTGCTCCGGGGACATACCGAAGAGCATGCCGCACTTGAAGATTCCGCGGCCCGTTTTTTCGCGTGTGAGAAAACACTGTATTTTTCAACCGGATTCCAAGCCAATACGGCCCTTTTTACGGCGCTGGCTGGACGGCACGATACGATCATCTTCGATGCGCTCATCCATGCCAGCGCCCGCGATGGGATTCAAGCCTCTGCGGCGCGGCATATCCGTGTCCCGCATAACGATATAGAGGCGTACGGGCAAGCGCTTGAACGCGCAAAGTCCACAGCAAAGACACAGGGCGGCCGGATTTTTATCGCCGTAGAATCGCTTTATTCGATGGATGGGGACTTCGCGCCTCTACCGGAGCTATATGCGTTGGCCAATGCGTATGAAGCAATTTTGATCATCGACGAAGCGCACGCGACCGGCGTATGGGGGCCGGATGGAAGGGGGCTGGCTGCGGCGCTATGGGCGGATGACGAAACAGCACAGCAACCGGCCAATATTGTCACGCTCCATACGTGCGGCAAAGCTTTAGGCATCGCAGGCGGGATGGTCTGTGCCAGTGCGGATATCGTGGATTATCTTGTCAATACGGCCCGGCCTTTCATCTATTCAACTGCGCCGATACCTCTGCAAGCTGTGCTAGTGCGTGAGGCTCTGGCTCTTGCCGGAAGCGCGGAGGGGCGGAAACGCCGTGCGGCGCTCCATCAAAAATGCACGCTCATGAAAACTTTGTTGGAGGAGGCCGCACCGGATCTGATGGGGACAGGCTGGGCCGTCCGCCCGTCCCAGATTGTACCTTTGATGTTCGGAGAAGATTCCCATGCCGTAGCGGCGGCTCAAACGCTTCAGGCTGCGGGGTACGATATTCGGCCTATCCGTCCTCCGACAGTCCCTGAAGGCACCGCCCGTCTGCGCCTGTCGCTCAGCGCGATTCTGGATGACACTGTTTTAAGGGGTTTCACAAAGGCTTTGAGTAGGTACTCTGACTGGACGTATTGATCATATCCTTGAAAAACGTTACCCGGCAACTTTCCGGGATTTAAGGGCTGTAACGATTGTGCCGTCATCAAGGTAATCAAGCTCGCCGCCGACGGGAACGCCGTGAGCCAGATGAGTAATACGCAACCCCTCCCGCGCGATCCTGTCTGCAACATAGTGCGCGGTGGACTGCCCGTCCACGGTTGCGCTGAGCGCAAGAATGATTTCCTGCGTCTCAGGCAGGGCCGCGCGGCTTTCGAGAGGGCGGAGGTTCAGTTGCTCCGGGCCGATCCCGTCCAGCGCAGACAAAACACCGCCCAGAACATGATACAATCCCTTATAAGAAGAGGTCCGCTCAATTGCCCACAGATCGCTGACATGGGCCACGACGCAAATCTGCGATATATCACGCCGCGCATCGCTGCACAGGCTGCACGGATCGCGCATATCAAGATTGCCGCATTGTTCGCATTCACGAATTTTTTCAGCCGCCTGCTGCAAATCCTCAGCCAAAGGCAGCATCAGCGTGTCTTTCCGGTTCAGGAGATGGAGCGCAATCCGCCGCGCCGAACGGTTTCCCAGACCGGGCAGGCTGGATAAGCGTTTGATCAACTGGTCGAGCGGTCCGCCTTGCATGTTCTCAGCTCCAGCCCTGCCCCTAATTGTTATAGCCGCGGGCTGATCTGTCCGGGTCCATATAGACAAAAAGCTCCTTAGGATGCGTGATCCCGGTTTTAAGGTAGAACAGCTCAACCTCGGTAATCAGCCCTTGCGCATCGACGATACGCCATTTGCTGAGTGTCAGAGGGTCTTCCTTGAAGCCCAAAGTCAAAGAACCGGCCTCCGGGTCATCGGTCTGCGCCAGTTCGACCTGTAAAAAGCCACCGCCGCGCTTGACGCTTTTAACCGTGATATCGCCCTCAAGCTTGAGCGTCTTGCGCAGGAAGAAATCGGCCAGGGTCTGCCCGATCGGTGCGTTCGTCTGCTCCCCCAGCTCCGCATCGTAAAAATAGATAAAGAACCCGTCTGCAACGACGAAATCTTCTAGCGGCGGGTCATATTCAAAGCGAAGCTTGCCGGGGCGTTCAAGATAAAATGTGCCGACAAGCTGTGTGCCGTCCGGTGTGGTTTGCACAAAGCGGGCCTGTGCAGTCGTCAAGCCTTGTAAATAGCGCTCGACAGCCTGCACATCCTCTTTGAAGTCTTTCGTTTTTTCCGCTGCTAGCGCCGCAGGTACGGAGAGTCCAAAGACACCCAGACATAGAAGAACCAGTGCTGCTGAAAGAAATCGTTCCATAACCCGTATGAATATAGGACGAAATTTATTTTGGGAAGGGTTTTTAGGGCTTATCGTTAGAGTGGGCAAGCCTTTCTATTGCTCCCGCGCCTGCCGGAAGCGTTCTTTCGAGTCCTGCGCCCTCGTACGCATATAGCGCTTACAGGCGCCTGTAAGCTCTTCGCGGAGCACTTTCCCAATATCTCCGCCATTGCCTTCCATCCTGTTTTGCACCAGATGAGAAAGCGTTTTTTGGTGTGCATCGATAATCTGGATCACAAACTCATCAATCTCATTAAGCTCCTCAAGAAAATCCAGCATGATCCCGGCCAAATCACCTACAAGATCATATTTGAAAATCTTGGCATTTGCCTTGATCTGCATGACCTCATCAATAATATCGCGTAATTCGCGCCGCCCCGGATCATCTTTGCTTTTTGCGGCCTCGACGGCTTCGGCTAATTGTTCCAGAAAACGGGTTACAATCGGAATAAAATCGGTTTTGTCATTATCAATCACGCTTTGAGAGCGCTCAATCGATATGGGGTTCAGCAATGCGGCAGCCGCCTCTTTTTGCAAACATTGCTCACCCGGAATACGCCGAACAGTGTCTTTTTCACGCCGCTCTTCCTCCTCCGGATGATCTTCATCGCGCCGCCTGCGACGATCCGGTCCGACATAGCCTGGCGCTACAATAAAATCCCGTGGATTTTTAATAATGGCAGCAAGACGCTTTGTGACATCCTGCGCTGAGAAGGGTTTGACAAGAAACTCCGTAACGCCGCTGTCGCGAGCCTCCGAAATACGGTCTTTGGAGGAAAAACCGGTCATCATGATCACCGGAATCGTTCTGTTTGGAGATGTCTCCCCGCGCCGGATTTGCGTGAGCATTTTCATCCCGTCTGAAACAGGCATTTTCCAATCTGTCAGGACAATATCCGGCTCTTGATCACAATAGGCACGGTACCCGTCTTCACCGTTCGCAGCAACGCTCACCCGTCCAATTCCGAGCGCTTTAAGCAAGCGTACGGTCAGATCCTGCATAGGGATGATATCCTCTACGACTAAAATATGCAGCGACTTGATATCCAAACTCATCGATATAAAAACCCCATACTATTGTATTCAATTATGACGCACAAAAAATGGCCGGACCTGCAAAGGCCAGCTTTAGAATGAATGATAAGCTTAATCCTTGATCATAAGCTCTATAAGCTGGAAGAGCGCCTGAAATTCGCGACTGGCACGAATAGAGTCCTTATGGACTTTAGAGGTCAGGACCGTACCCTCGACCGCGGCGATCAACAGCCGAGCCAACTGGCGAGGCTCCATGAGCAGCTTGTCTTCGGCAGCAAGTGGCTTCAGAAGATTTACCAGCCGGTTTTCCCATTGGAGAACAATATCCCGAATCCTCTCCCGAATGGCTTCATCTTCGTCAGAAAGCTCCAGAGCTGAGTTTCCCAACAAACACCCACTTTTAAAATCGGCTTGCTCATAGTCACGGAAGATCGATTCAATCCATGAAAAAAGCGACTCCTTGACGCTTTCCCTATCTGCGCACGCCTCAAGAGGCGCAAAAATCCGGTCTTGGGCGTATTTGTCCAGAACATCCAGAATAATCGCCCGCTTGTTAGGATAATGGTGGAAAAAAGCGCCTTTGCTGACACCGGCATCGGCAACCAACGCGTTGATGGATGTACCGTCATAGCCATTTTGCCACAGCGACCTTTCCGCTTTTTCAACAAGCTTACGTTTCGTCGTGTTCGCCATTATTCCTGTTTGCCTTTAATCTCTGCTAACTAAACGGTGAGGGCCGGGTTATCATCCCGGCCTCTTAACACATGTTAGAACGTATCCTGAATTTTTTCTCCGGCATGTTCTACATCCCGGCCTATTCCCTCAAACGTGTTGCTGCACGCGCCGAGCGTAAAACCGGCGAGAATAGAGATTAAAAGAACCGTGACCATTTTGCGTTGTTTCATTTTCGTTAAATCCTTTCTTTATTCCACGCCGGACAAGCTCACTTTGCAAGGTCGATAACGATCCGCTCTCCACCGCCGGAAAGCGCAGGTAATCGGCTTTGCGCAAGGATCTTGCTCGAGCTTTTCAGTTGTAGCACAAAAATTCGGCCCTGACCGCTATTAAAGCGCTCAACCTTGTAAGATTTCAACACCGGAATAGCGCCAAAGGACTCACTTGTAACAGGCGTATCCCATTGCGCATCCGGAAGCTCGACGACCAGAATATGCTCCCCGTTATCCAGATCGGATGTATAAGGCGTTCCTTTTTTCGTGATATCAAATACGATACGGACTCTATCGGGGTGTTCGCCAACGCGGATACCGCTAATCACTGTACGCTCTCCTGCGGCCTGCGCACTTCCCGGACCAGGCGTCACAGGGTCACCCGGCAGTACGGGGGCGTTTATTTTCACCGGTTCCTCTTCAGGCTGTTCGTCTAAATCATCCGGCATGACAGGGTTGGCGGGTGCGGACACCGGGACAAGCGCTACAGGTTTGGCATTTGCAGGAACATCCGGTGTAGCCATTACCTCCGCGCCTCCATTTTGCCCCATCGTGTCGAAGGGTTGCGAAGGCGGGCGACCAGGCGCTTCCAACAAAGCGGCAACATCAATCCTTTTTTGCTCACGGTCCGCATAATGCTGTAAGTCCGGCAACATGATTTTAAGGTCGCGATGCATCGCGATAAGCGCGCGCTCCATCCGGTCCATCCGGGCGGAAGGATCATCCCCCATATTGCCTGCGAAATATGTTTCCAGATTAAGGCCGAATACCCCCGTAGATCCGCCTTCTTTCATCTCCAAAGGCGGGGCGTTCATCAGCAGGTCGGGCGGCGCGGCGGCATTGTCTTCGCGTATGTATGTTTTTTTGCCGGGCGGCGAGGTCATAAAGGCCAGCGGGTCCGAATCCAGATCGAGTCCGCAACCGGATACGGCCAGAGCCGCAAATGCCGCCACAGGCAGGAAGAAAGAACGTCTGCGCTTTTGAAATCCGTAAAACAAAGACAAGTATCCGTAACCGGTGAGCCGATAATATGCGAATCCTACGGCATTAGCATGAAACGTCAATTAAAGCCGTTGACACAGGCCGGTATTTTCGGGGGATAAGCCTTGTCCTTTAAAGCGCAGAGGACGGGCTTCAAGAGTCTACACCCAGAATTTTGAGTATATCGGCGCGCATCATCTCCGCATCGTCCTGAATGCGGTAGATTGATATAAGCCGGTCGTCCGGGCTCATAAGATAGATAAAGCTGGAATGATCCATCGTATAGTCTTCCGCGCCTTCTTCCTGCACTTTCGTCGCGAAGATGCGATAAGCATCAAGGGTGCGGTCGATATCGTCCCGGCTCCCGGTCAGACCGATCAGGCGTGGATCGAAGAGCGAAACATAGTCCTTCATCACCTCTACCGTATCGCGCTCCGGATCGACGGTAATAAAAAGCGGCTGGATTTTCGCGGCGGCCTCTTCCGGCAGAGCCTTCATCACGCGCGTAATCTTTTGTAACTCCGTTGGGCAGATGGCCGGACAATAGGTAAATCCGAAATAGATCAGCTTGTAAGAGCCTGCAAAATCCTTCTCGCTGACCCGCTGGCCGTTATGGTCCGTCAGTTCGAACGGTCCGCCAATCTGTATACCGGCAATCGGCGTGGATTTTACAGGTTTCTGAGTCGTAGCGCCATCCTGCCCGGCCATTTGAAACAAGCCAATCCCGATGCCGACAATCGCGGCGATCAGAGATAAAAGAGCCGTACGCATCAGGCGTTTTTTCAGATAAGCTTCCATAACGGAAAACAGATATAGGCTCTTTTGCCGCCCGTGGCAATCGCCGCCTTGACAATTCCGGCAAATGTGTGAAGTTAGCGTCATACGAAACCTTGGGGGTGCGCTTATTTGAGGCGCTGAGATTATACCCCTCGAACCTGTCCGGCTAGAACCGGCGAAGGGAAAGGACTTAAAACCATGTCTTCAAAAAACAAACCGCAACCGATTTGCCCCTCCACACTGGATGTCACACGCGGGCCGCTCCCGGCTTCGAAAAAAGCCTATATCGGCGATCTGAATGTGCCGATGCGGGAAATCGCGCTGGGAAACGGCAAGCATTTTACCGTGTATGATACGTCCGGCCCCTATACGGATGAAAGCGCACAGCTTGATATTATGCGCGGCCTCCCCAAACTGCGCCGCCCATGGATTTTAGAACGCGGCGACGTTGAGGAGATCGAAGGCCGCCGGGTGCAGGCCGTCGATAACGGCTATAAAAAACCGGAAGAGCGCAAGCACGAGCCCTTCCCCGCGACCCCCGAAAAACCGCTGCGCGCAAAGGCCGGAAAAAACGTCTCCCAGATGCATTACGCGCGGCAGGGCCTCATCACGAAAGAAATGGAATATATCGCGATCCGCGAAAATCAGGCCCGTGAAGAGGTTCACAAAAAGGCCAAGGACGGCGAGAGCTTCGGCGCGGCCATCCCCGATTTCATCACGCCGGAATTCGTCCGTGACGAAGTCGCCCGCGGGCGGGCCGTGATTCCGAATAACATCAACCACCCCGAATCCGAGCCCATGATTATCGGGCGGAATTTCCTTGTGAAGATTAACGCCAATATCGGCAATTCCGCCGTGACCTCCTCCATCGGGGAAGAGGTCGACAAGATGGTCTGGGCCACGCGCTGGGGCGCCGATACGGTCATGGATCTGTCCACGGGCAAGGATATTCACGACACGCGCGAATGGATCTTGCGCAACTCCCCCGTGCCCATCGGCACCGTGCCGATTTATCAGGCCCTTGAAAAGGTCGGCGGAATTGCCGAAGAGCTGAGCTGGGAGGTCTTCCGCGACACGCTCATCGAGCAGGCCGAGCAGGGCGTGGATTACTTCACGATCCATGCGGGCGTACGCCTGCCTTATATCCGCCTGACACAAAACCGGATCACGGGCATCGTCTCCCGCGGCGGGTCGATCATGGCCAAATGGTGCATGAGCCACCACCGGGAGAGCTTCCTCTACACCCATTTCGAGGACATCTGCGACATTATGAAGGCCTATGACGTGGCGTTCTCGCTTGGCGACGGGTTGCGCCCCGGTGCGATTGCCGATGCCAACGACAAGGCGCAATTCGCGGAGCTGGAAACGCTGGGCGAGCTCACAAAAATCGCATGGAAGCACAATGTCCAGACCTTTATAGAAGGGCCGGGCCACGTACCGATGCACCTCATCAAGGAGAATATGGACAAACAGCTCGAGACTTGCGGCGAAGCGCCGTTTTATACGCTCGGGCCCCTTACAACCGATATTGCACCGGGTTACGACCATATCACCAGCGGGATCGGCGCGGCGATGATCGGCTGGTTCGGCTGCGCGATGCTGTGCTATGTCACGCCGAAGGAACATCTGGGCCTGCCGAACCGCGATGACGTGAAAACGGGAGTTATTACCTATAAGCTCGCCGCCCACGCCGCGGATCTGGCGAAGGGCCACCCGGGGGCGCAACGCCGCGATGACGCGCTCTCAAAGGCGCGGTTTGAATTCCGCTGGATGGATCAGTTTAACCTCTCCCTCGACCCCGACACGGCGCGGGAAATGCATGATGAAACTCTCCCGGCGGAAGGGGCAAAGCACGCGAGCTTTTGCTCCATGTGCGGCCCGAAATTCTGCTCCATGAAAATCACGCAGGATGTGAGGGATTTTGTCGCCGAAAACCCGGAGGCGCTGGAGGCGGAGAAGGCGGCATAACGCTCCTGCCGTCATTGCGAGAAGGCCGTTAGGCCGACGCGGCAATCCATGTTTTCTGGATTGCTTCGCTGCACTCGCAATGACATTGTGGTGTAAGGAGTGGCTTAACACTTCTCTGTCACCCCCACAGCCCCCCCTGTCATCCCCGCGCAGGCGGGGGTCCATCCGTTTTTTAACACGGAGATCACAGAGAGCACGGGGAAAGCAGCTTAACCCCCGCCGTCATTGTGAGGAAGGCCGTCAGGCTGACGCGGCAATCCACGTTTTCTGGATTGCTTCGCTGCGCTCACAATGACATTGTGGTGGAAAGGGAGCTTGAAGAAAATTATATAGTTATGAAAAATCAAAAAACACTTTTTATCATAGGAGCAGGCGCAAGCGAAGAGGTAGGTCTTCCAATCGGTAGCAAACTCAAAGAAATAATTGCAAACAAAGTGAATATTAAATTTGAAAATCCTTTTGGACAACAGCTTGTTAGTGGTGACCATCGAATTTTGTCAGCAGTTCGTAAATACGTAGCACAACAACAAGAAGTCAACCAGGGCTACCAAGAAACTTTTGTGCGGACAGGAAATTATATTCATAGCGCGATAGGACGTTCCCCGTCTATTGATTACTTTTTATCTTCAAACGCGGACAAACCTGAAGTCCAGCTTCTTGGAAAATTGGGGATCGTACACTCTATCTTAGAAGCAGAACGATCAAGCCCTCTATACGCGGATCATAGAGAAAGTCATGATCCCAAACCTAAATTGGACCGAATTCTAAACACTTGGTACAACAAACTTTTTATGAAATTATCAAACGGGCATGGTCGAACCGACTTCCAAAAAAAACTCCATAATGTCGATTTCATCGTGTTTAATTATGACCGTTGTGTTGAACATTATTTTTTACATACAGTCCGAAATTTGTATGATCTGGACCAAAATCAGGCAGTAAAACTTCTTGAGCCTCTGAACATCATTCATCCATATGGAACAGTTGGAGATTTACCTTGGCAACATTCAAACAACCAAGTAGCTTTTGGAGATGATACCGTTACTGCAGAAAGACTGTTAGGCCTTTCAAACAAAGTAGCCACATTTATGGAACAAATTGTAGATCAGAAAATAATCTCTCGAATGCAAAAGCTTGTAGAGAATGCAAACACCATAATATTTTTAGGTTTTGGCTTTCATGACATGAACATGACGTTATTACAACCCCAAGACTCACATAGAGTAAAGAACGTGTATGCCTCCGCTTTTAATGAATCAAAGCCAAGCCAAGATGATATTAGGGATAGTATTTTGAACTTGTTAAAAGCCAATGACAATGTACTTTTACCTAGTGATGATCCAACCATTCATATTTATGATAAAAAATGTACAAATTTATTTGATGAATATGGCCGTAGGATAGCTTCGTGTCTTAGTGGTTAAAATAAAAATGACCCAACTCCCCCCATGTCCGAAATGCTCCTCCCCTTATACCTATGAAGATGGGGCGCTTTATATCTGCCCGGAATGCGCGCATGAATGGGCGCAAGGCGGCGGCGGGGATGAGGATTCGAGCGCGGCCATATGTGATGCCAACGGCACACCCTTACAGGACGGGGATAGCGTTACCGTGATCAAGGATTTAAAATTCCGGGGCGGAGTCGTCAAGGTCGGCACGAAGGTCAAAAATATCCGCCTTGCCCCCGGCAGCGATCACGATATCGACTGCAAAATCCCCGGTATCGGCCAGATGGGCCTGAAATCCGAATTCGTGAAAAAGATCGCGGAATAGCCCTGAATAACGCTTTATGCGCCGGTTATGCGCCGGGCGCGTTCAGCCCTATATGGAGCAGGACTTCGTTCAGCCCTTCCTGAAAAAAGCGCGGGCCGTAAATCTCAAAATCCGTGGCGAAACGGCGCTCCAGATCTCCGGCCCAGACGGCCTCCCACGCTTCGATAAGCGCGCGCGGCTGTTCCCCGGCGGCGCTGAGCAGCGCATACGGTCCGGCCTGACAGATGATACGATGTAACTCTGGGGATGCAGGCGAATCGGGTGCGTCTTCCTCTACCCGGTAGCCGATCGTCACACGGTAGGGCTTTGTATGATCGCCCTCATAATCGGAGTAAACCGCATAGATCACATCGTCGGCCTTACCGGGAAGGTCCCGCCCGATCTGCTTTTCAAAAAAAGCCTGCCACAGCGCGTTAATATCGTCGGCCGCCCGCTCGGAGTCCGTAACACGGGAAAGCCCGGCCACGGTGAAGGGCTCAACCTCCACCAGACCGGCCCTGATCTCCTGCACGCTCACAACGAAACGCCCAGCTTGTCGGCGATCGTGAAAATATCCTTGTCGCCCCGCCCGCACATATTCATAACAAGAATATGATCTTTGGGGAGGGTCGGCGCAAGTTTGATGACATGTGCAAAGGCGTGGGACGGCTCCAGCGCAGGAATAATGCCCTCCAGCTTTGTGCAGAGCTGGAACGCATCAAGGGCCTCCTGATCCGTCACTGAGACGTAGTTGACCCGTTTTTGATCGAAGAGCCATGCATGCTCCGGCCCGATACCCGGATAGTCCAGCCCGGCGGAGATGGAATGCGCCTCCGTAATCTGGCCGTCTTCATTTTGCAGGAAGTAGCTTTGCATCCCGTGGAGAATACCCGGCTTGCCCCCCGCCAGTGAGGCTGCATGTTTGTCGGTATCCACGCCCAGCCCGCCGGCTTCTACGCCGACCAGATTAACCTCACGGTCGTCCAGAAACGGATGGAACAGCCCCATAGCGTTTGATCCGCCGCCGATACAGGCCACCAGCGTATCCGGCAAGCGGCCCTCACGCTCTTGCATCTGGGTTTTAAGCTCCTTGCCGATGACGGACTGGAAATCCCGGACCATCGCCGGATAAGGGTGTGGGCCGGCAACTGTGCCGATCAGATAATAGGTGTCGTGCACGTTCGTCACCCAGTCGCGCAGCGCTTCATTCATCGCGTCCTTGAGCGTCCCTGAGCCGCTTTTCACAGGCCGGACTTCGGCACCTAAGAGCTTCATCCGAAAGACGTTCGGGGCCTGACGCTCGATATCGGTCGCGCCCATAAAGATGGTGCAGGGCAAGTCAAAGAGGGCGCACACGGTCGCTGTTGCGACGCCGTGCTGGCCCGCACCCGTTTCAGCGATAATGCGTGTTTTGCCCATACGCTTGGCCAGAAGAACCTGCCCGATACAATGGTTAATCTTGTGCGCGCCCGTATGGTTCAGCTCGTCGCGCTTGAAATAGACTTTCGCGCCGCCCAGATGCTCGGTGATGCGCTTAGCAAAGTAAAGCGGCGACGGGCGGCCTATATAATGCTCAGCCAGATCGTCAAATTCCGCCCAAAAGGCCGGGTCGTCCTTGGCCGCATTCCAGGCTTCCTCAACGGAGAGGATCAACGGCATAAGGGTTTCTGCGACATAACGCCCGCCATAGGGGCCGAAATGCCCGCGTTCGTCGGGTTCGTTTTTAAGGCTGTTCGCTGTGGTCATGGTTTTTGACGGCTCTTATAAAATCTGCAATTTTCGCCGGATCTTTTTGGCCCGGCGCGCTTTCCACGCCGGATGATACGTCAACCACATCAGGATGCAAGCGCGAAAGCGCCTCTTTCACATTTTCAGCCGTCAAACCGCCCGCCAGCATCCACGGCGTTTCCGGTTTATGACCCTCCAATATCGACCAGTCGAAAGCCTGCCCTGTACCGCCGGGCAGCGCAGAGCCCTCAATTTTAGCATCGAACATCAACATATCGGCGATTCCGTCATACGCCATGGATTTTAAGAGATCACGTTTCGATCCGATCCGGATCGCTTTTATGATTTTGGGCGAAAACTCCTTTTTTATGTCCAAAATTTGCTTGGGCGTCTCGTCGCCGTGGAGCTGGATATAATCCGGAGTGAACCGGTTCAAAACATAGTCAAGAACCGTATCGTCCGGATCGACGAGAAGAGCGACGCTTTTCGTACCGGGCGGGAGCTTTTCGGCCAGCACGGCAGCGCGCTCCGGACTCACGCAGCGCGGGGAGGGCGGATAGAAGACAAACCCCGCAAAATCGGCCCCACCTGCGCCGGCAGCCTCTACGCCCGCCTCATCGCTCAGCCCGCAGATTTTAATCCCGGTCACGCCGCAGCCTCACTCACCGGCTTGTTTTGCAGAGCATGCTGGTAATAGTTGGACAGGACCGTGACTCCGATAATCGTCAAAAGAGGCTGAAAATACAGTAGTACCGGAAGCGCCAGCGCACCGCCTCCTATGAGGGCTGGTAAAGTGGCTGCCCTTGGGTCACCGCTTACAGCCAGAACGGTTCCGATGGCCATCCCGACGATAATTTGATAGAGGAAAAGCAATCCGATGGTTTTCAAAGAAGCTCGGAAGGCGGCGAGAAAAATTTTCCAGAAATAGCCCTTTGTCAGTTTGAAGGAAGTTTTAAAATCCATATCGGCGTTGACAGCCTTGGCCGGAAAGACAAAACAGATTTTATAGGATACATAGATCAGAGCGATTGAGAACAGACCGATCAGCCATATACCGGATGAAGAAAAGAATGGACCGGATACCATAATCCATCCAAAAACGGCCGGTATCAGAACACCAATTAGCGCCAAAATCATCACGAATTCGATTTCATGCCGCTGCGGTTTGAAAAGATTCATTGGTCTGTATTGCTCCGGGCCAAGCAGAACCAGCCTGTGCCAACTGATCGCAATCGCTGCGAACACATACCCTAAAACAAGTTGAACACCCCAAGCGGCCCACATATAAGGGCTTTTGAAAACGGAGCCACGCATTGCTTCCATCATTTGAAGATGAGCGGCAGCATTTCCAGGTTTATTTTCAAGCATTTGCCTGAAGTTTCCCATTTCAGCTAATATCGCGTTTTGAGCAAAATGTTGAAAAGCTACGGACAAGATGCCCAGAATAACGATATAAGGTGCAAAGGATTTGATTAAGTCCCAGAACTCCGTTTTATGGGCTTTAATAAAATCCTGAACGTTTTTAGACGTATCCTTTGCCGTAAAAGTCGCCGTAAAATGCCGCATGAAATTTCTCCCTGTTTGATTAAAGCTGATCCAGAATATCCTGTGCGGCGCGGGCCGGGTCCGGATGGCCCGTTATGGGCCGCCCGATGACCAGATGCGTGGCTCCCGCCTGAACCGCTTGCAAAGGGGTCATGACCCGTTTTTGGTCCCCTTTATCGGCCCCTTCTGGGCGAATACCGGGAACCATCAGGGTAAAGTCAGGGCCGCACACAGACCGCAGAAGCTCGATTTCGTGCGAAGAGCACACAACCCCGTCCAGACCGCTTTCACGGGTCAAAAGCGCCATTTTTTGAACCTGCTGCGCCACATCGTTCCCATAGCCGATTTTTTGAAGTGCCTCCGCATTGAGAGAAGTCAGGATGGTGACAGCCAGTAATTTCGTGTTTTCTGAGCAGGCGGCTTTTGCCGCTTCCATCATGGCCTGCCCCCCGGCGGCATGGACATTCAGATAAGCCGGTGCAAAACGCGCGCAAACTGCCTGTACAGCGCCCGCAACGGTGTTGGGAATATCATGGAATTTCAGGTCTAGAAAGAGAGCAGCCTGCGGGCAGGCGTTCTGAACAGCCTCGATCCCAGAGGGGCCGAAGCTGTGTACGAATTGCAGCCCCAACTTGAGGCCGCCTGTCACAGGCCCGATAGAGGCGGCCAAATGGACGGCCCGATCAAGATCGTTGGTATCAATCGCACAAAAAATCAGAGGGGAAGACGTACAGGTGTTCATAGAGTGTGATTCTAACGTTCTATGGCAGGTGCGGACAAGAGCGCATGCGGCACAGCCGGATGAGTATCCCCATCATTTTCATAGCCGGATTCACAGGCTGTGCTTTCCGCCAGCGCTTTTTCGAGCCTTTTAATATCTTTTTTCTGGCGTCTTTTATCCCGGCGCAAAGAGCCCATATTGACCCAAACGCACGCCCCACCGGCCAGAAAACCCAACGTGAGTGCCCCCAGCCCGACTGCATAGAGAGGCAAAGAGAACGGTTCCTCTACCGGATTCCAGATCACATCGACCCGCGTACGGTTGAAAACGGCAAAAGTGCCTGCACATAGAATAAGCAAAAATCCGGCGATCCAGCGTAGAAGAGCCATAAAATCCTGTTACGCCCTAGCCTTCTTCCCCGTTCAGACGGTCGCGAAGAGCTTTCCCGGTTTTGAAAAAGGGCAGACGCTTGGCCTCCACATAGACGGTTTCACCTGTCCGCGGGTTACGGCCTGTACGGGCGTCTCTGTGCTTCACTGAAAAAGCGCCGAATCCGCGCAGCTCAATACGATCATCATTGACCAAAGCCGTGCTGATTTCCTCAAAAACAGTGTCGACGATTTTTTCAATGTCGCGCAAATACAGATGAGGATTGCGCTCGGCAAGCCGTTGAATAAGTTCGGATTTTGTCATGACAAACTCTCCTCCTAAAAATATAGGCCCCTCTGTGGGCGTATATTCGGTTTACGGGCGTTCCGGCCTGCTCTCCACGAACAGGACAAGACTGCCCCAATAAAGCCTCTCTCGTCAAGAAAAACCGGCCTTTAGAGCCGGTTTTTCAAAGAGGTAACAGCCATAAAGAAGAAGATTACTCCGCAGCGTCTTCTTCTTTTTTCTTTTTAGAGGCGGACTTGGTTTTCTTTTCAGAATCCTTATCGTCCGCATCCTCAGCCTTTTTCTTAGCTGCCGGTTTTTTCTTCGCCTTATCGTCGGCAGCGTTCCCGCTTTGGTTTTCCTGAAGCGCCGCTCCAAGAATATCACCCAAAGACGCGCCGCTTTCGGTCGAGCCAAACTCTTCCATAGCCTGCTTGTCTTCGTCGATTTCACGGGCTTTGATAGACAGGCTCAGCTTGGCGGATTTCTTGTCGATACCGATAATCTTGGCATCCACTTTCTCGCCAACGGCAAAGCGGTCCGGACGTTGCTCGGAACGCTCACGGGACAGATCGGCCTTTTTGATAAAGCCCGTCACTGTTTCATTAACGCTAACCTCGATGCCACCGGACGTGATTTCCGTCACTGTACCGGTTACGACCGCGCCTTTGCTCATCCCTTTAAGAGCGCCCTCGAACGGATTTTCGCTGAGTTGCTTAATCCCCAAAGCAACGCGCTCTTTTTCCGGGTCCATGTCAAGAATGAGGACTTTGACCATATCGCCCTTATTATAGGCTTTCAGCGCGTCTTCCGTCTCGTCTTCCCAAGATACATCGGACAGGTGAACCATACCGTCAATCTCTTCGCCCAGTCCGACAAACATGCCGAATTCGGTGATGTTACGGATTTCGCCTTCCAGCTCTTCGCCTTCCTTATGGGTATTAGCAAAGGTGATCCACGGATTGTCCTGACATTGTTTCAGCCCTAAAGAGATCCGGCGCTTGTCGCCATCGACTTCAAGGACCATAACTTCGACTTCCTGAGAAGTCGAAACAATCTTACCGGGATGGACGTTTTTCTTGGTCCAGGACATTTCAGAGACATGAACCAGTCCTTCGATACCGTCTTCCAGCTCGACGAACGCACCGTAATCCGTGATGTTCGTAACCCGACCATTCAGCTTCGCACCAACAGCGTAACGGGCTTCAACACCTTTCCAAGGATCGTCTTCAAGCTGTTTCATACCCAGAGAAATACGCTGCGTATCTTCGTTGAAGCGGATCACCTGAATATCGACGCTTTGACCGACCTGAAGTACTTCGGACGGGTGATTAACGCGTTTCCAGGAAATATCCGTGACGTGCAGCAGACCATCCACACCACCCAGATCGACGAACGCGCCGTAATCCGTGATGTTTTTGACGATACCTTGCAGGACTTGTCCTTCCTTCAGGTTTTCCATCAGGTCGGAACGGGCCTCTTCGCGGCTTTCCTCAAGAACGGCGCGGCGGGAAACAACGATATTACCGCGCGTACGGTCCATTTTAAGGATGTGGAACGGCTGAGGCGTACCCATCAGAGGTGATACATCGCGTACCGGGCGAATATCAACCTGAGAACCAGGCAGGAATGCCACGGCACCACCCAGATCAACCGTAAAGCCACCTTTAACGCGGCCAAAGATTACGCCGGTGACGCGTTCGTTCTTGTCGAACGCCTTCTCCAACTCAACCCAAGCCTCTTCGCGGCGTGCCTTTTCACGGGACAGAACGGATTCGCCGTTCCTGTTTTCCATCTTCTCTACGAAGACTTCGACCGTGTCACCGGCCTTGATTTCTGGGTCTTCACCCGGCTTCGAGAATTCCTGCAAGGGGATACGCCCCTCTGATTTCAGGCCGACATCGACAATCGCGAAATCGTCTGTCACGGCAACGACCGTTCCGTTAACAACGTTGCCGGTAAAATTAGCTTGCCCTTTCAAGGACTCTTCCAAAAGAGTGGCAAACTCTTTGGAATCCAGTCTATCTTCAAGTCTTTTGGCTGCTTGTGCCATCGTTCATTTCCTTTCAAAGTGGTCTGGCGCTGCGCAGAATTGCCTTTAAAATGACCGGCTCTGTCAGGAGCCTTCCACGCGCGCATATATGTTTTGGGGGAATACGTACAATCGGGGGTTGGGCCGGATCAGGGTAATATTTCTCGAACAATTTCGAGAGCCCTCTCCAGCGCTTCGCTTTCCGACAGATGGGTCGTATCCAGTAGAACCGCATCTGCGGCGGGTGTCAAAGGTGCGGTCTTACGACCCTCATCCCGTGCGTCCCGTTTGCGCATATCATCCAAAACGGCGTCATATGTAACGGATATGCCTTTAGATTGCAACTCTTTCATGCGTCTTTGCGCACGAATCTCCGTATCGGCGATAATATAGAGCTTCGCATCGGCCTCCGGACAGATCACCGTGCCGATATCCCGCCCGTCTAGAACGGCGCCTGCGAACCCTTCTCCGGGGGCATGGGCAAAATCTTTCTGAAGGTCGGCCAAAATCTCGCGTACCTCCGGAATGACAGCAATGACGGAGGCATCCCGGCCAAAACGGTCCTCCTTCAGAACAGGGCGGCCCAGAATATCCGCCGGATACTCCGCACCTTCGATTTTTTTGCGCAAGGTTTTCGCCGCCGCGATTGCATCCTTCTTATCCCGGACACTAAGGCCCGCCTTTGAAACCTCAAAAGCAACCGCCCGGTAAAGCGCGCCTGTATCCATATGCGCTAGATTCAGCTTTCCGGCCAGATTGCGGGCCAACGTACCTTTGCCGCTCGCAGCGGGACCGTCTATCGCAACAATAATTTTTTTCATCCGACCTTTATAGGAGGTCCGATTTGCAAAATAAAAGGGAAATTACCCACCCATACGCTGTTTTTTCCGCTCCCGGTGGAGGATATACAGATTTGCGCTGATAATGATCACCCCACCCGCCAGAACAGGCCAGCCCGGCGCATCGTGCCATATAAGAATGTCGAACCCGGTCGCCCAGAGCAGGCCGGTATAGGTAACCGGAATAATGCTCCCCACATCGGCCAGCCGGAATGCGCGGGTCATAAAATATTGCGCCAGCCCGCCCGAAACGCCGACCAGAGCGAAAAGCCCCCATTCCTGCGGGCCGGGCATACTGGCGACAAAGGGCATAAACAGACCCGGCAAAAGAACGCCGCCTGCAAAGAAATACAAGGTCACGGTCACTGAAGATTCCGATTTCAGGGAGCGTAGAAACAGATAGATCATGGCATGGGTAGAGGCCGCCGCCAGCGCCAGCGATACACCCAACATGCTGACGCCGTCCCCGGTTGGGCGAGCGACCAGCAAAATCCCGCACAGACCAATAATAATAGCGCTCCAGCGGTGCAAACCGATCCGTTCCTTCAGGATAAAAAATGCCAGCGCAGGAGAAAGCAGCGAAGAAGTAAAGAACAGCGTCGTTGCATCGGCCAGCGGCAGGCTCTTCAGCGCGGCGAAGGTCAGGATCAGTCCCACCGCACCGACCATAACGCGTAGAAACAGGATAAACGGCTTCCCGGTTTTGAGCAGATGCGTTTTACGGGTCAGCGCGATATAGATCAAAACAGGGACCAGTGCGATCAGATTCCTGTAAAAGGCGATTTCGATCACATGATGGGTCTGCGCCAGAATTTTAACTCCCGCCCCCATCGCGGAGAGCAGAAAAAACGCAAATACGGCGCATAAAATACCGTATACGGGGCGATCCTGATGATTATCGGTAAGAGATTTCATTTCAACTTCAATAGCTGCGATAGCCTGCGCCGTGTCATATAGTACAATACGGAAAACTTTGCCCGCAGGATAAAACAGCGTATAGAGAGGCGGCGCTAAGCCGCTTCTTGCCGCACGTCCTTTTTATACGGCGTACGGGGTTTGAGGCCCAACTCTCCGAGCAATGCACGGTCGAAATCTTCTTCCGGATTGGGCGCGGTCAGAAGCTTCTCACCTGTAAAAATAGCGTTCGCCCCGGCTAAGAAGGCCAGTGCTTGGGCCTCTTTGCTGATGGACAGGCGCCCGGCGGAAAGACGAACCATTGCTTTGGGCATTAAAATCCGGGCTACGGCAATACAGCGTATCCATTCAAAAATATCGAGTGGCGCCTGATCCGCAAGCGGTGTGCCTTCGACGGGGATCAGCATATTAATCGGCACAGATTCCGGCTGCGGGTCGAGATTGGACAAGGTGTGCAGGAGGGATATCCGGTCCTCCTCGCTTTCCCCAAGCCCCAAAATTCCGCCACAACACGCGGAAATTCCGGCTTTAGCCACATTTTGCAACGTGTCCAGCCGGTCCTGATAGGTCCGCGTCGTGATAATCTTGTCGTAAAACGCTTCAGATGTATCGAGATTGTGGTTATAGGCGCTTAAGCCCGCCTCTTTAAGCTTTACCGCCTGCGCTTCGGTCAGCATGCCCAATGTGCAGCACGCCTCCAGCCCCATATCGGAAACACCGCGCACCATATCGCACACGCGGTCGAATGCACGCCCGTCAAGGACTTTGGGCCAGGCGGCTCCCATGCAAAAACGGGTCGAACCGGATTCTTTGGCCTTACGGGCCTGTTCCAGAACCTCGTCCGTTTTCAAAAGCGTCTCTTTTTCCAGATCCGCATTATTATAGATGGACTGGCTGCAATATTTGCAGTCCTCTGCGCACCCGCCCGTCTTGATCGACAGGAGTGTGCAAAGCTGCATTTCATGATGGTCATGATGCGCCCGGTGAACGGAGGCGGCCTCATAAACCAGATCCAGCAAAGGCTTGTGATAAAGCTCTGTAACGTCGGTGATGTTCATGCGACCTTTTAAGCACAGCTAAAAAGAAAAGTCACGTTACATATCGTATGATCCCATAGAATCGTATGATCCCATAGATAAGCGCGGCATTTTTTCAAAATCTTCTTTACGTTCTTCGAGCAATTCCCGAATTTCATCAAGCAACTCCTGACGTGCCGGGAGCTGTCCTTCTAAAAGTTCGATAAGCTTCCCAGCGCGCAAAGCTTCATTTCCTTTGAAAACTGGGCGCAAATGAGCCAAAAGACCTGCAAGATCCGCTGCGGCTGGTTCATTTTCCTGCGGCTGGCTATGCAGAGCACCCAACGCCGCCACAACTGGTTTCTTTGTACCTTCATAACGGGAAGAATTTTTATTGGTACTTTGTTGGTAAGGTACTGCGTTTTGGATGGATTTATTTTCAATGGATTCCCGAAACGCATTGCGCAGCACCCTAACCCGTTCAAGTGCAGTATTCGTATACAGTTCCAGAAGGCTGGTCAGTATTTGAAGCCTGTCACTTGCCGCTTCATTGAAAAGGTCGAACACATGTTGTGGATTTTGTAATATTTTAAAACCTGACTTATCCGGATCATCCATATCCTTTAAAGCCTCGACTCTATTTAAAAGATCCGCCAGTTCTGCTTCGGCATCAGAAATAGTGCCCTCAATTCTGCCTTTATTTTCAACTCTTGCATGCTTTAATGCAACTTTTTCATTTTCCTTAAAAATATCCTGCAAATTTTGTTGCTTGCGTAGCGTTCTCAGAATCTCTTCTGCTGATCCCGTAGTCTTAGAAATCAATGATTCTTTGAAAAGTATAGGCAAAAGCTCGACCGCTGTTCCGTCCGGTCTTCCGAGCGCAACTTCCGATAATTCACTCTGCGGACGCCCCAACTCTAAAAGAGTATCAATAAAATGCCGTTTTATAGCACTTTGCAGAGCCACAACATTTTTAATTTTTCCGGTCTTGGAACTTTGCGCTTCAGCTCTGGCTTCTGGATCTGTAATCGTAACGCCGTTATGTCTGCACAGTTCGTCTAAAGAATCCGCCGCTGCATTCTGGAGCATTTTAAAGAGAACCGCATCTTTCTCCGCATGGACCCTACGCTTACGTAACAAAGAAATATTTCTTACAGCGTACTCATGTAATCTATTATTGAAACTCGTATTCAGCCCATCCGATATCTGTGGACGTTTGCTTTCCGGAAGCGCTTTAAAGAACTCAAAGTTTTGGCGCGCTGTTTCAATACGAAGCTGAATAATATCAAGAGCTTCCTCAACACCATTAAGAGTTTCAAGATTTGTTGTACTCGCAAGGGCTTCTTGATCCAGATCGGGTAACTCAGGCATAATATTTCCAGAACTCCATTTTTATGATGGTTTGGTTATGGCAAGATTCCGGAAAAAGATCAAGACTAATTTTTCACATATAGTCTATAATATAATACAATTTCTTCATAATGTTTGCTGATTGCATTTTCCTAAAGGCTGCGCCATGATGCACGGATGGAAGCGGATCACAAACATTCAACCCAAAACGTCGTCGATCAACATACAAAAGCGCCCAATATGGGCCTGATGGCGCGGCTGCGCGGCTATTTTCTGGCCGGAATACTGGTCACGGCACCGATCAGCATTACGATCTATCTGACATGGTCCTTCCTGACCTTTGTGGACAGGCGCGTCTCGCACATGCTGCCCCATGAGTGGTATCAGGCGCTTTACGGCGGAACGACCGTGCCGGGCGTGGGGCTGATCTTCGCGTTGGTCTTTTTTGTCGTGATCGGCTGGTTCGCTACGAATTTTCTGGGCCGGATCTTCATCCGCCTGTCTGAATATATCGTAGACCGCGTACCGGTTATCCGCACGCTTTACAGCGCAATCAAACAGATATTCGAAACCATTATGGCCACGCAATCCCAAGCCTTTCGGGAGGTTGTGATGCTTGAATATCCGCGTAAAGGCGTCTGGTCGATCGGGTTCGTCACAGGCAAGAGTGAAGGCGAGGTTCAACATACGACTGAAGAGGAAACGATTAACGTTTTCGTGCCGACTACGCCCAACCCGACATCGGGCTATTTGCTGTTCGTCCCGAGAAAAGAGCTGCGCTATCTGAAGATGAGCGTGGAAGAAGGCGTCAAGCTGGTTGTCTCCGCAGGAATCATAACACCACCGGACCGCACGGCGAACGAAAAGGCCCTCAAAGCCCAAGCAAAAACCAAAAAAAAGGCCTAACGACCCATGTGCGAGCTCATTGATGCGATCCGTAAGCGCGACCCGGCCCAGCCGACTTTTTTCGAAGTCCTGTTCGCCTATAACGGATTCCATGCCGTTTGCCTGCACCGTATGAACAATGCACTGTGGAAACTGGGTCTGAAAGCGCTAGCCCGCTTTTCAGCCAATATCACACGTATTCTGACCGGGATAGAAATCCATCCGGAGGCGACAATTGGCCGCCGTTTCTTTATTGACCACGGAACCGGCGTCGTCATTGGCCAGACTTCAGTGATCGGGGACGATGTGACGATCTATCACGGCGTCACGCTCGGCGGGGTTGGCCGCTCCGGGCAGGTAGACGGCAAACGACATCCGACATTGGAGAACGGCGCTATGGTTGGGGCGGGCGCACAGGTTCTGGGTGATATTACGATCGGTGAAAAAGCAAAAGTCGGGGCCAATTCCGTGGTGACGTTTGACGTGCCCGCAGGTGCAACAGCGCTCGGCATCCCGGCCCGGATCATCGGCGGCGACGACCGCGCCCGCGCTTATGGTATGCCCTCACGGCAGGAAATGGAGGATATTACCTCCACGATTGATTGCGTGATGCGCGAAATGAGCAAAATCAAGAAAGAGCTGTCCATCCCCGATGACGATGATTGCGCGGCGGACACGGCGGCGGCGCGTAAAAAACGCTAGAGCCACCCGGCTCCCTTCTTTCATACACTTACATATGATGTCCAAGATGATCGTGATGCATCGCATGCAGCTCGATATCCGAATCCATAAACCACTGCCCTTCACCTGTACTGGCTTGTGCGAATATTTCGCCGAGAAAATCCGGCCCGTGTACAAATAAATCCGGTATTCCCGAAACATGCATTTTTGCCCAGCCCAAAACTGGGTCAAGAACGCCTGACACGCCGCCCGACGCCGCAAAAGCTGCGATGGCCATACCAAACATGCTTATATCCATTGCGATATGCCGCCAATGATTGACTTTGCCGAATATGCCGCTTAGCCCGCCATTATCCGTTTTTTCCATGATCATAAACCCGTTTTGCCCTCTGCGCATATATGGATAGCGCGAGGATGCCCCCGGCACTTGAGAACCGAGGGTCGTCGTTAAAAAAATCAAAAAATTTTCAGGACAAAAAAGCGGGAGGTGCGCGGGGTTTAAAACCAGCGGCAGAGCAGGATTTCAGTGCAAAAGAGCCGGGACCTGTCGAAAGACAATCTCCCGCCGACATAGCAGGCAGAATATCCAAAGAGGCAACGGCCTGCGTTTTTTGATGGCTTTGCGCGAAACAAAAGGCACAATTCTTATCGAGATGCTTGGCGGGTTTCTCGGGCGCAGGCGCTTCAAAAGGCGTCTGATCGGCAGGCAGCGCCACCGTTTTGAACGAACCGTCCGCCGCGCAAATTTCAATTTCGATCAGGCTGGATTGCCCGGAGATAAAAAGACAGGCGGGGGAAATCCCCATCGTGCCCAGCGCCAGAATCAAAAACGCGCAAATCAGAGGGCTGAAAAATCGCCCCTGCATTTTGCGCTTTCTGCTTTGCCTGACAGCGGCACGGCCCACTTTTATACGCTCCAGTTTTCCGGTAACCGGAGCATACTTTCGGTTATAAAGCCCTCAAAAGCAAGAGGAAACATTTTTGGAAAATGTTTCCTTCTGCTTAAATTTTACCGTGTCCGGGTCAGGAAGCGAACAGTCTGACGACCCGGAACGAAGAAATATTCCCCGCCTTTCGTCGTTACAAAACTGCTCAGCCCCGTGATCGTCCTTGTACCGTCCATCATCGGGATGCTGTAGCGGGACTCTTTCCCCGTATCGTTGATAAACGGATCCGTCTCGCCATCCAGCCCGTGGAAAGTCGTCGCGATCGACCATGTCTGCTGGATGAATTCGAACTGGCGTTCGATATCGCCGTTCAGACAGACAAAGAGCAGACCCTTCTTACCATCCTCTTCATAAACCCGGCCTGCGCGTAAAATCCGGTGACGATTAATGATATCAAGCTGTTCCTCCGAACCCGGCGTAAAGCTATCTCTTGGGTTAGAGCGCCGGATGTGCGACCCGTAAGGGCAGCGCAACCCTTGCGGGTCTTCCTTACCAAGAAGAAAATCATTATCCGGTCTGGCGTCTGCCTTTTTATTCGTCGCGGGCTCATATTGGTTGCGCACAAGGGAAGAACCGTCATCCCAGCGCCCGACCAGTTTTGCCCCAACCCAGCGCTTATTAACATTCAGCGGACAGGCCCCCGTATTGAGCTGCTCGACCGCATCATCAACAAAGGCATGGAAGCTCTCGACATCCTGCTCAAGCTGACGAATGACCATAAAGCTTCCATCCCGGCCCAGATCACGGGCCGCCGGGGCTAATGACTGCGAAAAATCAGGCCGCTGCGCAGGCCACTCCCCGGAGACAGCATACAGATCGTTCGCCGGGTCTGCGAGCGCAGGCACTTGCGGGCTTTGGGGATAGGTGCCCAGCCCGTCCGGATAGCCAAGAATGAATTCACCCGGCTCGACGATATGCTGGCTCCGCGTACCGGGGCGATGGCGTCCGGTTCCGCGCATAACGGGTTGCGATACGCCGTCTACGAAACCGAACGGTTCGCGCACCGGCGTTCCGCGTGGCGGCAACGTCGCCAGTTCAAGTGTCTTGGCCGGAGCGCCCCCGTGCTTTTTCAGGCGCTTGGTTTCCTCTTTTACAATTTTATCGAGTGCCGCATCATCCGGCGCATAAATCAGCAGCGCCGCGTCAACGGGGTTTTGCTCTCCGCCCCAGACCCATTTTTCAGGCGCGTTTTCGCCCCGATCACCCAGAATACGAGCCCGCGCAGCCATCCCTTCCGCAAAGGCATGCGGGAAGGTCGCCAATTCGCTTTCGCTCAAACCCAGCTTTCTGAGGCCGGTCGCAGCCAAAGAACAGATCATCGCGCTTTGGCTGCCGGGTTTGTAGTCACCGTACGTCAGTTGCGGCGCGATCTCAGCAAGCCAGTCCCGCGCCTTTACAGGATCCTCCGGCAGGCGAACACTGAGGCAGGCCGCATGCGGCAACGGCCCAAAACCGCCGAAGAGAATACCCTGTACGTTGTCATGCTGAAGCTCTGTCCGGGGCAGGACATTCGAGCCAAACAGCATCAGCCAGTCGCGAGCCTCTGTTTCTGTTGCGGCCCCGGCAATCCCCTGCCGGATTGCGGCGTTTGTACGGATACGCGCCGTTGTCTGGTCCGGATAGGCGCAATACCAGCACCATGTCGGATTTTGCTGGCGGCGTGCCCAACGCTTGAACCGGTCTCCATCGCTCGCGCCATCGAACAACAAATTCGAGGTCTTCGGAAAACCGAGCGTATTGCTCCATACGCCGGTCAGGCCAAAATTCGCCTTGGTGATAAAGTCTTCCAGATAACTCTCCCAGCTCCCACCGTAATTGCTGAAAAAGAGCAGCCTGTTCGTACCCGGCAAAACAAACCAGCGTGCGAAATGAATTGTCCCAATGGAGCCGAGAAATCCCGGCCGGTAAACAGCCGTCGCAGCGGCAGCAATCAGCCAGTAGATGAGGCGGATCGTAATCTGGCGGACCCAGCCTGTTTTCAGGATCGATACGCCCGCCAGATGGTTCTGGAAAGCGATATCTTCACGCATCCGGATGGCAGAGAGCTTTGCATGATTGGGCGGTGTATCGTCCGGCAGATCGCTCTCCTCCAGCGCCCGCAGGCGTGTATAGACGAACCCGATGAAAATAAGGGATAACAGCCCTCCCGTAATTGCCATCATCACAGCCAGCTTGATCAGGGTCCCCAGCACCTCCCCCATAGAATCCATATCGGCATCCGGTAAAATCATAACGGCTGAAATAAGAAAACCGATCAAGAGAAACGGCCAGAGGAACGTCGTGACAAAGCCGGGCCAGCGGCTCAGGATATTAGCCACGAGGCTCCCCGGTTTTTCTCCGTGCAGGAGCGGCGCATCCTCCGGTGTAAAAGCCCATTCATATTTTTTCTTTTTGTAGAGGGCTTCACGAACCCGCTCCAGAACCTCCAACGCCGCGCCGTCCCGCGGCGTCTCCTTAAAGAGCGCGGTTACAACGCGGCTAAGTTCGGCCTCTTTATGGATACGCTCCACACTCATACCGGGCGTACCCGTATGCGCAACGCCGGGTACGTCCAAATACCCGAAACCCGTATGAACAAGGTGAGAGCGCCAGTAAGAGGCCAGATCAGCGCTTTCGCCATAATCGGAGGCCAGCTTGAAGACCGGCTCAAAATGCTCGCCTGCGCTTTCAGCCAGCTTTTTCAGGAAGGCTTTTTCCTCCCCGTCTACGGAAAGCTCCAGCACCAGATAGGGCGGATAGTCCGGATCGCCCGGCACAATCGTCATACTGAAAAAGTGGATACATCCCAATGCATCGATCGCTTTTTTCGCCGCGCCTTTCAGCGGGTTTCCAAGTTTATCCAGCGCCTTAACAGCCTCTTCCTCTTGGTCGCGAGGCAAAGGGGCGGCAATATTGATAAAAGAATGGGTCATAGCTTTATCCTCTTCTATGATCGTCGGGAATGTCACGCGCGAAGCTTGATCGTCAGCCTGTCCGGGAACGGCCCTTCAAAACGGATTTTCTCCGTTATCACCGGATCACGAGCCAGAATGCGGGAGACCAAGGCCGGAATCTGAACGCCGTTAAGGGCGCGTCCGGCACATGGATGCAACCCGCCACCGAAATGCAGATAAAGCTCTTCAGGCCGTTCGGGATCGAAGCGCTCCGGCCATGCGAAAACACCGGGATCGTGCATCGCGGACAGCGTAAAGCAGATTACACGGGTTCCGGCCTTAACCGCTTTGCCGCCGACGCTCGTATCCGCAGCCGCTTGCCGGATCACGATCGGGTTATGCGGTCGGAAGCGCAGAGCCTCATAGCACCAGCCGCGCATACGTACCGGATCGTTCAGGTCCTTCAATACCTCACATTTGACCTCCGGACGGCTCAAAATTACGTCCAGAATATAGGCCACGCAGGTCGCCGTCGTATCAATCGCGCCGACCAGCATCCCTGAAACGGTCCGGCGGATCGCATCATCATCCAGCGCGCCCTCCGTAATCAGACGACCTATCATATCGTCCCCATGCTCTTTTTTCTTACGCCGCCCGGCAATCTCCTCCTCAACCCATGGCTTCAGCTCCCCAAAGGCGGTAAGCGCTTTTTTATGAACTTTCGGATCATCATTCAGATTTAGGAAACATTCGTGAAATAAAGCACGGGCTACACGCATCAAATCCGCCTCGCTTGGCCCCGCAATCCCCATGAGCGCAGTGGCCGAACGCCCCGCAACCGGGCGGGCATAGCCGTTCACGATATCAAGCGTATCTCCGGCCTTAACGGCTTTGAGAATATCGTCTGCGTCCTTTCCCGCCCGCTGCGCAAGCGCAGGCCAATCCGTAGTACGCATGGCGGCATATAAGGCGCGGCGTTCCTCCAGATGTGTTTCGCTGCGATCCATCCCCAGAATAAACGGACCGTTCACAGCCTCGATTCTGGGACCGTTCACCGGAGCGATCAGAAAATCCAGATCCCGGTTCAGAATATCACGTACATCTTCCCATTTTGAAAAAATTGCGGTTTTTCCAAATGTGATCTGCGGTGCCGCAGCACCGATCAGGCGTGCAGCACTGCGTACAAAATCCGGATTGCTCAAAAGACCGGCTAACGGGTTCATCGGCAAAAAGCCTCCTTGGCGGTTAAGGGCAACGCAGTTTAGAAAAGAAACCGGGCGCAAACTCTGGTCCGGGGCTTCAAAATAAAGCATATAAGACGCGTTTTAGCGGACCACTAACGGTCAGCAGGAGCGGCTATATGAGAAAACAGGCTTTCGCCGCTTGGGATTTCAATCAGGGAAACCGTAACCTCGACAGGGCTGGCCCCGCCGGAAGTAATATCATCATGTTTTTCCAGCGCCTCCGCAAAACGGCTTGCCGCTTCCATCGGCTCGGCTTCGTAACCGGGTCTTTGAAGCAACAACGCATATTCGTTGCGGGCCGTCTGACCGATAATATCGCTCTGGCGGCGCAGCAGTACGAGATATTGAGACAGCTTGGCCACGGCATATTCAGCGGCATATCCGCCATCCATCTCCAGAATATCCTGATAGTTGCTGACGGAGATAAAAAGCAGGGATGTCTTTTCCGCGTATCGGCCTGCACGGTCCATAGCCGAGATAAAAAGCTGGTTGAACGCGGATTTAGCGATCACGCCGCCTGCGCTTGGAAAGTCTTCTGAATCATCACCAATTCTGGAGACAAGCTTGAGTAAGCGCCGAGCGTTGGCGAGCGTTTGCTCAAGAGCCGCCGGATCCAGTGGTTTCGACAGAACGCCGTTCGCTCCGGCCTCTAGAGCTTGCGCTTTCGAAAGCGTTTCGGACATAAGAGCTATATAAAGGTAATTTCCGACCGCGCGGCGAATACCTGAAATCACAGGACGCGCATTCTCCAAAGGACTAGGATCCATTAGAACGAGGTCGAACCCCCCTGTTTGAACACGGTCAGACGCTGCATTTTTTGAAGGCTCAACAACCACCTCATGCCCCGCAGCCTCAAGCTTTGATTTGGCAATCTGGATAGAAGCTTCATCCCTGTCTACAATCAGAATCTTCATTATGTACGCCTGTCCGTTTGAATAGTAAGAATGGTAAAAAACAGATTCATCACGAAAATGCCCCTCTAATCTTGTACATGGACGCAGCTTGCCGCGCAATATGATCCTTTGCCGAAATAACGCTGTTTTTGAATAAAACGCTCTTTGGTACGGGCTCAAAACACTCTATACTCGCGCCCATGAAAAGCATATGGCTGCACATACTCAAACCCAAAGGCTCCCTTGCGAAATGGCTCGTTTTCCTGACGATGCTTGCCGCTCTGGCGCTCGGAACCATGGGCTATTTCGAGACGATCCGCCACTATACAGATACGGAAGCGCTGTCCTTTAAGCTGGGAGATTACAGAATCAGCGCCTATGAGGCCATGAAGGCGCTTTTGATTATTGCCCTTGTGTTCTGGAGTGCCGCAATCGCCTCTGATATCGCAGAAAGCCGAATCGGGAAGCTGAAAAGACTCCGGGCGGCCAACAGGGCCTTGATGCTCAAAATCGTTCAGATCGGGATATATTTCGTATCATTCCTCTTCGCGCTCGATATTCTGGGAATAGATCTGACAACACTAACCGTATTTAGCGGCGCTCTCGGGATCGGGCTGGGATTCGGCCTGCAAAAAATTGCTTCGAACTTTATCAGCGGCATTATTCTGCTGCTTGAAAAATCCGTTGAGCAAGACGATCTGATCGAACTGTCGGACGGAACTTCAGGCTTCGTCCGCAAAGCCAACGCACGCTATATGCTTATCGAAACGTTCGACAGCCGCGAAATTCTTATCCCGAACGAGGATTTAATTACGAACCGTGTCGTAAACTGGACTCTGACAAGCAGCAAGGGCCGGATCGAAATTCCAATCGGTGTTTCTTACGGCTCCGATATCGAGAAGGCAAAAGATTTGATTCTTGAAGCTGCGACACAGCATCCCCGCTGTATGAGCGATCCGGGCCCTAAATGCTATCTGCGGCATTTCGGGGACAGCTCCGTAGATTTTATCCTGCATTTTTGGGTATCCGACGTTACAGAAGGACGCTGGGAACCTCACAGTGACGTCCTGTTCAGCATATGGCACAAATTCAAAGAAAACGGTATCGAAATTCCTTTCCCTCAGCGTGATTTGCATTTAAAAACACCGGAAACAATCAGCATAGTGACATCATGATTATCAAACTTATCAACGCACTCTCCTCCATGAAGGCCGCTCCCGGTATCTTACTGTTTTTAGCGGCGCTTTTAGCCATGTTCATGGAAAACTCTCCCTTAAGCGGCCTTTATGGTGCGCTTAAAGACACGCCGGTTGTTTTGCAGGTCGGCGCCTTTATTATCGATAAACCGCTCCTTTTATGGATCAATGACGGGCTGATGGCGATCTTCTTCCTGCTGGTCGGGCTGGAAATAAAACGGGAAGTCCTTGAAGGGCATTTATCCAGCCGTGAACAATTCGTTCTCCCGGCCATTGCAGCGGCAGGCGGCGTTGCCTGCCCGGCACTCATTTATGCATACGTGAATTGGGGGGACCCGGAAACACTGCAAGGCTGGGCAATTCCGGCTGCAACCGATATTGCCTTCGCGCTCGGTATTTTGATGTTATTGGGGCGGCGCGTCCCGCGCGCTCTGGTTATCATTTTGATGGCGATTGCCGTGATCGATGATTTGGCCGCTATCGTCATCATTGCGATTTTCTATACGCATGATACGTCGCTGCTGTCCCTTGGGCTCGCGTTGGTCGGGCTTGCCGCATTGTATGTCCTGAACCGAAAAGGTGTCACACGGCTTGGTCCGTATACCATCATTGGCTTATTCATCTGGGCCTGCGTCTTGAAATCTGGCGTGCACGCCACGCTGGCCGGCGTTGCGATCGGTTTCCTGATTCCGCTGCGTGCTGAAAACGAACACGGACAATCGCCGCTGAAAGTGATGGAACACGCGCTCCATCCATGGGTCGGACTTGCGATCCTGCCTGTCTTCGCATTCGCCAATGCAGGCGTTTCACTGGCAGGCCTTGGATTTGAAACCTTCCTTCATCCGATTACGCTTGGCACAACGCTAGGGCTGTTCTTCGGGAAACAGATCGGCGTTATGGGCGCAACGGCACTGGCTGTGTTTACCGGGATATGCCGCCTGCCGCAAAGCGTGACATGGCTTCAATTCTACGGCATGGCGCTTATGACAGGGATCGGCTTTACGATGAGTCTGTTTATCGGCACGCTGGCTTTTACGCATGTGGAGAACGCCAGCGCCGTACGGCTGGGCGTACTGACCGGCTCATTCCTCTCCGCTCTTGCCGGTGCGGCAGTGCTGCTTTGGGGAACCAGAAATGCAAAGGCGATTGGCGCACATGACGGATGAAACCGATAAAGAAGCCATACTTTACGCCTGCGCTATTGATGGTGATGGGCACGGCAGGCTTTTAAACGGTGACGCCGTTTCACAGACGCTCCGCGACGATACGCTGGCCTGGGTGCATCTGGATGCGCACGCGGCTGAAACACGTCCCTGGCTGGAGCGGGAAATCACCTATCTCGATTCCCTGATTATTGATGCGCTTCTTGCCGAAGAAACCCGTCCGCGCCTTCTGGAGTTTGGGGATGGCGCCCTTTTGATCCTGCGCGGCGTCAATCTCAACGAAAACGCCGATCCGGAGGACATGGTTTCGGTTCGCCTATGGGTGGATGCACACAGGATTATTTCCGTACAGCGCCGCTCTCTGAAAGCCGTAAAGGATATTCAGGATCATCTGGCCGCAGGGCGCGGTCCAAAAAATGCAGGAGACTTCGTTGCTATGCTTGCCATGCGGCTGTTTGAGCGTATGGAACCCACTTTTTCGACGTTGGACGAGCAACTTGACGATATGGAAGAGCTGGTTATGGAGTCGCCTGATACGAAGGAGCGCTCACCCATTACAGCCGTCCGCAAAAAAGCGATCCTCTTTCGCCGCTATATCATGCCGCAAAGGGACGCGATCGCGCAGCTCCGCACCTCCGGCTTTGCATGGCTTGACCAAACACATAAACGGCATCTTCAGGAATCGCTGGACCGGGTAATCCGTTACGTAGAAGATCTCGATGCGATCAGGGACCGGGCGCAAATCGTCAAGGATGAGCTGGCCACGGCCCTTTCGGACAGGATGAACCGTAACCTTTACGTCCTTTCGGTCATTGCCGCGATCTTTTTGCCGCTGGGCTTCCTGACCGGACTCCTCGGCATTAATGTGGGCGGCATTCCAGGCGCAGATAACACAGAGGCCTTCTGGATTTTTACCGCGATGCTGACCGCCCTTGTGAGCGCACAAATCGCCCTGTTCAAAATGTTGAGATGGTTTTAACGGCCAAAGCGTTCTCCTTTCAGCTTGCCTGACTTCCCAAATTCCGGCGCATCTGTTATAGCTGTATGCGTCGGATGCATGCTATCCGGCCGGGGCTTAAGAACCCCGTACATGGCGGTTGGCATCGACCGAAATGATGTCGCTTCTCAGCCTTATGTCCGGGAGGCGGCGATGTATGTCCAAGCCTCGCGGCCAAAGATCGTCGCGATCGTCCATGTACGATTTCTTAACTCCCGGCCACCAGCCATTTTCGGCTGGTGGCTTTTCATTTCCGGGAGAACCTGCTTATGAATGAAGACGAATACAAATTTCTTTACGCCTGTATTGAAGATATGATTGACGGGCATTGGAAAGTTGCACAGGCCTTACTCAAGTTACAACGTTTCATTCAAGATCGTGCAGAGCAATAATAAAACTCGTTCCTCATGCGCCGCAAAGAAAGACGCTCTGGATCATGCCGCCTGCTCCATCGCGATCTGTTTGGGAACGGTGAAATGAAATGTCGAGCCTTGGCCGGGTGTAGATTCCGCCCAGATGCGGCCTCCGAAGCTTTCTGCGATCCTGCGGCATACGGCCAACCCAATCCCGGTGCCGCTATACTCGTTCTTTCCGTGCAGCCTTTTGAAAATGACAAAAATCTGCTCCAGATACTCTTCCTTAATGCCGATCCCGTTATCAGTTACAGAGAATAGCCACTCATCCGCACGCTCTTGCGCGACAATATGAATTTCAGGCGTACGGTCCGGTGCCTTATATTTGAGGCCGTTCCCGATTATATTTTGCATCAGCCGGGAAAAACGGACCGGATTGGCCCGAATAACCGGTAAATTCTCAAAAATAATCTGTGCGCCGCTTTCATGGATAGCCTCCTCAAGATTCTCAAGGATCAAACCCATACTTTCCTGACAATCCACATCGGATAGGCCGGTTTCCTGATGCCCGATCCGTGAATATTCGAGCAAATCGCTGATCAAATTCTGCATACGCCGGGCCGCGCTGATCACAAATTCCATATATTCAGCAGCCTGTCCTTCAAACTGGTCCTTATATTCCTCATCCAGCAGAGCGGTGAAGTTTACGATCATCCGCAAAGGTTCCTGCAAATCATGCGAGGCGACATATGCGAAGCGCTCAAGCTCCTCATTGGAGCGCAGGATTTCGTTTTCAGCCTGTTTACGCTGCGTGATATCGCGGACCAGACCGCTATAGATTTTCCGGCCTTCAATGTTGACCTCACTGACAGATAAATCAAGTGGGAATGTCTCACCATTCTTCCGTTTGCCTTCTACCTCACGGCCAATCCCGATAATACGCTTTTCACCTGTATCACGGTAGCGCTTCAGATACCCGTCATGCTCGCTGTGATAGGGTTCAGGCATCAGAATTTTGACATTTCGACCGATTGCCTCGTCAGGCCCGTAGCCAAAAATATCTTCACAGGCTTTATTATAACTCTGAATAGTGCCGCGCTCATCAATTGTAATCACACCGTCAACCGTGTTGTCGATAATGGCCCGCAGCCGGGATTCGCTTTCCTCAAGTTCAAGCGTTTTACGATCAAGCGTACGCAGCATGCGATTGAAGGATTCAGCCAGATAACCGATCTCATCGCGTGAGGATGTTCCGGCTGTCTGGGACATATCTCCGGCTTCCACCCGTCTGGACACCCGTACGAGATCAAGGATTGGCGCTGTAATCAAGCGCCCCAGATAAAAACCGATCAATGTTGCCAAAGAAACGATTGCACCGACAGCTAGAAAGATTGATGCAAATAGCCTTTTAACCGGCCTAATGGCCTCTTCCCGGTCAATTTCAGTGACGATCCCCCAGCCTGTTTCAGGGATATAAGCCGTTGCCGCCAAAACAGGATTACCCCTGTAATCTCTTATTTCCGGCGTAACCAGTTCGACCTCGTTACCCTGCAAAGCGATAATGATCGGCGCGTTCACTTTGTCAGACATCGTCAGGCGCGTCAGGTTCGGGTTCGGGTCGTATCGCAGCGGCGTTAGGAAACGGGCATGGCCTTCGGGTGTTTGCTCGGCTAAAAGCATCTCTCCGGTTTCCCCCAACCCGTCATAGCTTTGCGTAATCGCCAGAATTTCATGGGCGCTCATCACGATATGGATGATACCGAGATCGCGTCCATCAAGCTCAAGCGGGCCGGTCATCAGCGCGTAAAGTTCACCATCACCGCTTAGCCAGATATCCCGGACCTGCGTACCGGCCTTGCTGACATCCTCGAAAGCGCTGCAATTATAGCGCGCCGGGCCCGGTCTCCCGGCAGAAAGAACAAGCCCACCCTTCGGATCACAAATCTGTATATCCTGAATACTTTCCGTCGAAGCCAGAGCATCAGATAAAATCGCCTGAATTTTTGCCAAAGACACCGGATTGGGCGCGTCCGTATATTCCGCAAGACTTAACCGCAGCTGCGTACGGCTCTGGATCAGACCGGCGGCATCCTTCCAAGCTGCCAGTGTATTCACGACAACTTTTTTCCGGTCAGAAGCGCTTGTGAGAAGCTGCTCGCTACGAGCCTGATAGAGCGCATCCCGTGCGAAATAGAAGGAAACCGTTCCGATCAGTAAAATACCTGTCAAAGAGACACCCAGAAGGGCAAAGGTAATTTTACGGCTCAGAGGCAGGGCAACTCTGGATTTGAGGTCGGGCGCAGATGGCGCCGCGCCGTTATCGTCCCGCCGGGCGCTCATATCAGGCTGCGCCCCCTTGCTCTTTCTCATTCTCATCGGCTTCGGGCGGTAAGGCGACGACGCCAAACCAGAAATGCTCGATCGCCGAAACGACAGCACCAAAATTTTCGAGTGTTACGGGCTTGATAATATAGGAATTTGCATGGAGCCTGTAACTTTCCAATATATCCTTCTCGGCCTTTGAGCCGGTCAAAATAACGACAGGAATAGATTGCAGATTCGGGTCGTTCTTAATCTCTTCCAAAACCTGCTTACCGTCCTTTTTGGGCAGGTTAATATCGAGCAAAACGATATCGGGCTTATGTTTAGCATCTTTCAAAAACCGTAGCGCAGCCTCTCCATCCTTAACAACTGTAATGGTATTGGACAGGCTCGCCTTTTCGAAAAGCTTCTTTGTCAGGAAAATATCACCTTCATTATCCTCTACCAGAAGAATATCAATGGGTCTTCCGCTGATTGCGCCGGCATTCATAAGAAATCTCCTCGTGTGATCTGGAGCGTTTAGACCGTACTAATAAATCAGAAATCCACTACCCTGACCACCGCATCATGAAAGTTTTCGCCCCTCCATGGCAAGAGAACAGGCACAGAAATGATACGGGCGTATGTGTTTTTCTGAAATACGGCACTGATAAATGATACGGAAAAATCTTTTGGCTCCCGGAACCTCAAAAGAACGAACCTTCCTCCCTCTTGCACTTCCAGCCTGCGCTGTGTACAAAAGCGGCATGGAACAGCTTCAAAAACCCGCGATACAGACGCTTGCGCATCACGAACATATCCTGATCCTCGATTTCGGGTCTCAGGTCACACAGCTTATCGCACGGCGTTTGCGTGAAAGCGGCGTTTATTGTGAAGTCTGGCCGTTCAACCATGCGCCGGAAGAGCGGATCAGAGCTTACAACCCGAAAGGGATTATTCTTTCCGGCGGCCCGTGCAGCGTGACCGAACAAGACAGCCCACGCGCACCGGATTGCGTCTTTGAGATGGGTGTGCCGGTTTTCGGTATCTGCTACGGCCAGCAAGTGATGGTGCAGCAGCTTGGCGGGAGCGTCGAAGGCGGCCATAGCGGCGAGTTTGGCCGGGCTCATATCGACATCGTGGATGAAAGCAAACTCCTGAAAGGCGTCTGGGAGAAGGGCGCGCACGAACAGGTCTGGATGAGCCACGGCGACCGTGTAACATCTCTGCCCGAAGGTTTTCGTGTCGTCGGTAAATCGGAGGGCGCACCTTACGCCTTTATCGCGGACCGGGAGCGGCGCTTCTACGGCGTGCAGTTTCACCCCGAAGTCATTCACACACCGCATGGGCGCGAGCTTTTAAAAAATTTCACACATGAAGTCTGCGGCTGTTCGGGTGACTGGACCATGGCGGCTTTTCGGGCCGAAGCGATCGCAAAAATCCGCGCGCAAGTGGGAGACGGCACAGTGATTTGCGGCCTGTCCGGCGGGGTTGATTCTTCTGTCACAGCCGTATTGCTGCATGAAGCGATTGGAGACAAGCTCCACTGCATCTATGTCGATACCGGCCTGATGCGCGCCGGGGAAAGCCAGCAGGTCGTAGAGCTGTTCCGTGAACATTACCACATTCCGCTGATCCACGAAGATGCGAGCGATCTGTTTCTCGGCGCGCTTGAGGGCGTCAGCGATCCGGAGGAAAAACGCAAAACGATCGGGCGGCTCTTTATCGAAGTCTTTGAAAAACGCGCTGCAGAGATTGGAGATGCGCAATTCCTCGCGCAAGGTACGCTCTATCCGGACGTGATCGAAAGCGTGAGCTTTACCGGCGGGCCGTCCGTCACGATCAAGAGTCATCACAATGTCGGCGGACTGCCTGAACGGATGAATCTCAAGCTGGTCGAGCCTTTGCGCGAGCTGTTCAAGGACGAGGTGCGTGAACTGGGCGTCGAGCTTGGCATGTATCCGGATTTCGTCAAGCGCCATCCTTTTCCCGGCCCCGGCCTCGCCATCCGGATTCCGGGCGAAATCACGAAGGAAAAGCTCGAAATTCTACGCAAGGCCGATACGGTTTATCTGGAAGAAATCCGTGCCGCCGGGCTATATGATGCAATCTGGCAGGCTTTTGCCGTACTTCTGCCCGTGCGCAGCGTCGGCGTGATGGGCGACGGACGCAGCTATGATTATGTGTGCGCACTCCGGGCCGTGACCTCGACGGACGGAATGACGGCGGATTATTACCCGTTCGACCATGAGTTTCTGGGCCGCGTTTCCAGCCGTATCATCAACGAAGTCCGCGGCATCAACCGCGTCACTTACGATATCACGAGCAAACCACCGGGCACGATTGAGTGGGAGTAACGTCAAATCCTGTATCCCGCGCAAACCGTAGTTTTTAGACTTTTTAGTTGTTACAAAGTCGTTGCCAAGTTATAGTTGTTTCAACGTTTTAGTTCCGTTGACTTCAAAGAGACTTGCAAACTGTGGAAACGATAGAAAACAATTACAAAATCAAGGCCTCAAAAGCCTATCTGAATCAGCATCCGATTTATGGAGGTAAGGGCGTAATCTACACTACCCCTGCGTCTAACGGCATTTATCAATTTCGCTGCTGGATTTCCACTGAGAAAAAATACTACCGAAAAACGTTACAAACTCGCTCAAGAACGGAAGCCGTCCGATTGGGCGAGGAGGAGATGTTAGGAATTCTGACAAAAGTCAATTCAGGGCATAGGATTTTTGGTTTGAGCTGGGGTGAAATCTGCGCTGAATTTCTGGAGCATACGCAAGATCGCGTGGACACGAACAGAATCACGCAAGGACGCTATAAAACGATCAGCACACAGGTCAACAAGCATATCGTACCGTTCCTGAATGCAAATTTGCGTGCCAGCGAGATCGACATCAACTCATTCATGGATTACGGGATGCATCGCAGGAAGAAAAATCCCGAAGTGCAAGACGTCACAATTCGCAATGAACACACAACAATCAACGCAATTATCAAGTGGGGGTTTCGCAGACGGTATTTCCCATTCGAAAAATGCAATGTCGAAGAAATCAAAATCTTGGAACCTCCAAGACGCGATACTTTCACGATTGAAGAATACCGAACGCTATACACAAGCGCACGAGAATGGGTGAAGGAAGCGAAAACCGAGAAAGAGAAATACTATCGCAAAATGATTCAGAATTTTGTGCTGGTCAAAGCGAATTGCTTTTGCCGCTTCGGTGAATTGAAACAGCTCAAATGGGGAATGGTTTCGGTTCAAAAAGATGAAAGCGGTAAGTTTATGAAACTCGAACTTCCCCGCGAAATATGCAAGAACCGCAAGTCGCGCACTGTGATAGCGCGTGGCGGCGGATATTTAGAGCGGATCAAGGAATTATCAAATTTCACCAAAAAAGATGACTGGGTTTTTGTGCATATGGA
>JAGRKA010000016.1 GCA_020442475.1 Alphaproteobacteria bacterium | reverse complement strand
CTCCGTTCTGGCTAAACGCTCCGTCGCCGAAAACTCCTTTAATGCTATCACCTCCATGAAAGCGACAGGGACAGGCGGATCACGCGATTTTCTGGCCGCCCTGCTCGAAGAGCTTGGCGTGGGGACAACCGGATCACCACCCGATATCGACAAGCTGCTGGGGCAGGATTCCTCCGGCAATCCAATCAATCCGAGCTATTACGCGCAGATGGAAATCCTGACCAAAAAAATCTACCAGAACCCGGATTTCTACACGAACCTGTACGACACGCCCGCAAACGTGGACCGTAAAGGCGTCGCCTTGCAGGCTATCGCCCTGATGCAGAAATTCGATATGTTCAAAAGCTATCTGCGAAGCGAGGCCAACCTGTCCGTCCTGTTGGAGCTGGCCGTAATGGACTTGCAAGAAGAGATTGAGGACGAATTTGGGAAGAAGGGCGAGGAAGGGGAAACGCCTGATTAGATGCGACCGAACCCCCGCCATATCCTGATTTCTTCGATGGTCGCCGTTACCGGCGCTCTTGCCGTATTTTCCGGCTTTGCGGTCATTTCCAACCTCTCCACGTTACAAAGCTCTGCCGCAACAGAGCAGATACCCCAAAACGGGCCATCAAGCGCGTTTTCAGGCTTTAAACCCGGCGCACAGATTACCTATAAAATTGTCCCGCTCGACCATGAAACGGAAGCCGCCACCGGGCAAGCCGCTATTCCTGAGGATGGCGCGCTCGCACTGGATATGCCTTTGGCGGCTCCTGAATCCAAAAAACCACCCGCCGCTATAGCCTATGATTTCTCCGTTCAAGACGGCGAGGACGCCCTTGACCTTTTATTACGCATTAACCGCGATAGCGGCCATTTTTCAGTTTCAGGACGAGGCGCCACGCCGTTTTCGGAGCTTTCTATTAAGGGGCCTTCCGGTTCTATCAAGACAAAGGCCGACTGGGCGGGCCTCTTTGAAGAGGGCGGCATCGCCCCGCCAGGCGCCTTGGAAAGCCGATCCGGCAGTTTCGAAATCGCTTTTTACAACGCCCATGTTATGAACGATTCCTCGCGGGTCAGTCCCGCTATTATCAAGGTTCTGACAGCCCCCGGCGGCGGCGGGCTCGGTTCGGGAGGTGTCAACCAGTACACCCTGACTTTTTGCGGCAGCCCGCCTTTAAGCGTATGCGACACCGCCTCTTTGGATCAGCATATCCAGAATATCGTCGATAATTACGTCATCGCGCTGATTTTTATGACAGAACAGCTCTCCGCCGTTATGATGCAACAAATTCCGCCTATCGGAAAATTTTTCGACGCCAAGCAGCAGCTCGAGACCCAGCGCAAATTTCAGGAGCTTAACGCCGAAGCTGTCAAGACCTACCATCCGAGCGAGCAAATGTGCCGGATTGGCTCTTATATCAGGAGCCTGCCGACAGCCGAGGAAAAGGCGCATCTGAACAAGATGGCGATCAACGAGGCCTTGATGGAGGCCTATAACAAAACCGGTTCCAGAAGCACGGCGGAGGGGTATTACACCGATGTCAACGCCCGCCTGAAACAGTTCCGCGAGGTCTATTGCGACCCGCAAGACAATAATCACGGGCTGAGGGATTTATGCCAGCACGACCCGTCAGACCGGGTTGTACGATCCGGGGAAACTATCGGCGCAACCGATAAACACCGAATGAACAAGGATATCGATTACAGCCGGACCGTTGAATTTCCCTACACGCTTGATCTGGATTTCGAGGACACAACCAAGACCAATGAAGAAGAAGATATTCTGGCTCTTGCACGCAACCTCTACTGGCCGAAAAATTTTGACCCAATTCAGGAAAAACAGGTTCCCGAGCATTCAAACGAATATATAAAGCTCCGGCATATTACCGCCCTCAGCAATCTGGCGCATAACAGCTATGCGACCATTGCCGGAATGAAGGCCAGAGTGCCTGACCCACCACCGGGTGTTGAGCCGGGCTGGGCTTACATGAAAACACTCTTACGTGAATTCGGTCTCAGCGATGCCGACATCGAAACGCTGGTCGGGGAAAATCCCAGCTATTACGCGCAGATGGATATTCTGACCAAAAAAATATACCAAAACCCTGATTTTTATACGAATCTCTATGATAAACCAACCAATGTCAAACGGATCGGAGTTTCTCTCAGCGCCATCGACCTGATGCAGGCACGCGACCATTATGAAGCGGCCCTGCGCCGAGAAATGCTCTTTTCGGCTATGGTAGAAGCTGAACTGGCCGTCTGGCAGGAAAAAACTCACGCAGAGCTTGAGGACCTTTCAGCCGCCGGTCAGGCGCAGTAACGGCTGTTATTGCCGGGCTTCTGCCGTCTAAATCCAGCCATTACGCCACGGCGCGGGCAAGTCTGTGGTTTGTTTCCCACAGATGGCAGAGGATATCCGACATTTTTTGCACGTCTTCGAGGCTATGCGCAGCCGTGGCCGTCAGGCGCAGCCGCTCCGTACCCTTGGGCACGGTCGGGTAATTGATCGGCTGAACATAGATATCATACTCGTTCATCAGGATATCGGAGACTTCACGGCAACAATTCGGTTCCCCGACAACGAGCGGCACGATATGGCTGCCCCCGTTCATAAAGGGCAAATGCGCCGCCGCAAGCGTTTCCTTGAACTGCCGGACGTTCCGGCGCATTCTCTGGCGCTCAATATCGGAGACTTTCAAATGCTCCACAGCCGCATAGGCCGCCGCCAGCACAGAGGGCGGCAGGGAGGTCGTAAAAATAAAGCTTGAAGCAAAAGAGCGCACAGCATCAACTAAAGGCGCGCTGCCTGTGATAAAGCCACCCATGCAGCCATAGGCCTTGCCGAACGTCCCCTCGACCATATCGATTCGCTCCAGCAGGCCCATCTCTTCGGCGACGCCGCCGCCGCGCGGACCGTACAGCCCGACGCCGTGCACCTCATCCAGATAGGTCAGCGCGCCGTACTTTTCTGCCAGATCACAAATATCGCCAATCGGAGCGATATCCCCCTCCATCGAGTAAACCGATTCGAAGGCGATGATTTTCGGCACGGACGGGTCAGCCTCTTTCAGCAACGCCTCCAGATGCTCCACATCATTATGGCGGTAAATGCGCTTTTCACACTTGCTGTCCTTCATGCCGTGAATCATAGAGGCATGGTTCAGCTCATCGGAGAAGATCACGCAGCCCGGCATCAGCTTGCCAAGCGTGCCCAGTGCGCCTTCATTGGCGACATAGCCGGAAGAAAAAATCAGCGCCGCCTCTTTCCCGTGCAGATCGGCGAGCGAAGCTTCAAGCTGCACATGATAGCGTGTTGTACCCGAAATATTACGTGTACCGCCCGCGCCCGCACCGGAGCTATCCAGCGCCTCATGCGCGGCCTTCAGCACCTTCGGATGTTGGCCCATCCCCAGATAATCGTTTGAGCACCAGATCGTGACCTCACGCGAAGACCCGTCCGGCGCATGGTAAAGCGCCTTGGGGAAACGCCCGGCGATTCGTTCCATATTGGCAAAAATCCGGTAACGGCCCTCTTTTTTGATCCCGTCCAGACAGCCCTGAAAGTGCCGTGTATAATCGAAAGTCATTTCATCCGCTCCCCGGCACGGGTCAGGCCCAGCCTAAAGCATAATTTACATCGTCCCCGATATCGCTCATGATGAAGAAAGTTCGGGGGCACCTCCGTTCCTCATCGTTAACACAGAGAATTTGAAAAATCTAATGATTATCGTCTTTGGCTCCGTCAGTATGGATATTTTTATCGAAACGCCCTCTATTCCTGCACCGGGCGAGACGGTTTACGCCTCCTCCTATGAAAAAGTCACTGGTGGGAAGGCTGCCAATCAGGCGCTCGCCGCCGTCCGCTCCGGCGCGCAAGTCTCCCTTGTCGGCAAAGTCGGCGACGACGTCTTCGGTACGGCTATTGTCAACAGACTCAAACGCGAAGGTATTTCCACCGCCGGCATCGTCAAATCCGAACGCCCGACCGGATCGGCCATTTACCTGCGCGAAGGCGGGCACACACGAATGATCCTTGCCCTGTCTGCCAATGATGAAATCTCGGAAGAGCAAGTCCCGGCAGAAGCTTTAAACGAAAAGTCTTTCCTTCTGCTGCAAACCGAAATCCGTGCCGAAGAAAATGCCGCGATGCTGGACAAGGCCAAAAAAGCAGGTGCAACTACAATCATGAATTTCTCTCCGTCGTTGGACCTATCGCAAAAAACCCTTAAAAATCTAGATTACCTCATCGTCAATCAGAATGAAGCGCAAAAAATCGCGAAAAAACTGGGCCTCGGAGCAGATAGCGTGAATTTGTCAAAGATCGCCAAAGCACTGGCGCAGCTCGGCCATTTGCACTGTATTATCACGCGAGACGCGCAAGGCTGCGTAGGCTATACCCCGGAAGGTACAGGATGGACCGTAGGCGCGCTCCCTCTGGAGGGGAACGGCGCAATTGATCTGGAAGGTGCCGAAGACGCCTATTGCGGGACGTTCGCCGCCTGCCTCCACAATGAGGCCTCTTTTTCTAAAGCCCTCAAACGCGCAAGCGTAGCTGCGGCCTTGACCTGCACGAAGCCGGGCGCGCAAAACGCCCTGCCCCATCTTGCGGATATTGAGGAGCATCTCGGCAAGCTTCCGGATGCGGAGAGCCTCTAAGATTTAGAGTGCGCTGCCATTTGATTTATACCCATATCTATAAATATTATACGCTCGTCATCCCGTTGGCATTTTCGCGAAGCGAAAATCCGCACGAACGGGATCCATTATGTGTGCAGCTTTGCTGCACGCCTTTCCCGGATCCCCGCCGTTTAATCCTCCTTCGCCGAAGGCTTTGGAGGATGCGGGGATGACGCTTTTGGACTTTAGCAGACTTTGCACCTCTGCGGTTTAAAAACTTTCTTTCCCGGACAGGGCGAACAGCCCTTATGCATCTTTCATTATTTGCCGTTACTTCTCTTGTCCGCCCCAGATTTTTTCCCACCACGGGCGAGGCTCAGGCATAGGCTGCACCTCAAAGGGCTGGCCAGCATTATCCATCTTCTCGCGGATACCGGCGATTTCCCATCCCGTAAGTTGCGAGAGATTTTGCGCTTCTTTTTCAAAACGCTCCGGCAAAGACTGAAGATATTGTTTGCCAGCCTCGCAGTTCATCTCGCCGCTCCACGGGTGGTTCAGAATGTAACGGCCCTGAAAATTGTCCCGGTCCTTTGTCTGCTGAAGCAACAAATCCTCAGGAAACGTCTGCGCGTCATAGCGTAGATGCAGGCGGGTTACATAGACATTCGCCGGGTCAGGCTGCGGCGGTACGATCATGCGCACAGGGCCGCGGCCCGGAATCGGCTCAGGTCCGGCCTCAGCCAGCCACCACGCTCCCAGCGAGATCAAATCTTCATTCGGCACAGGGTCAGCCGCGCATGGATCGCACCAACCCATATCCCACGCATATTCGAGAAAAACAGCCTTCATGCTTTCCTTTTTCACGGATTCGGAGAACATGGCCTGATAGAAATCACCGAACGTATCTTTAACGAACAGCGGAATATTCGTATCCGAAGGAATCTTGACGGTCCGGTAATTCGCCGTCTCGACCCGGCCCTCGCGGGAGAGCGTGTAGAGGATCAAATCCTGCGGTCCCTTGGCGTTCAGCGTGCCCAGCCGGATCGGCAGCATGAATTTTTCGCTCTCGAACGCAACCTGAATCGGCCTCAAATAGGTGTACCCGGATTTGGCCTGCTCCTCCAGATTGACCTTGGCGAGGAAGAATTTCATATCCTGTTTGATGTAGGAATTCAGGACTTTATCCGCGCCCTTGGGTATCTTGTAGCCTTCCTGATTAAGGTAGGTCTGAAGCCCATCGCTCTGCTTGGCGGAGAGGATGACGATATCATATTCGCCAACCGTATATTCGGCTTCGATTTTCACGCCCAGCGCCGCGGCATCCAGCCTTTGATCAGCAGAATCCATCATAGCCGCCATTGGCATAGCGCTGCGCATCATCTCCATTTTATAGACAGGCGCGCAGGGATTGGCGTCGTAATATTCCACAAGGCGCGGCGCGGTATAGGCATCCAGATGCTCTAAGATCCGGTTTTCACCTACATTGATTTGGCTTTCCTTGAGAACTTCCGGCACAGGGAAGACGATCGCGAATTCCTCGACATCGCCCTGAAAATCATTCGCCATCGTAATGACGGTCCGATCATCCGCGCGGGCCATCACGACCTTGGAAGCCTGATTGAACAGATCGGCCCCGGCTTTGGAAACAAAGAACCCGCAAAAAGCCTGTGCGCTTCCGGGCGCCAGCGTCAGACCGGCCATAAGCGCCAGCAATGAAAGTATCCGAATCATGATGTTCCTCCTTCTGTAACCCAGGGCCTGCGCTCTGCGCGCCATATGCTATCCAGCGTGGGCCGGGCCAGACAGACCAGCGCCAGCGCGTAAAACAGGGATTCGCGTATGTGCCATTCGATGCTCAGTATAAAGCCTATGACACAAACCGCCAGCGCAAAAATCAACCGCCCCGGCCAACGTACGGGAATCGTTTTCGGATCCGAAATCATGAAAAAGGCGAAAATCAGCATCGCGCCGCTTTGGATTTGATGCAGCGGAATCGCAAGCGGGTCGCCCAGCCAAAGGGCCCGCCCGAAAATCAGGGCCAGCCAGCCGCCCAGAAAGAAGAGCGTCATATCCCGGCTGGGCACCTTGTAGAGGACAAGACATCCAAAGGCTGCCAGCAAAAAGGCTAGCCAGAGCGCGCTGCCCCATTGCCCCGGCGCAACCCAAACCCAATGCGGGAAGGCCAGCAGCATCGCGACAATACCGATATTGGCCGGATTGAAAATATGGCTGCCCCCCGCACGGAGCGTAAACTTGCTCCCGATCGCGACAAGAACGGCCAGCGGATAAATCCATAGCGCGGACGCCTTGAGCAGTACGGTCAGGGATAGGGACGTAATCAGGGGGCTGCGAAAATCAAAGCGTATCCCGACCATACGGGAGCATGCATATTGCACGGCCAAAGCGGTCGAAACGTTCAAGGCCACAATGACCGGACTTGGCCCGAAATCCGCCCAGAACATTTGAAGAATCGTCAGGATAGACAGGATCGTAATCTGGGCATAACGCGGATCCTTTGTCAGCATATCCGATTACAGCCTTAAAAATCCGGCCAGCTTCTCAGCCCGCTCGAGATCCTTGTCCAGCGCAGCCATCAGCTTGGACAGATCAGCGCTTTCATCCTCTTTCCATACGCGGAGATTTTTAAGATACAGCCCCGTCAGCCCGGCGACTTTCACGGCACCTGAAACGCCGCTTGTACCGATCCCGGCTGCTTCGAGCATCCAGTTCATGGAGCGCCCCAGATGCGGGCAGGCGATCACGGCCTGTTTAGGATCAAAGCAAAAAGACCGCAGGATCGAAACGATTCCCGGCCTCCATTTGTTGAGCAGCTCGTAGCGCTCCATGAGAATATCAAACAGCCTGTCACGCGGCGTTTCATCCTCATGCGGAGATTGGGCGAAAGAATCCAGAATTTGCCGGTCAATCATCCGACCCAGCGCCGCAAGAATATCGGTTTTATCCTCAATATGGGTATGCAGCGTGGCAAGGCTAATCCCGGCTTCCACCGCGACATCACGCAAGGTCACGCGCTCCCAGCCTTGCGCAGCGGCAAGGTCCAGTGCCGTTTCGACGATTTTCTCTTTCAGGCCGGGCTTTTCTTTCATAGCAGATACAGATAAAACATTTAGAGACGTGATTCAAACAAATCAAACATACAGGAAAAACCCCTATGTCCGAACCCACCCTCGGCGTCGTCGCCATCGGAAACGCCCTTGTCGATGTTATTTCCCACGCGGATGAGGATTTCATCGCCAACCAGAGAGCCTATTACAGCATGGAAAAGGGCGCGATGACCCTGATCGACGAAACCCGTGCCGTCGAGCTTTACAGCCAGATGGGCCCCGGAGTCGAAACATCAGGCGGCTCGGCAGCCAATACGATGGCGGGTTTTGCCTCTTTCGGAGGCAAAGGCGGATTTATCGGCAAAACAGCCGATGACGAGCTTGGCAAGATTTTTCGCCACGATATCCGCTCTCTGGGCCTCCGGTTCGACACGCAGCCTTTGGCCATTGGCGCCAAGACAGGCCGCTGCCTGATCCTTGTCACACCGGACGCCCAGCGCACCATGAACACGTTTTTGGGCGCAAGCGTGGAGCTGAGCGCGGATGACGTAGATGAAAATTTGATCGCCGCGGCCCGTGTGACCTATCTGGAGGGCTACCTCTTCGACCGGGAACAGGCCAAGCAGGCTTTCGCCGCCGGGGCGCAAGCCGCCCATGAAAACGGCCACCGCGTCGCCCTGACCTTGTCCGACCCGTTCTGCGTGGACCGCCACCGGCATGATTTTCTAGGCCTTGTGGAACATCACACGGATATCCTCTTTGCCAATGAGGAAGAGATAAAATCTCTCTACATGCAGGATAATTTTGAAGATGCGGCTGCGGCTGTCAGCGATCATGTCGAGATCGCGGTCCTCACCCGCAGTGAAAAAGGTGCCGTGATCGTCTCAGGCGGCAAGCGGATTGAAATTCCGGCTGCACCCGTCGAAAAAATTGTCGATACGACCGGCGCAGGCGACCAGTTCGCCGCCGGATTCCTCTATGGCTTTACCGAAGGGTTGATGCTGGAGACTTGCGGGAAGCTGGGCGCGCTGGCAGCTGCCGAGGTCATCTCTCATGTCGGCCCACGCCCGGAAACCAGCCTCGCCGCGCTCAGGAGCAAAGCAGCCTGAATGAAATTATTTTCATAATATTGTTGCTTTTTACAGCCCGGTACGGTTATATACAAAGCCTGAGTATTATGGAGATGATTGCGTATGAGTACCGAAACCCCCGTGCAGATCGGCATACGGACCAATGCGAACACGCTTGATCCGCATGAAATCCTGACGAACGGCTCCCACCAGCCCCTCCCGACGGCAAAGCTGGATACAATGCTTCGCAGCTACGGTTTTGAGTGTCAGGGGCAACATGGCAGCTCACACCTTCTCTATAAGCATCCAAAGCATGGCATAACTGTTCTAATTGTTGAAGAGACAGATAAAATTGATTCTCAAAAAGACGCCGCGCGCGCCTGCTTAAAGGTCCTTGAACTGGAAGCGCTGGAAAATACGGAAGAAGCGCAGGTGCTTACTGAGGCGTTCGCACACCAAAACGGAAATGGAAGCCCCCGTATCGACCTTGAGAATCATCAGGCTGAGGGGCTCCTGATCAAAAAATACGGCGCACTCTTTGTCATTTCCAAAGAAAACTGCCCGCATACGGGGATTCCGGTCTCCAACACGCTAACGGAAAAATCCTTAAAATCCATCCGAAACAAGCTTGATGAAGAAGAACTTTCTTTGCAAAGCCGTATTCATGACATGGCCGAAGAGTATGAGTTGGATATCGGGCGCGGCAAAAACGGGGTGTACACGCTGCACCAGCCACAATATAACCTGTCCTGCACTCTCCCGCCCTACACCCCTTTCCAACCGGACGCGCTGGATACGACCCTGAGCTATCTCTCCGACCGCGTGGAATTTATAGATGGGCTTTTTGAAGAGGGAATAGACTTCAACGATTCAGACGCTCTCAATGTTCAAATCTCGTTTAACAGTCATGCAGGCGGCTCCTCTGAGATTAACGTAGCCGTTCATGATGCGCGGACCAATATAAACTGTCAGGACTCGTTTGAAATCTCCGCAACCGGGAAACGGCTAAAACTTGACTCCTACTTCGTAAAAATCGATGGGCTAAGAAAGCGACCCACCACCGATGACAACACCCCAAACCCCTTTGCACAGAACTCCAAAGCCCTGCAAAAGGCGCTGGCGCCTCTTGGGTACGATGTCAAACGCCCGGCTGGCAGAGACCAATTGCTGATTACCCATCCGCTTCTGAGCCATAGGGAAGACACCCTCCCGATCCTCGGTGAAGCACCCTTTTTTATGACACTGTGGGAACGCTACAAAGCCGCTGAACAAGAAGGACAAGCGGGCGAAGCTGATAATGTACTGCTTGATCTTTTAACAGCCCATACAAAATATATGGAAACATCATGTGCTCTCCCCAAACTTCTGCAAGCCTCCCGAAACGCTATTGAAGATAATAACAAGCGCTTTAACAATGCCGCACATACTCTGAAACAATTCGGTTACGTACCAAACCATAACTTTAAGAAAACAAAAACCGGTGAAGATTTTCGTATTTATTTTACCCCTGAAAAAGAGGGCATACGGCCTTTTACAGTTGAAGCCCGGAAGATTAGCCCTCAAGCATTTTTTATTGACCCCAAAAACCTCGATACGCTTTGCAACGCCGTAGAAAAGGGGCTGGCCGAACTGAAAAAGCGCGAGCAACATGTGGAAGAAACACATGTAATACAAACCCAGCACCCTAAAAACACTCTACAAGTCATTAATATCCCACTTACAATTTGAAGAAAGATTGGAAGTCCGGGCAGGCTCTGTTATCACTATGGGTATGCGCCGCTATCTTGTCCTTCTTTTGTGTTTTTCCCTGCTCCCCCTTGCCACAGCCCACGCCAGCGAGGATTTAATTTATCACGGGCTGGCGATGCACGGCGCGCCGAAATACGGCCCTAAGGACACGCATCTGGACTATGCAAACCCGGAAGCCCCCAAGGGCGGACGTATGAGCATGGCCGCGATCGGCACATTTGATACACTCAACCCTTACGCCATTAAGGGCAAGGCTGCGCTGGGCCTCAATCTGTTCTATGACCGGCTCATGGCCCGTGTCTGGGACGAGCCCTTTACGATGTATCCGCTGATCGCCGAAAAGGTAAGCATGCCGGAAGACCGCTCCGCCATGACGGTTTATCTCGACCCGCGCGCGCGTTTTCATGACGGCAGCACGGTCAGCGCGGATGATGTGATTTTTTCCTTCGAAACGCTCCGGGATTCGGGGCGACCCAATATGCGTAAAATCTACGGGCTTATGACAGATGTGATCAAAATCGACGAGCGGACCGTGACCTTTATTTTCGGCGAAGGTTATGACCGGGAAACTGCGATGATTATCACGATGATGCCGGTCCTCTCAAAAAGCTGGTGGAGCGGGCGTACATTTGATTCGACGACGCTGGATATTCCCGTCTCGAACGGCCCCTATAAAATCAAAAGCTTCGAGCCGGGCCGCCGAATCACCTATGAACGCGACCCGGATTACTGGGCAAAAAATCTCTTGCCTAATGCGGGACATTATAATTTTGACGAGATCACTTACGATTATTTCCGCGACGATACAATCGCCTTCGAAGCTTTTAAAAGCGGAGATATCACGCTGCGCCGTGAGCAGGATGCGGGCCGCTGGGCCAGGGCTTACGACTTCCCGGCGCTTCAAGAAGGGCGCGTCAAGGCCGAGGCCCTGCCCCACGGCCGCCCGGAGCGTGTAAACGCCTTTATCTTCAATACGCGCCGCCCACCTTTCGACGATATCCGTGTGCGCAAGGCGCTGGAACTGCTTTTCGATTTCGACTGGGCAAATAAAAACCTGTTCCACGGCCTGTATAAACAGATCGATAGCTACTTCCCGAATTCGGAACTGGCGGCCAAAGGCGCGCCGTCACCGCTTGAACTTGAGATTTTAGCTCCGTGGAAAGACAGCCTTCCACCTGAGGTTTTTCAAGCATCGCTTAAGGATACGCGTTCCCCTCGCGAGAAAATGCGTGAGGCCGACCTGCTCTTGAGGGAGGCTGGATGGAGTGTCGAAAACGGCAAACGGGTGAAAGAGGGAAAGCCTTTCCGCTTTGAAATTGTTCTGGATGCGCCGGAAAACGAGAAAATCGCCCTCCATTTCAAACGCGCTCTGGAACGCATGGGAATCGACGTGCTGATTCGCGTTCTGGACAGCGCGGCCTATCGCGGGCGGCTGAACGATTATGATTTCGATATGACGCTTTATTACTGGCTCTCCTCCCTTTCGCCGGGCACGGAGCAAATTCTCTACTGGGGGTGCGCCGCTGCGGATGAACCCGCCCGCTGGAACTTTGCCGGGATATGCGACCCGGCCATCGATTCGCTTGCAGGCGCCATCGCCTCAACCCATACCCGCGAAGAGCTGGTCGCCTCCGTCCGGGCGCTGGACCGCATTCTCATAAGCGGCCATTACATGATCCCGCTTTATTACAGTGGCGCGGACGATGTCGCCTATTGGAACCCGATCCGTCACCCCGAACGCACACCTCTGTACGGCATGGTGCTGGAGACATGGTGGATGGATATGCCGGAAGATGTAAATCGGGATTGAGCCGCAGGCCGCCTCTTGCTATGATTCGAACCGTAATTGTGTTCCAACAGATAGATTGTACGGCTCCATGACGCGCTCCTCCCTGATTTTCAGCCTTTCCGCAATTCTTGCTCTGGGTGCCTGCGCCGCAGGTCCCGAGAAAAAACTGGAAGATGCACAATACTGGCAACGTGTCAGCGTTTCCGAATCGGCTTATCTCCAAGGGCCGAAAGCCCAGCAGATGCTGAACCGTGATATTTCCCGCTGCGTAACCGAGCTGCGTGAGCTTGAACGTCTGGGTGCGTTGAAGGAGGCGATCCCTGCCGACATGAACGGACGAGTCTTAGACCCGGATGCGCTGGCGCTACGCAGGGAAGAGACACCGGAGCGCGAAGGCGATTTGTTGATGGAAGATTATGAGTATCACGATTTCGAAACTTGTATGCTGACCGCCGGGTGGGAGCGCGTAACCTATCTGCCCTACAGCGTAGCCGAGCGGGCGCGTGAAGATTATCTCGACGCCCATATCGACTATAAATACCGCAACCGCCATAAACTTCCGGAACCGCGCAAACGCACGCCATATAATCAGTAGGCGTAGCCTTACCGTTTAAAAAACAATAAAACTTAAGCTGCTGCGGCGCGGGTCTTCAGCATATCCGTGATTTTGGTTTTGACCGTATCGACACTGAGGGAAGTCATAAGGCTGCGGTCCAGCGTTTTCGGATCATAGCCCTCAAAATCCGTTAATTCATCAAAGCTTTCAGGCGTGCGCACATAATCCACATGCGTTCCCCACGGGCGATAAATATGCGGATAGCTCGCACCGAACAGGCCGATTGTCGGCACCCCCGCCGCCGCCGCGCAATGCATCAGCCCGGAATCGTTTCCGATATAAAAGTCGCAGCGCGAGAGGGCCGCCGCCGCCTCTCCGGGAGAACCTTTCGCGATCAGGTCCAGCCTGCGCTCTTCCGGGATCGTCTCGAATAGCCGGTAAGCGTCCGCCTCTTCACCCGGCGCGCCGAAAACAGCCACATGCGCGCCCTCCATCGGGCCGCCCTCCTCTGTCATAAAGCGAACAATCTCGATAAAACGCTCGACCGGCCAGGTCTTGCCGATCCAGTTCGCCGTCGGGCCAACGCCCAGAACCTTACCCGTACCGCGCGGAATGAGCGATTCGGCCTTTTCAGCCTGCGCCCCCGTAAACCAGAGGCACGGCGCAGGCGGTGCGGCGGACAGCCCCATCACAGCAGCATTTTGTTCAACCTTGTGCAGCGCCTTATCAATATGCTTCCCGAAAATATGGCGCTTGCGGGCGAAAATCAGACGGGAGACGGCTGAATCCCTTAAATCCACAACCATATCCCAGCGCGTCCCGGCAACCTGCTTCCACAGCTTGAGCCAGTGCGCGTTATGTTTTTCCTTTTTAAGCGGAATAATTTTTTGAACTTGCGGACATCCTTCGAAGAGCGAAACGACCAGCGGCCCGCAAGCGATTGTGACTTTGCTTTCGGGATGATCGCGGACCATCTTGTCCAAAAGGCCGGTCGATAAAACGGCATCGCCAATCCGGCTGGATGTGATAAACAAGATCTTCATACGCTCTTTTTTAACTGTGAACGCGCCAAATGCCCAACCCTTTCTTTGTCACCCTTAAAAATCGCGGCCTGATCCATATTGAAGGCCAAGACAGGCACGCCTTTTTACAAGGGCTAATCACAAACGATATAGGCCTGCTTAAACCCGGCGTGATTCTCTATGCCTGCCTCCTGACGCCGCAGGGTAAATTTCTGCATGATTTTTTTATCCATGAGGGCGAAAATTTCCTCCTGCTCGATTGTGAGGGCGGAGTACGTGCGCGCGATCTTTATGAGCGGCTCCTGAAGTACCGGCTGCGCGCAGATGTACAAATTTCGGTAGAGGAAAACTCTCCGGTTTACGCTGTTTTCGGTGAAAATAACCTCGGCCTTCCCGACCCCCGCCATATGGAGATGGGCCGTAGAAGCTTCGAAAAACCGGCAGAGCTGGAAGAACGCGCCTTTGAAGCATGGGACCGGCAGCGAATCGGCCTGACGATCCCGGACGGCAGCCGTGACCTTACCCCTGAAAAATCAACACTGGATGAGGGGCATATCGACCGGCTGAACGGGGTCAGCTACGATAAGGGCTGCTATGTCGGGCAAGAACTTACCGCACGAATGCATTACCGTGGATTAGGGAAAAAACACCTACAAACAGTCCCAATCAATGCGCTGCCGGTAGGGGCCGAATTGCGCTCTTCCTGCGGAGACGTAGGCCTTGCGCTCGTACGGGAAGAAAAGAGCGACGATTAGGGTTTCCTTTCCGGGTTTATATATGCTAAATCACCGTGGATACTGGCTTTGAGGAGATTTTTTCGATGACCAAATGGGTTTACAGCTTCGGAACGGACCGGAACGAGGGCGACGCCTCCATGCGCAACCTTCTGGGTGGAAAAGGATGCAATCTGGCAGAAATGGCCGGGTTGGGCCTCCCTGTCCCCCCCGGCTTTACGATCACAACGGAAGTGTGCACCCATTATTATGCGCATGGTAAACACTATCCGGACGCGCTTAGGGCACAAGTCGAAGATGCGCTCAGGGCCGTCGAATCCTCAATGGGCATGACTTTCGGCGATTCCGAAAATCCGCTTCTTGTCTCGGTGCGCTCGGGCGCGCGCGTTTCCATGCCGGGCATGATGGACACGGTCCTCAATCTGGGCCTGAACGATGAAACCGTCGAAGGGCTTTCCCGTCAAGCAGGCGATGAGCGATTCGCATGGGATTCCTACCGCCGCTTCATCCAGATGTACGGCGATGTGGTGCTGGGCGTAGACCATCACGAATTCGAAGACATTATCGACAGCTATAAGCGCGATCAGGATATCACACAGGATACGGCCATCTCGGCGGAAGGCTGGAAAGAGATCGTAGCCGATTACAAGGAACTCGTCGAGCGCGAGCTTGGCAGGCCCTTCCCGACCGACCCGATGGAACAGCTTTGGGGCGCGATCAGCGCCGTATTCAGCTCATGGATGGTGCCGCGCGCCATCACCTACCGGAAAATCCACGATATCCCGGAAAGCTGGGGCACGGCTGTGAACGTGCAGTCCATGGTCTTCGGCAATATGGGTGAAGACAGCGCAACGGGCGTGGCCTTCACACGCGACCCGTCGACAGGCGAGAATTATTTCTACGGCGAATATCTGATCAACGCGCAAGGCGAGGATGTCGTCGCCGGGATTCGTACGCCGCAATCCCTTACCCTCAAGGGCCGTGAAAAAGAAGGCGGCGACCTGCCTTCCATGGAAGAGACAATGCCGGAGGTCTTTCAGCAACTTGATGCCGTGCGCGGCAAGCTGGAAAAACACTACCGCGATATTCAGGACCTTGAGTTTACGGTCCAGAAGGGCAAGCTCTTTATGCTCCAGACCCGCAGCGGAAAGCGCACGGCCAAGGCCGCGCTGAAGATCGCTGTTGATCTGGTTGAAGAAGGGCTGATCACGCAAGAGGAAGCCCTGCTGCGCGTGGACCCGCAAAGCCTCGACCAGCTCCTTCACCCGACGCTGGACCCGAAAGCCGAGCGGGATGTACTAACCAAGGGCCTGCCCGCATCACCGGGCGCAGCCTCCGGAGTTGCCGTCTTTACGGCAGACGAGGCCGAAGCACGGGCGCAAGCCGGGGAAAAAGTTGTTCTCTGCCGTCAGGAAACCAGCCCGGAAGATATTCACGGGATGCACGCCTCCGCCGGGATTTTGACCTCTCGCGGTGGGATGACCTCGCACGCCGCCGTTGTCGCGCGCGGCATGGGTAAGCCCTGCGTGGCCGGTGCGGGAGAGCTGCATATCGACGTAAAGGCGCGCGTGATCCGCATCGACGGACGCACGATCAAGGACGGGGAAATCGTGACGATCGACGGTTCGACCGGCGAAGTTATGGCCGGGGCCGTTCCGACGATCCAGCCTGAGATGTCGGGTGATTTCGCGACACTCATGGGCTGGGCCGATTCACGCCGCCGTATGGCTGTGCGCACAAATGCCGAAACGCCTCTGGACGCCCAAACGGCCCGTGATTTTGGCGCGGAAGGGATCGGGCTGTGCCGGACGGAACATATGTTCTTTGAAGCCTCCCGTATTCAAAATGTCCGCGAGATGATTTTCGCGACAGACGAGGATGAGCGCCGGGCGGCGCTGCATAAGCTTTTGCCCGAACAACGCGCTGATTTTGCAGCCCTGTTCGAGATTATGAAGGGCCTGCCGATTACGATTCGCCTGCTGGACCCGCCCTTGCACGAATTCCTGCCGCATGAGGAAGAGGATATCGAATCCTTTGCTAAAACAGCCGGGCTGGATACGGATCACGTCCGCCGCCGCCTTAGCGATCTGCACGAGATGAACCCGATGCTAGGCCATCGCGGATGCCGCCTCGGCGTGACCTACCCGGAAATCTACCAGATGCAAGCCCGCGCGATTTTCGAAGGTGCGTTTGAATCCTCTGAAAAAACCGGAGAAGCCGTCGTTCCCGAAATCATGATCCCGCTGGTCGGTACGCGCAAGGAGCTTCAATTGATGCGCGAAGCGGTCGAGCTGATGGCCGAAGCCGTTTTTGAAGAAAAGGGCAAACGGCTGGATTACACGGTCGGGACGATGATCGAGCTGCCGCGCGCGGCGCTGACAGCCGATAAAATCGCGCACTCAGCCGATTTCTTCAGCTTTGGGACGAACGACCTAACGCAGACCTGCCTCGGTATGAGCCGTGACGACGCGGCCAGCTTCCTGCCCTCTTACGTCGAAAAAGGTATCTATGAGCGCGACCCGTTCGTCTCCATCGACGTAGATGGCGTAGGCCAACTGGTCGAGATTGCCTGCGAACGCGGGCGGCAAGTCAACGCCTCGCTCAAGCTGGGTATTTGCGGCGAACATGGCGGCGACCCGGCCTCAATCGCATTTTGTGAAAAAACAGGGCTGGATTACGTGTCCTGCTCGCCCTACCGCGTGCCAATCGCACGGCTGGCTGCGGCACAGGCTGCAATCCGCAAGGGACAAGCCAGCGTTAAACCCGTATCGGCAACGGCCAGTACGAAAAAAGCCGCAGTTGCGGCCGGGTAAGCAGTTCTGATATAGCCAAGCTCATGTAATTGATTCGAAAGAACATCGTTGCGAGCAACCAACGGGAGCGCGGCAATCCAGTTCCAGTGCCGGATTGCTGCGCCAGCTTATGAATGGCCACAATATGCGTCGTACCATTCAACAAAGCGTGAGAGGCCGTCCTTCAGGGATGTTTCGGGCCTAAAACCAACTGCTTTTTCAAGATCGTCTACATCCGCGAAAGTCTCATAGACATCGCCGGGCTGCATGGGGAGGAAGGTTTTGTGCGCTTTTTCGCCAAGCGCCTCTTCGAGAAACGCAATCATGTCCGTCAGCTTTTCAGGCCTGTTATTCCCGATATTATAAAGCCGGTAGGGTGCGTTGCTGCTGGCCGGGTCTGGCGTCAAGGCATTCCAGTCCGGGTCCGGCTGCGGCGGGTCTTTTTTGATAAGGCGGATCAGCGCTTCGACGATGTCGTCTATATAGGTGAAATCACGCCTCATATCGCCGTGATTATAAACCTCAATAGGCTTTCCGGCGCGCATAGCCTCCGCGAATTTGTAATAGGCCATGTCCGGACGCCCCCACGGGCCGTAAACGGTAAAAAAGCGCAAACCCGTACAAGGCAGGCGGTACAGATGCGCATAGGAATGCGCCATCAGCTCTCCGGCTTTTTTGGTTGCAGCGTACAGGCTGACCGGATGATCGACCGGGTCATGGACGGAAAACGGGATTTTGCCGTTTGCACCGTAAACGGATGAAGAGGAGGCAAAGATCAGGTGCCCGGTGCCGTGATTCCGGCAGCCTTCAAGAACATTCATGAAACCGTCCAGATTGCTGCGCACATAATCGTGCGGATGATCCAGCGAATAGCGCACACCGGCTTGCGCCGCGAAATTCAGGACGATATCCGGCTTTGTGTTGGCAAAAAGGGCCTCCATCCCTTCCCGGTCGGCCAGATCCAGCTCATGGAAGGTGAAGTTTTCCGGTGTTCCCAGATCGCCCAGTCGCGCGCGCTTGAGCGCAGGGTCGTAATAGGCGTTGAGATTGTCAATCCCGATAAGCTTGAAACCGCCCTCCCGGCACAGTCTTTTTACTGTGTGGTAGCCGATAAACCCTGCCGCGCCTGTAATCAGTATCGTCTTCATCGCGAAAGAGATTACGCCTGTGCACAGAGCGGCGCAAGCGGGGATTTAGAGTTGCTTCAGGGTCAGGATAGGGGTGCAGAGGCCGTACTAGAAAATTCATGTTCCCGGCAGATTTTCCGGACATCGCTTTTAGAGAGGGCTTCCCCGGTGAGCATGCACTGGGAGCGTCCGCCATCTACTGTTTTGTTAAAGCGACAGGATTTGCACTGGCCGAAACTTTTTAAACCGTTATGACTTTGCCAGTCGGACAGGAGGCGCTGGATCATTTCTACGGCGGCGTCATCTTCCGGGAAATCGGGCGCAAGAATTTTGCCCGAGTCGATCCGCTTCAGAAGCGCTTTTCCTTCTTTTGTCAGAAAGAGCCGCGCATAACGCCGGTCCACCGGGTCGGGTTTGCGCTCTATGTAACCGGCCTCTTCCATAAAGGCGAGGCTTTGAGAGAGGCTGCCCTTGGTCTGGCCCAGATATTCGCCGAGCGCCTGTGCTGTGTTCGAATATCTGTTGCACATGGACAGATATTGCAGGATCTCCAGATGCACCAGTTGCATCCCTGCCGCACAGGCTGCTTTACGCATCTGGCTCTTATGCAGGGACGAAAGACGGTCTAACCATATACGAACATCACTCATCATCTTTTTATAGTATCGTATCTAAACTATATTGACAATCATTTTTTTTGTGCTATATACTGACCTTATACAGTTTGGCATCCAAACTAATAGGTAAAATCAGAAATGAAAGGCTTTTACTATGTCACATTTACCGCTTGTAAACCCGGAACAAACCTCAGGCTCTCATAAAGAGCTTTTTGAACAGATTAACGGCGCGTTTGGCGTCGTGCCGAACATGTTTAAAACGATCGGCAATTCCGAGGCTGCTCTTGAGAGTATGTGGACCTCTTTCGGTGCTCTGGGTAAGGGTAAACTGGGTGCGCAACTGGGCGAGCAGATTGCCGTTCTGATCGCTGATCTGAACCGCTGCGAATATTGTCTGGCTGCCCATACGCTGCTTGGCCAGAAGGCAGGCGTCAGCGAACAGGATATGGCCGCAGCGCAGGCGGGGCGTTCTTCCGATCCAAAAACGCAGGCCGCTCTGGATTTTGCCGCGAAGATCGTCAAGGACCGTGCGGGCATTTCCAAAGCCGATGTCGAGGCGGTTCGGGCTGCCGGTTTCAGCGACGAAGATATCGCGGAGATTCTCGCGCATGTCGCGTTGAACATCTTTACGAACTACACGAATGTGGCGTTCGACGTGCCGGTTGATTTCCCGAAAGTCGGATTGCGCAACGCGGCGTAAACTTTCAGGACTCTTCTAAACGGCTTTAACGGCCAGAAAGAAACCGAGGATTATAAAATGAAAACGGCTTTGACTTTGTTGACTGCGTTGTGCCTTGTGTCAGGCCCCGCCCTTGCCGGAGAGTCCCCCTCTCCGGCGGGTGCGGAAGTCTATTTCGTCAATCTGGAAGACGGGCAAACGGTGCACTCGCCCTTTACGGTTATATTCGGCCTTAAGGGCATGGGTGTCGCGCCCGCCGGTGTGGATAATGAGGTGTTCGAAAATGTCGGACACCACCACCTCTTCATTGACGCGGGCCTGACGCCGGAAATTGCAGAAACCGGAATTCCTGCGGACGAGCATCACGTGCATTTTGGGAAAGGACAGACGGAAACGACGTTGGATCTGCCGCCTGGGGATCACAAGCTGCAACTCGTTTTCGCCGATCCTGCGCATGTGCCGCACAATCCGGTCGTAGCGTCTGACGAGATCACGATCCACGTCCGATAAGCAGGGCGAAAACGAGCAAGAAGGGAGAATAGACCTATGCAGATAGATGTTTACGATACTTATGCGACCTCGAAACAAGGCGCGGTCATCCATTTCGACGTATTCGTCGAACGTGGAACCGGCGGTGACAAGGCTTTAGAATATGCGCGTAAATGGCTGGCCGGGATCGGTGAAGACCCGCAAAAACTCGACCAATCCCACTGCCGGTACTGCCATTCCGAGCATGCCAACCCCGTCGTTCAAGGCACCATCAAGAAGGATGGCTATTACATTCTTCAAATGGAAGGGTGCCCGGAACCTGTTGTGTAACCCGTCAAAGAAAACATGGAAGGAGATTATTTGATGCGGATCATTAGTAAAAAACTTTTAGGCGTGGGCGCGGTAGCGCTCCTGTCTTCAGCGCTTGCGTCATTCCCGGCTCAAGCCGATCAAATCAGCGCGCAGGCCGGCAATGCCAAGATGGCTGCGTTTGATATCGTGCATGCCAATGTGGAGGCCAGCGATAACTGGCTGACTTTCAAAATGCGCGTTAGCGAGAAGGCAGGAACATCCAAGCCGACACCAACGGGTAAACTCGAAGGCAGCGATGTCTTCTCTTATGTCTGGCCGACGAAGATCGACAGCGAAGCCGTTGGATTCGAAAAAGAGCAAGGTATTCTGTCCATGGCAATTACCTCGCACCCGGATTTCGACGACACGCCGCTTTTCGATGAGAATGGCGACGGCGATCTGGGCAATGACGGTACGGTCTGGCACTCTCATTGGGTCGTGCTGGTCCCCGACGATGCTTGCGGTGAAGGCGCCCTGAAGGTCAAGGACATTCCAGCTGGTGCAACGCCGAAACTGCCTGCGACATGGCCCGGCCTGCCGATCCTGATCGACAGCCCCGGATATTCTCCGGTGATCAACGAACAGGAAGTCATGGTCCGCGTGCCCTTCCGCAATGCGAAAGAGCTTCAGGGCGTTGCCTTTGACGGCGTGACATCGGGCTTGCGTGTCAATGAGAGCGCGCACGCGCCTCTTTTATGTGTCGTTGACGTGTTCGATGTGGCCTCGGGCGACCTATCCCTGCCCGGAAAGGTCGAGTGATTTGACATCGAAGGAAGCGGGGCGTGCCGAATTATTCGGGGCGCCCCGTTTTTTTAGCGCTTTCAGCATTCGGAAGGACATTCATATGACACAGGCCTTTAAAGACGCCCCCGAACTAAGCATATATAAATGGTTAAATGCACAGGAGCCTTTAACTCTTGAGGCTTTGCGCGGGCGGGTCGTCGCCATTTTCGCCTTTCAAATGCTGTGTCCGGGCTGCGTAGAACATTCCATCCCGCAAGCGCGCCGGGTCCATGCGGCCTTTTCCGGTGGCGATCTGGCTGTGATCGGCCTGCACAGCGTTTTCGAACATCACGAAGCGATGGGCGAGGAATCGCTCAAAGCCTTCATACATGAATATAAAATCGAATTCCCGGTCGCAATCGACGAACCGTCCGGCGTCAAAAGCGATCCACTGCCCAAGACGATGCGCAGCTATAATCTGCAAGGCACGCCGACCCTGATCCTGCTGGACCGGCAGGGCCGCCTGCGCAAGCAGAAATTCGGCCACGAACACGATTTGATTCTTGGCGCTGAACTAATGGCTTTGATGCGTGAGGGGTAGAGCCATTATCGGCTCAAATGAATATAATCCTTTAAACAGATAAACCCGTCCTTTGCGGCGATAACGATCTCGCGGCTCATGCGAGCGGCGATCGTGCCGGGGATGAGGCTGTGCGCCTCTTCCCAGAAATCATAGCCGTAAACAGCCCAAAGCATCCCGTCAAAGGCTGCCAACGCACCGAAACGGCCAAAGGCCCGCCCGGTCTTGTCTATTTCGGCAACGCTCTTTGACCAATCCATCATGCGCATATCATCGCCCGGCGGCGGATAGTACGAGGCGTCTTCTTCATTCTGGGCTTGTGCGTTTTCCCACAAGGCAGGCAAATCCGCAAAAGCGCGGGCGATCATATCGGGGGCGCGGATGGCGACTTTTGCGCTATAGGTCTCAACGGTTTCACGCGGAGAGAGCGCAAAATCTTGCCGGGAAAGGATGGCGCCCTGATCAAATTTTTGCGTCATTTTGTGCAAGCTCAACCCTGCCGCCTCTTGATCCTCATTCATAATGATATGCGGCACAGGCATAATTCCCCGCGCTTTTGGCAAAAAGGCCGGATGCAAATTGAGCGCGAAAGCGCGGGCTTCATCGATAGGCGGGATTTTGAACGGATAGCCCGCAGCGAAAAAAACCTCCGCGCCCCGGTCCAGAAAATCCTCGATATGGATATCCTGCGCAGGTGAGAGAATAAAGGGCGCGCCGCATGATCTGGCGAGTTCCTGACACCCCGTATTGAAATTGAAGATATTGTCACATTCAAAACCCATCAGACCGACCAGCTCGTGCCCCTCGGCCTGCAAGCGGCGGATACAGGGAAGCATAAAATCATAGCCGAAAAAGACGAATTTCATGATCCGCATTATATCGGTATGATGCGTGCAGGTATACAGCCCTGTTCAGGAGGCCGATTTTGACGACGCTTTACCGCCCCGGCGCGCGCATTGATGTGAACGACACAATGCAAACCGGCTATAGCTATGTGTTGGAGGCGCCTGTGGGTGAGGATTTCGCGGACGGTTTCGAGCCGTTTTTAACCCCGAAGGAGATGCTCCGGCGTGGCGTTTTCGAAGGCAAATATTGCAATGATTGCCGGGATGAACTGCCCACGGACTGGTTCGAAGGCGCAAAGCTGAGCGACAAGCCTGACCCGTCCCTGAACTGTTTCGGGGTCAAAAGCCGCCAGTCCTTAGAAATCTGGCGCGAAAAGGGTTGGATTATCGGTCCGGACCCGCGCGGCTGGTTTCAATGGTATTGCCGCTATTATCTGGGGCGGCGCATCCCGGAAGTGGACGCAGCGCAAATCAAACGCTGGCGGGCCTTTCGTCGCCATGCCGGGCAAATTCGGGCGAACTGCATCCCCGGCGATCTCCTCTGCCGCCCCCGCCAGCGGCAAGCCTTGCTGCAATGGGCGTATGATCCGTTTATTTAGAGCAGCCTCTGTAGTGAAAACCCCGCCGGAATCGCCAAGACGCGAAGACGCCAAGCCAACCGGAGCAAAAAGCAAAATATAGCCGTATCTTGAAATATTGATACAGTGTTTGTCATCCCGTTGGTGCTTTCGCGAAGCGAAAGTCTGCACGAACGGGATCCATATGGGAGCGGCAAAGCCGCTCGCCTTTCCCGGATCCCCGCCGATAAAATGCCCTGCTTATGCAGGACATTCGCGGGGATGACAAAACTGAAAAATTTGTATGCCCTAAACTTCCTCGTCGAAAATCTTTAAAAGCTCTTCGGATAACTCGGAGGCAGTTTCAATCGTCTTGATGTTCGCCTTGAACTGAAGCTCGGCCAGGTTGATATTTACGGCCTCTTCCGCCAGATTGACGTTCGGCAGGCCCACAATGCCTTTTTCATCGGCAAAGGGCGAATCGGGATCGAAAGCCGGAACGAACGGATTTTGCCGGGGGACGAAGTCGGCGCGCACACCCTGCCCGTTCCCTTGCGTATCCGTCTGAGCGGTCTGCTGTGTATCCAGCGGCGTATAAGGTGCCTTCCCGCCCGGCTCCAGAGAACCGGCGGTCTGGACGTTCGCAATATTGGACGCGCCGGCGCTCAGCCGCTTTGAAGCGGCCTCCAAACCTGAAAGCGCTATTGTAATGGTACTCAACATTCCTTTAAGGTAGCATGAAATTCGTTAAAATGACGTTGAAAACCGAAGGAACTCCGATAATGCGTTTTTTAAGCCTGTTTGCCGCTTTGTGTCTTGCCACCGGCTTGTCTGCCTGTGCGAATAATAAGGACCATTCCGAAACCCGGCCCTATCTGGAAGACGCCAAGACGCGGCATAATGTCCAGTGGGAGAACGATCCGTGGGTGCCGCAGGACTGGATCGCCGATCGCGGCGGGCAAGTCGCGGTAATCGACAGATTTTATGCGGACGGCATCATTACGAATCAGTTCGTTAAGGACGACGTACCGGTTTTGGAGGTCGGGCGGACTTTTATGGAGCTATCGGCTCTGGACCGCCGCCGAGTGCTTGAGACGGTTGATTACATCTTCGGTATGACTGATTCGCCTCAGGGCATGTTTTCTATCCAGCATGCTGAAACGGGCGACACAATCGGGCTTTACACCAAAGAAGGCGCGCAGTTCCAGTGACCCTCAAGACCAGAATTATTCCCTGCCTCGACGTGGATAACGGCCGGGTTGTCAAGGGCGTGAATTTTGTCGATCTGGTGGATGCGGGCGACCCCGTGGAGCAAGCGCGCTTGTATCAGGCGCAGGGCGCGGATGAGCTGTGCTTCCTTGATATCACGGCCAGCGTTGATAACCGGGGTACGATCATCGATGTTGTCCGCCATGTGGCTGAAGAGATTTTTATGCCGCTGACCGTCGGGGGCGGGGTGCGCTGCGTTGAAGATATTCGTGCGCTCCTCAATGCCGGGGCGGACAAGGTCGCAATTAACTCGGCTGCCGTAAAAAACCCTGAATTCGTACGCGAAGCCGCCCGCAAATGCGGTGATCAATGTATCGTCGTGGCTGTTGACGCGAAGGCAAAATCTGACGGCTCGCCGGGTTGGGAAATATTCACCCATGGGGGGCGCAAGGCTACCGGGCTGGATGCCGTCGAATGGGCGCAGCGTATGGCGGGTTACGGGGCGGGAGAGATTCTCCTGACATCAATGGATCGTGACGGCACGAAACAGGGTTTCAATATCGAGCTGACACGGGCGGTCGCCGATGCTGTGAAGGTGCCGGTCATCGCCTCGGGCGGCGTGGGGACGCTCGAGCATCTGGTCGAGGGCATCCGGGACGGGCACGCATCAGCGGTTTTAGCGGCCTCCATCTTCCATTTCGGCGAATATACGGTCGCGCAGGCGAAAGAAGTTATGGACAAAGCCGGTATTCCGGTGCGATTATAGCTATTATGAACGATGACATCTTAAACCGTCTGTATGACGTGCTTCAGTCGCGCAAAAGCGCCGATCCGGAAAGCTCCTACGTTGCCAGCCTTTATAAAAAGGGTGTCGGCAAAATGTCGGGAAAATTGACGGAAGAGGCCGAAGAAACGATCGCTGAGGCACTTCGGCTTGAGAAAAGCCCGGAAGACCAGACGATTCGGGGCGCGCTTCGGAGCGAATCGGCAGACCTCATTTTTCACCTGATGGTGATGCTGTCCCATCACGATATTCCTCCCGGCGAGGTTTTTGCCGTTTTGGAAGAGCGTTTTGGTATGTCCGGCCTTGAGGAAAAGGCGTCCCGTAAAACGAACTGATCGGGACCTGTGGCCTAATAGTCTGTTCTGTATGCTTTTATTTTGGCTCCCCGCAAATCTATTTTTTCTAGAAAATTTTCGTACGGAAAGCTGTGTTCAAAAAGGCGCTATCCTCTTGCAAGCAGCCCTTGAAACGCCTATTAATTGAACCGACTCGGCTTTCGAGCCGCAGACCCAAGCTACCTGAAGGAGAAAACATATGCTTGCGCGTTACCTCATGATTTTTGCCGTTATATTTGCGGTGTCCGCCTGTTCGACGACGGAAGATACGTCTGCGGTGGACGGCCAGACGAGTGCCGAGCGTGAAGGCATTACGGAAGGCCCGCTCTCTGAAATTTACGACACGCAGAATCAAGGTCCTGCCGCAGGGACGCAGGCCGATCTGGTCACGAATGTCGGGGATCGCATCTTTTTTGGTTACGACCGTTATGATGTGAGCGACGAAGCCCGCATGACGCTCGATAACCAAGCCAACTGGCTGACGCAGCATGCCGGACTAAACGTAACGATCGAAGGCCATGCCGACGAACGCGGAACCCGTGAGTACAACCTTGCTTTGGGTGAGCGCCGGGCGAATGCTGTAAAGAACTATCTGGTCGCACTGGGAATTGACCCGCGCCGGATTTCGACTGTCAGCTACGGTAAGGAGCGGCCCGCCGTTCCGGGTGCGAATGAATCAGCCTGGGCGCAAAACCGCCGGGGCGTCATGAAAGTCGACTAGGATATGACACGCTCCTCTTATCAAAATATTGTAAAAAAGGCCTGCCTCTGTTCAGGCCTTTTCCTTCTGGGCATCTCCGCAGCTGCACCTGTCGCCATGGCACAGTCAGCACGGGATATGAATAACAGACTCAGCCGGATCGAAAATGAAATCGAAACGCTGAGCCGTGCCGTTTACCGTGGAGAGCAGCCCCCTGCCGCTGCGGTATCCAGAGGTGGGGACGCCGCGTCTCAGGGCGGGGTGGAAATCCGCTTACAGCAGATGGAGCGGGAGCTTCAGGATATGCGCGGAAAACTGGAAGAGCAGGCCTATGAGACGCGCAGACTCCGTGAAGAGCTTGAGCGTGTGACCGGCGATCTGGAGGTGCGGATCGGCGATCTGGAGGGGGGGCGTTCTTCTTCGTCCGCCGGTAGTTTCCGCAGTAGCGGCACCGGTGCGCCCTATACTGCGCAGAGCTCATCTGCCGCTAATAGCGCACAGCAGCCGCCCCAGCCGACTGCGAATTCGGGCTATCAATGGACATCCGGCAATCAGACACCGGGGGCTGAAAACAGCCTTGGAACCTATGTGGAGCCTTCGGGGGCAGGGCGTAGCGCTTCCGCGGCCTCTCAGGCTGCTGATCCGGCAACGGCCAGCTATGAGAACGCCTTCGCGCTTTTGAAAAACAGCCAGTATGATGCGGCGGAAAAAGAGTTTCAGGATTTTGTTAATCGCTATCCGACCCATGCCTTGGCTGGAAATGCGCGCTACTGGCTTGGCGAAACTTTTTACGTACGGGGAAATTTTGAACGGGCGGCACGTATTTTTGCCGAAGCCTATCAAAAAGATCCGAAAGGACAGAAGGCCGGTGATAATCTCCTGAAACTTGGCATGTCGCTGGCCGGGATGGGAAATAAGGACGATGCCTGCGTTGCGCTGGATCAGCTTGGGAAGGACGGCGTTTCTGCGCCTGCGCCGGTTTTGCGCCGCGCGGATCAGGAGCGTTCCCGCTTGAACTGTTCCTGATATTGCAGGCTGTCCGGCTCTTTGACGGGGTAAGGGAGTATGGCCGATCTTGATCCGTTGATCCGTGTCCGCAAGCATGCGCTGGAGCAAAAGCGTAAATTTCTGGCCGAGCTTTACCGGCAGGCCGAGGAACTTGCAAACCAGAAGAAAACCCTGCTGGACCAGCTTGAGGAAGAGCGCGAGAAACTCCGGGAGATGGAAGCAGATATGCTCTCTTATTTCGGCCCCTACTCCGAAGCCGTCAAGACGCGCGTCGCCGATATAGACGAAGCCAGAAGCAAGCTGGAAATACGTATTCAAGCCGCGCAGGAGGATATGCGCACAAGCTTTGCCGCGTTTAAAAAGATTGAAATTACGCAAGAGCGCCGCGTGCAGGCTGAAGAGGATGCGCTGAACCGGAAAGAGGCTGCGGAGCTGGACGAGATTGGACTGGAGCTTTTCAGGCGGCAAAAGGATGAAAAGGCGTAACCCCGGAAAAAGCTTGCGAATCCGGGATTTTCTTCTAATATACAGCGCGGACGTACGCACCGGCAGGATCTCGTACTTAAGATATTGCACTCAGGATATTATATGATGGCCCAGACCCTTCAAACACAGCAACCGGAAGGCGGCGTTAATCTTCCGGAGATTCTCAAAAAATTTCAAACGGCGCAGGCTTGCGTTGCAGTGGTCGGTCTGGGCTATGTAGGCCTTCCCCTTGTGGACGCCCTGTTTTCCAACGGTTTTGATATTATCGGCCTTGATCTGGATACGAAACGGGTCGATCAACTCAATAACGGGGTGTCTCCGATCAAACATATACGCTCCGAGCGTATCAAGGAGATCGCAGAGTCCGGGAAATTCCGGGCGACGATCACGCCGGAGCGCCTCGCCGACGCGGACGCAGTCATTATTTGCGTGCCTACACCCCTGACGAAACAACGCGAACCTGATCTGACATATGTAATCGAAACAACAAAAACGGTTGCGCGTTACTTGAAGCCGGGGCAACTGGTGACGCTGGAATCCACGACCTATCCGGGGACGACGACAGAAGTGATGAAGCCGCTTCTGGAACGGGAAACAGGGCTTAAATCCGGGCAGGATTTCTTTCTGGCCTATTCACCGGAGCGCGAAGATCCCGGCAATGCGCAGTTCAGCGCGCATAACACGCCCAAGGTCGTCGGCGGGGATGGTGAAGATGCACTCAAACTGGCTACGGCGCTCTATAGCAAGTTTATCGGTACAGTTGTCGGTGTGTCCTCCCCTGAAACGGCGGAAGCGGTAAAGCTGACGGAGAATATCTTCCGGGCGGTCAATATCGCGCTCGTGAATGAGCTGAAAGTCGTTTATTCCAGAATGGGCATTGATATCTGGGAAGTGATTGATACGGCCAAGACGAAACCTTTCGGCTTCATGCCCTTCTATCCGGGGCCGGGTCTAGGGGGGCACTGCATCCCGATCGACCCGTTTTATCTGACATGGAAGGCCCGCGAGTTCGACGTGCATACGCGCTTTATCGAGCTGGCTGGCGAAATCAATAACAATATGGTCCGTTACGTGACGGATAATCTGGCCGAGGCGCTGAGCACCCATGCGGAGAAAAGCCTTAAAGGTTCAAAAATCCTGCTGCTTGGGCTTGCCTATAAGCGCAATGTGGATGATATGCGCGAAAGCCCGTCTTTGAAGATTCTTGAAAATTTGGAAAGTCGCGGCGCACAGGTTGATTATCTAGACCCGTATCTGCCCGAAATTCCTGCAACGCGCGAACATGCGCCGCTGGCCGGGCGCAGGAGCATTGACCCAACGCCAGAGCGCCTCCGTGGTTATGATGCGGCCTTTTTGGCTACAGATCACGACAATTTCGATTATGCGGCCCTTGCGGAACACTGCAAGCTGATCGTAGACAGCCGCAACGGGTTTGAAAAGCACGGCTTTAAGGCCGCGCATATCGTTAAGACATAGAAAATTGGAAAAATCATGACTGAAGGCGTTAAAGTCAGCGTCATTGGCTGCGGGCACTGGGGGAAAAACCTTGTGCGGAATTTTCACGCTTTAGGCGCGCTGCACAGCGTTTGTGATTACGATCCCGCAACAGCTCAGAAGTTCAGCGCTGAATATGATGTCCCGGCTCTATCCTTTGAGGAAGCGTTGCAGGCGCCGGATATTCAGGCGCTCGTTCTGGCCTCCCCCGCGCCGCTTCATTTCAAGATGGCGCATGCCGCGCTTCAGGCCGGAAAGGACGTTTATGTTGAAAAACCGGTTTGCCTCCGCGACGAGGATGCGCAGGCCTTGTGCGCGCTGGCCGCTGAAAAGGGCCGAATCCTGATGGTTGGACATTTGCTGCATTACCATCCCGGCTTTTTAAAACTCAAAGAGATGGCTGATGCCGGGACGTTCGGGCCGCTTCGTTATATTTACTCCAACCGCCTAAGTTTCGGGAAAATCCGGCGCGAGGAAAACGTACTCTGGAGCTTTGCACCGCATGACGTTTCCATGATCCTCAGCCTTGCGGGGGGGATTTTACCGGAAACAGTCGAAGCAGTCGGGAGCTGCCAGACCCACCCGGAGATCGAGGATATCGCCGCCATTCATATGGGTTTTCCCAGCGGGCTGGGCGCACATGTGAACGTCTCGTGGATTAATCCATTCAAAGAGCAAAAGCTCGTGGTGATCGGGGAAAACGGTATGGCCGTGTTCGACGACCGTGAAGGCTGGGAAACAAAGCTGATCCATTATCCGCACAAAATCGAGGTTACGCAAGAGCTGCCGGATATTCGCAAGGCAGACGGTGTAGCAGTGCCGCTGGTGGAATCGGAGCCGCTGCGCGATGAATGCGCGCATTTCCTGGAATGTGTCGCGGCACGTAAAACGCCCAGAACGGACGGCGAAGAGGGTTTGCGGGTGCTCAAAGTGCTTAACCGTGCAGACCGGGCGATCAAGGCCCAAAAACAGCAGAAAAAGGCGGCCTAGATATGCGCTCGGAAGCAGTACAAAGCACGGATGATCCGTTTATTCACGAAAGCGCCTATGTCGATGAGCCTTCGACAATCGGCAAGGGCACAAAAATCTGGCATTTTTGCCATGTATTGCCGGGAACTGTGATCGGTGAAAATGTCAATATCGGGCAAAACTGCGTGATCGGGCCGGATGTCACAATCGGCGAAAATTGTAAGATCCAGAATAATGTCTCCGTTTATAAAGGCGTGCATCTTGAAAAAGGCGTCTTTTGCGGCCCGTCCTGCGTTTTTACCAACGTTAATAACCCAAGAGCGGAAATCAACCGCAGGGGTGAGTTTCTGGAAACGCGTGTCAAAACGGGGGCAACAATCGGCGCGAATGCTACGATCGTTTGCGGTCATACGCTGGGCGCTTATTGTTTTATCGCCGCAGGCGCTGTTGTGGCCGCAGACGTGCCGGATCACGCGCTGATGGCGGGCGTTCCCGCGCGGCGGATCGGCTGGATGAGTCACGCCGGAATGAAGCTGGGCGATGATCTGATTTGCCCGGTCGAAGGCCGCGCTTATGAGGAAACACCCTCAGGCCTGAGAGAGAAAACACAATAAAGCTAAAGGAGCTTATGTCACATGAGTAACGCCGCCCCTAAAGATATGCAGGACACGCCCTCTATCGCCTTTATCGACTTGCAGGCCCAGCGCGAGCGGATCGCGGGCGCGCTTGATAAGGCTGTGCTGGAAGCCGTGCATGAAGGGCAATATATCATGGGACCGCAGGTTAAAGCGCTGGAAAGCGAACTGGCCGCCTTTTGCGGCGCGAAATATTGCGTGTCCTGCTCCAGTGGGACGGATTCGCTGGCGATGGTGCTGATGGCCAAGGGTGTAAAACCGGGGCAGGCGGTATTCGTTCCGGCCTTTACCTTCGTCGCTACGGCGGAGGTCGTCGCTTGGATGGGCGCGGTGCCCTATTTCGTCGATGTGCTGGAGGACAGCTTTAACATGGACCCGGCGTCTTTGGCACGAGCGATCAAAGAGGCAAAAGAGGCCGGGCTGGAGCCCGCCGGGGTGATCCCGGTCGATCTGTTCGGCCAGCCTGCGGATTACAACGCGATTGTGCCGATTGCCGAAGAGCATGGGTTGTGGGTGATGGCAGATGCCGCGCAAGGTTTCGGCGCGCAGCTTGATGGCCGGAAAGTCGGGACGTGGGGCTTGGCGACCTCAACCAGCTTTTTCCCGGCCAAACCGCTGGGCTGTTACGGTGATGGTGGTGCGATCTTTACAGACGACGAAGAGCTGGCCTCTATTTTGCGCTCAATCCGCGTACACGGCAAAGGTTCGGATAAATACGACAATGTCCGTGTCGGTATGAACGCCCGGCTGGATACAGTGCAGGCGGCAATTCTGCTCGAAAAACTGAAAATTTTCCCGGATGAGATTACACGCCGCCAAGCGGTTGCACAGCGCTATCATGAGGGGCTGGCCGATGTTGTGTCCGTCCCGCGCCTGATTGACGGCGCAACAAGCGCATGGGCGCAATACACACTCGTATTGCCGGAAGGCGCAGACCGCGAAGCCTTTGCCGCGCGTTGCAAGGCAGCAGGCGTACCGACAGCCGTATATTATCCGATTCCGCTTTCCTGGCAATCCGGTTACAGCCACTTCCCCTCCGTCAGTGGCGGCGTGCCTGTTTCAGAAAAGCTCTCCGGTGCGGTGATCAGTCTGCCAATGCATCCCTATCTGGAGCCGGAGACTCAGGATTACATTATCGATGCTGTCCGGGACGCTTTATAGCTCACATCAGACAAAATGATCATATAGCTTAACCATTTTAAAATGATTGTGCCTCCCCCGCGAAAGCGGGGGCCTTAAGTATATGATTTCAAAAGATCCCCGCGTGCGCGGGGAAAGCAAAAAGGTGTAAATTTTGAATCAATTTATTTTGGGCAGGCTATACCTACCCCGCAAAAGCAAGGGAGGCCGCTTAAGCAGCCTCTTCGCTCTTGATTTTTTCTTTAGGCAAATTGAGTTTGATATGCAGTTCTTTTAAATGCTCGGGGTCCGCCTCGCCGGGGGCGTTCATCATGAGATCCTGCGCTTGCCCGTTCATCGGGAAGGCAATCACTTCACGAATGCTCGGCTCATCGGCCAGCAACATCACGATCCGGTCAATCCCCGGCGCAATCCCGCCGTGGGGTGGCGCGCCAAAACGCATCGCCGCGAGCATACCGCCGAATTTTTCTTCCAGAACGGATTTATCATATCCGGCGATCCCAAAGGCTTTCTCCATGATTTCGGGTTTGTGGTTTCGGATTGCACCGGAGGACAGCTCTATCCCGTTACAGACAATATCATACTGCCATGCCTTGATTTTGAGCGGGTCCATGTTTTCCAGCGCTTCCATGCCTCCTTGCGGCATGGAAAACGGGTTGTGGGAGAATTCGATCTTGCCGGTGCCTTCCTCCATTTCGAACATCGGGAAATCGACGATCCAACAGAATTTGAATACACCGCTTTCGCGGGCGGCTTCATGGCCTTCGGGCAGGTCGCTGCAAATCCGGTCGCGAGCGAGGCCTGCGAATTTAGCGGCCTGCGCTTCCTGATTGCAAACGAAGAAAAGGGCGTCGCTGTCGGCGGCGCCTGTAGCGTTTCGCAACGCATCCTGCGCGTCCGCAGGAATGAATTTAGCGATCGGGCCTTTGCCTTCACCGCCTTCGAACAGTACATAGCCCAGCCCCGGCGCGCCTTCACCTTGCGCCCAAGCGTTGAGCTTGTCGAAAAAACTGCGCGGCTGATCGGCGACTTTGGGGGCGCGGATGGCGCGGACGACTCCGCCCTTTTTGATGACGTTCTTAAAGGCGTTAAATTCCACATCATCACGGGCAAAGATCTCCGTTACATCCGCGATTTCGAGCGGGTTGCGCAGATCCGGTTTATCAGAGCCGTATTTGAGCATAGCATCCTTATACGCAATACGCGGGAAGGGCGTTTCCGCCACAGCGCGCTTTTCGCCTGTGAACGCGCCGAACTCTTCGAACAGGCCGGTCATGACAGGCTCGATCACGCCGAACACGTCGTCCTGCGTGACAAAGCTCATCTCCATATCGAGCTGGTAAAACTCCCCCGGAGAACGGTCAGCACGGCTGTCTTCGTCGCGGAAACAGGGTGCAATCTGGAAGTACCGGTCGAAGCCGGACATCATCAAAAGCTGTTTGAATTGCTGCGGCGCCTGCGGCAGAGCGTAGAACTTGCCGGGATGTAAACGGCTGGGGACAAGGAAATCCCGCGCCCCTTCCGGTGAGGAGGCCGTGAGGATCGGGGTTTGGAATTCCTGAAAGCCTTGTGCCTGCATGCGCTGGCGCAAAGACGTAATCACCGCGTTACGCAGGCGGATATTCCTCTGCATTTTCTCCCGGCGCAGATCCAGATAGCGGTAGCGCAGACGGATATCTTCTCCGGCTCCGTCATCTTCAGCAACCTGGAAGGGGAGGATGTCTGCGGCAGATTGCAGTTCAGCCTGCTCGATTCGGACTTCGATCTCTCCTGTTTCCATCTTCGGGTTGACCGTTTCGGGCGTACGGGCCAGCACCGTCCCCGTAATGGTGACAACTGATTCCACGCGCCATTTCTCAACTTCGGCCAGCAAGGGAGAGCCTTCATCCACGACGCATTGCGTGATGCCGTGCGTATCGCGAAGATCAATGAACAGCACGCCGCCATGATCGCGGATTCTGTGAATCCAGCCTGAGAGGCGGATTTCTTGTCCTTCATGATCTTTTCTGAGCTGTGCGCAAGTATGTGTTCTGTAGCTGTGCATGTTTTTAAAATCCTTTTCCAGCTTCGTTTTTTAACCGCCAAGACGCGAAGACGCAAAGGATATTTGCAAAATCAGTATAAACTTCCGTCATTGTAACGACAGAGTGCAAAAAATTCTGTTTTTAATAAAGAATCCTTCGCTTCTTCTCCTCTTCGCGTTAAAAAGCATAAATGATTATCACAGACCAAAATGCCCTGAGCGCTCTTTGTACAGAGCTTGCTGCGTACGAGTTCCTGACGGTAGATACGGAATTTCTGCGGGAGAAAACCTATTATCCCAAATTATGCCTGATCCAGATCGGGACGCCGGACGGGCAGGCCTGGGCCATCGACGTACTGGTGAAAGGGCTGGATCTTGCGCCCGTTTTCGCCTTGCTCTCCGATCCCGGCATTTTGAAAGTCTTTCATGCGGCGCGGCAGGATCTTGAAATTTTTTACAATCTGACGGGTCAGGTGGTCGCGCCCCTGTTCGATACGCAGATCGCCGCGATGGTGTGCGGATACGGCGATTCGGTCGGCTATGAGTCGCTGGTGCGGAACATCACGGGCGGACAGCTTGATAAAAGCGTACAATTCACCAACTGGGCGCACCGGCCTTTGAGCCGGAAGCAGATTGATTACGCGCTGGGGGACGTGACGCATCTTGTCGGGATTTACCGTCACCTCTCCGAAGAGCTGGAGCGGCGCGGGCGGACCTCTTGGGTTTTTGAGGAGGAGAGCATTCTGACAGCGCCGTCCACCTATGAAAACAAGCCGGAAGAGGCGTGGCAACGGGTTAAGATTCGTTCTCCTAAACCCAAAACACTTGCTGTCCTGCGTGAATTGGCCGCTTGGCGTGAAAAAAGGGCGCAGGACAAGGATATTCCCCGCCCGTGGGTTTTGCGCGATGAGACATTAGCCGACATGGCCGCGCAAATGCCCAAAACGCCGGAAGAGCTGAAGAAAATTCGTGGTATGCCGCAGGATATGCCTGCTAAGCAGGCGGGTCGTGAGATACTGGATTTGATCACGAAGGCGCTATCCTCCGACAAGACCACATGGCCGCAGCCTGAAAAGAAAAACCCCGTGCCTTCGTCCCTGTCGCCGGTGATTGACATTTTGCGTATGTTGCTCAAAATTCAAGCCAGCGAGAATGATGTTGCGGCGAAGCTGATTGCCTCTGCTGATGATCTCGAACAGCTGGCGCTGGATGACAAGGCCGATATCCCCGCGTTATCCGGCTGGCGTTATGAGATTTTTGGCCGTGAGGCGCTGGCCCTTAAAAAGGGACAGGTTGCGGTCGGTCTGAAGAATCAGACAATTGTGAAATATAAAATTTCAAAAGATTCGGATATTTATGAATAAGCGGCTTTTTTTACTCAGGCATGCGCAGACGCTTCCTTCCGGTGAGGGGGGAGATAAGGCGCGCAGGCTCTCTCCAAAAGGGGAGGCCGATGCGCGGGCGCTTGGGGCGCTGATGCGCAAAAAAACCTATATGCCGGAAGTTGTTTTATGCTCTCCCGCTTTGCGGACTCGTCAGACCTTCGAAGGGGTGGCGCGTCATTTCGAGCACGAACTGGCACGGGTAGAGTTTCCGGATGCGCTTTATAATGCGCCTGAGGAGGAGCTGCTATGGGCTTTGAGAGAAATCAGTGATGAGGTCTCCTCCGTTTTGATCGTCGCACATAATCCGGGAATTCACGTCCTCGCGGCCCGGCTTGCACAGGAAAATGCGCCTGCGCTGATGAACCGGCTGACGGGCGGTTACGCCCCCGGCACGCTCACGGTGCTGGAGCGCCCGGAGGCGGCAGGCTGGGCGGATATCCGTGCTGGGGAAAATCCTCTTCTCGATTTACTTGATCCACTGGATTACAACGCGCCCGCGACTCCTGCGCGCTGGACGTAAAGCGTTCGGCGTTTAACGGGATTATGTGTGATTTTTGATCGTGTTATTTACAAAAAATCGTCATCGCGAGCGACCAGCGGGAGCGTGGCGATCCAGCTATAGGACTTTACGATTTAAGGATGGATTGCCGCGTCGGCGCTAACGCACCTCCTCGCAATGACGAGGGAATCCGTGATCGCCAAAAATCAAAAATTATGCCCTCATTCACCCCCGGAAACCGGTTGCGACAAGATAGGTTTCCGAGCTTTCTTTCCGGCTGGCGGCGGGTTTGATGTGCTTGACGCTTGCGAAATCCTTTTTGATCTGCGCAACCAGTTCGTTTTGCGCGCCGCCCTGAAAGACTTTCGCAATAAAGGTCCCGCCGGGTTTGAGGACTTCGGTGGCGAACAGGTGTGCAGCCTCCACTACAGCCATAATACGCAAATGGTCCGTTTGTTTGTGGCCGGTCGTGTTGGGCGCGATATCGGAGAGGACAATATCGGCCTGCCCGCCGAGCATCTCTTTGAGCGTATTGGGCGCTTCGTTATCCATGAAATCCATCTGGATGAAATCAACGCCGGAGATTTCATCGATTTCCAGCAAATCGATCGCGACGATTTTCGTGCAGCCCTTTTGCGCTGCGACTTGCGACCAGCCGCCCGGCGCCGCACCCAGGTCTACAACGCTCATCCCGCTTTTGAGTAAGGCAAGCTTGTCGTCCAGCTCCTTGAGCTTGAATGCGGCGCGGGAGCGGTAGCCCTGCTTTTTCGCTTCCTCCACATACGGGTCGTTAAGCTGGCGTTTGAGCCAGCGCGTCGAAGAGATTTTGCGCCCTTTGGCGGTTTTGACTTTGGATTTGGCTTTGTTTCTGCTCATTGGAGGCCTTTTATCATTTTATAAGACCATAAACAGTGTTGAAACAAAAAGCGCCAGAAAAAAGAGACTGAGGGCGCTGGCCATTAGCATCATGCCTTCCGTTTTCGGAGACCAGAGCGCGAGCAGAAGGTATAGAGCGTAAAAGACGCTGTAAACGCCGAGTCCGCGGAAAAAGACGGGGGAGTGCATCAAAGGCAAAATACCGGAAGGGTAGCCGATAGCGGCCATCATCTCCGTTTGCAAACGCATCATCAGCATGCAGGTGCCAAGGAAGGCAAGCGTCCACCAGCGCTGGCGCTTTTGGACCACGATCATGGCTGCCGGTATCCAGAGAAGGTCGATCCATTGAAGAATAAAAGACATGCTCTATTTCTTTTTTAGGGCGGTCCGACTATGATCGCCGGGGTTTGGTCCAGCTTTTATGATGATGGAAAACATGGCCGACATCAAACAGAGTATGAAGATATTTTGCGCAGGCCTCGTTATGGCGGCGCTGCTGTTTGCCCCGGCTCTCCCTGCGCGCGCGCAAGGCGGCGGGCCGAATATCATCCGCGATACCGAAATTGAAAACACCCTCAAAACATGGGTGGAGCCTTTGCTTGAGGCTTCGCAGATTGACCGGAACGGGCTGAAGATCATTTTGGTAGAAAGCCCGCAAGTTAACGCTTTTGTTGCAGGTGGAGCGAATATTTTCCTCTATACCGGCCTGATCGAAAAAACGGACGCTCCTGGTGAGTTGATAGGTGTTCTGGGGCACGAGATGGGCCACATTACCGGCGGGCATCTGGTGATTACCCGTGATGCGATGGAGCGGGCATCCTATGAGAGCATTCTGGGGACTGTTCTGGGGATCGGGACGGCGATTGCGACCGGAAACGGGGCGGCGGCCAGCGCGATCATCGCGGGAGGAAATTCCGTTGCCCAGCGTAAATTTCTTGCTCATAGCCGGGTCAATGAATCCAGCGCGGATCAGGCGGCGCTGAGTTTTTTTGAGAAGGCGGCTCTGGATCCGCAGGGGCTGGCCAGCTTCATGTATAAAATCGAATCAGAGGAATTGCTGCCTGCCTCAAACCAGAGCGAATATGTCCGTACGCACCCTTTGACTCGCGACCGGATAGAGGCGATTGAAGCGCGGGCCAAAAACTCGCCTTACAAGGACAAGCCTTTGCCGCCCGAATGGATCGAGCAGCATGCGCGGATGAAGGCCAAGCTGGTGGGTTTTATCAATCCGGGGCGCGTGCCGTGGGTTTATGACGACCGCGACCATTCGGTTGCCGCCCGCTATGCGCGTACAATTGCCGCATACCGGACGAACGATATCGACAAGGCACTGGCCGGGATTGATGATTTGCTTCAGGAGGAGCCGCAAAATCCTTATTTCCATGAGCTTAAAGGGCAAATGCTGGTCGATTTTTCACGGATCGACGAAGGAGTTTCCTCTTACAGGGAAGCCGTCAAATTACTGCCCGATGCGCCGCTTTTAAGGATGGCACTGGCCCATGCCTTGATTGAAACCGGGCGGGACGGGGCTGTACTGGAGGAGGCGCTCAAACATCTGCGCCGCGCTTTAAAGGACGAGCCCCGCTCGGCCCGGATTTACCGCCTGATGGCTACGGCAAGCGGACGTTTGGGAGAGGAAAGTCTGGCCAAGCTGTATCTGGCGGAAGAGGCGACCTTGCAGCGGCGTTTGCCCTACGCCCGCCAGCAGGCTGAATCAGCCTTGAGCGGTCTTAAGGAGGGCAGCCGGGAATGGCTGGAGGCCAAGGATCTTTTGGCGCATATCGAGAATCTGGAACGGCAGGCGGAGTGAATACGCCAGACCTTCAAACAGTGATAGTCCACGAATTATAGCTGACCCGGAATGAACAACCCCGCCCCAAGGGGCGAGGTATCAAACTCCCTCTCCCCCACGGGGAGAGGGTTGGGGTGAGGGGGCTTACGGACTCTAATGCGCCAATGCGCCCTCAAACCTACCACCCCCA